>RKRN01000100.1 GCA_007571365.1 Candidatus Latescibacterota bacterium
CAGAGAGTGCCCGGCCTGCCAAATCTGTATCGCCCGAAAGGTTTTTCAAAAGCAGCTCTCGGTTTACGCAGGCGTAGAGATAGAATACGCCCGCGCCGAAACCAGCCTCGCCGATAAAGCCCGCGCCCGCATCCTCGGCCGGGGTTTTCAGGTCGTCAACAGCCGTGTAGTAATCGTCTTCGATATCGACTCGGTTCGTGGTAAAGGCATGCGCTACCTGTACCGCGGCCTCGCGGTTGAAGTGAGGATTGTCGGCCAACATGCGCCCGAACATGGCTATATCAACCGCTCCGTCGGCTGCTTGAAGAGCTTTGGGGGCGAACTTCTTTCGGAACGTTTCCAAGTCTGGCTTGTCCTTCCCTTTTTCCTTTTTCGTAGGAACTTCCACTTCTCCAGACAGTATTTGCTCCGCCAACCCAAAAGCGGTAGTGCGTTCCTCTGGCGAAATGAAGGCTAGCTGTTCGGTGTAGGCTGGATGAGCGTCTTTTGCCCCTTTTACCTTGCCGAACAGGGCAGCAATGGTCCGGGCGATTTCGAGGGCCTCGTCTTCTGCAGCACCCTTTTCGAGCAGGTGCTCTCGCACCTTGTCGCCCATGCGCTGAGTGCGCTCGCCCAGATTGCCCGTTAGGGCCGAGCGGAACGCCTCGTCGGTGCGGATGGCGCGTTTGAGGGCTTGGCTAGAAATACGCATACGCGACACGCCGCCGATGACGGCGGTCTTGGGGCGGCCGAGGTCGTCGCGATTGGGGTTGGATGGCGGATAGGCTGTTAGAATGTGCATTTGCAAAAAGCGACTCATAGTTGGGTCTCCTCTGGAGATTGAGTGTTTTCTACGGTATCGGTGCGGCGCGTATGGTAGTATTCAAAGGTCCATCGCTGCCGAGTTTGGTCGGTAAAAAAGAGTACGTCGCCGATAAAGCGGCGAACGTTAAAGGGAGTGTCGCCCAAGATCGCCAGTGCTCGGCGCAGTGCTCGGGCGAACTCGTCGGTATCCTCGCTCGCCCGGAGCAAGGAGCTAAAACGCATGGGGGATAGGCGAGGCCGGGCGTCGCTCGGCTGCTGGCCCAAAGCAGCGGCGAAAGTGGGAAAACGGACGGGCTGCTCAGTAGGCTTAACCCTAGCTAGGGCCAGGGCTAGCACGGCGAGGTTTTTCTCCGACGCATGGCCATTTTCACGAACCTTAGCGATCAGCTTATGGGTCTCTGGCTCTAAAAGTGCGTCGAATACGCCGTCGCATCGCTTCAGCCGCGCTCGGGCACCCCGGTCTCCGTGCTCGGCATGGATCAATTTCCACCAATTCACCACCGCATTAACGGTGGGACTATTCCGCTCGTGCTGCATTAAGTGACCTCCTTTTGCGTTTTCTCTGGTAAGGGAAGTTCGAGTTTGTCGTAAAGCGATTTGCTCTCCTTGCTCCGACCGGCAAAAGTTGCGTTTAAGATGCCGTAGGCGTTGACGATAGGCTTGGCTTTCTCGGCATCTTGTATCGGTACGGGTGCCAAGCGGTCAAAAGTCGCCAAGGCTGTACAGCGCATGATCTTTAGCCAGTCTTGTTTATAGTCTGCCGCTTCCGCCAAGCGACCATCCTCGGGCATTTTTTGCAATAGCTCGTTGAGCATGCGGTGGAAAGAGTCCTCTGTTGCAGCGTAGAAGTCGGTCCGTGCTTGGTCGAGGAGCCCTTTATCGTTTGAAGCATTGGTCTGTCTGCTGAAGAGGGCCTTTTTCAAGGCTGCTAACAACTGAGAAACCGCGTAGTCCGCAGCGTCTGAAAGCTGGCGAGCGAGCTCGTCAAGGGCCTCTTGTCGATCGGCTGTCGTCGCCAGATGCAAGGGCTGCTCGGCGACGAGATAGGCGATTGCCTCCATGTTGTTCATAGCCCAACCGCCGACCCGAATGCGCGCATCGGCCACTTGGCGGTCTTGGCTGAGATCATCGGGGCGATCTGTTTTGGCGAGCTTGATGTTTGCGGGCTGTTCAGCCAGCTTGCCCTCCTTGCTTCCTACCGCGACGGCGACCCAGTCGCGGTAGCCGAAGCGTCCGGATTTTGGCTTGGCGGAATAGGGTTCTCCGGCCTCTTTCCGGCGGCGATAGGGCGTTAGTGGATGCACCCAAAGCCCGTAATTTGTGCCATAAGGTTTTTGGCTGAATCCGGTTACGAGCGGGCCTTTTTCGCCGGTCATAGAGCAGATGCTTGGCTCGCGGGAAAAGACCAGCCGGATGCGACGCGGCATCCCGAAGTACGCCTGCAAGGGGTGGGCGTCTGGGTCGGTTTCGTGCACTGTACGCGGTGACTTGCCTTCTGACGTGAGTGTTGGAGCCATCCAAGGCAAGGCTTTGGGCAACTCGTCTATTCGGAGTCGCTTATCGCAAGGCACAACATTGGCAAAAATTTTGCGCCACAAAGAGACCGGCGGTGCGCCGTCCTGAGTCGCCGGAACGACCAAGGCCGTCAAAGGCCCTCCGCCGCGCATGGAAGTGCGGTTCCCGGCACCGCCAGATGGTGCGTAGGCTTGCAGGGTGTATAGTGCCATGGCCGCTGCCGGTAGGCCGAGGGCGGCATAGCGGCTGCGGTGGGTTAGCAGATCCGAGTTTTTGCGCTGGCCGTTTTGCCCCGGTGCGTCAATGAGCAGCGATTCGATAAGGGTCTCGTCGCCTCGCAGGGGATCGCAATCCTGCAAGAAGCGCGGCCCCGCGCCGTTGAGGTCGAAGGCGTGGACAAGAGGGGCGAGTTTTTCGGCGAGTGCGTCTTGGTCTGGCGGACTGGTCCAGAATAGACGCCAGTCGTCCGCGTCGCGGATATCGAGTGCGAGCGAAATCACGCCGATACAGAACTCAAAGCTCGCCATGTTGAAATCTGGACGCGGCCAGTCGAATTCAACTGGGTAGTCCTCGTCTAAGCCGTTGCTTGCTAACTCAGGGAATGCAAGCCATCTCTGTGTTCCCGATCGCATGACGACCGGGAGAAAGGGATCGCGGAGTAGATTGAAAGTCATTGAAATCTCCTTAAAATTTTTGCCAACAGCAGGAGTAGAATTAATCTCCGCGTGTATTGGGGAACACGCGAACAAGCGGAACATTGGGGCTGTGGACGGAACTAAAAGCCCCGTGTATGCGGGAGTTGAGGCGAGGAGAGTACTTATGGCGTCTGTTATACATTGGCAGGCGATGGCCGATTGGCCGCGAAGTAGTCTAGATCCTCAATGCGCCCTTCTAGGTGTGCTAGGCACTCATTGGTCACATGCATCTGGCTCTCAATGCGGTTAATACGCCCGTCAAGCCTTTCAATTTGCGCTTCCAAGTCTCGGTTGAGTAGCCAAGAGCAGGCCGGCCAGAGCTGCGCCGACTGCCAAGATACCGACTGATTCGTCGTCTATTCATGCGGCAACTTCTTCATGCCTTGTTCTGAAGAATAAATAAAATCCCTATCCGCCCCTTCCAACCGCATTGTACCATCTTTTTCTACCGCGACAATCCATATTGCCCGCTCCCACTCCGGCCAGTCGCTTTTGACCTGCTTTTGAAGAGCCTGGTCTTCGGGTGGTGGCTCCGCTCCACCGAGAAATTGCTCCCGCACCCGGATTTCGGACAAGGCCCAAGCCCTTTTGAGGTCGTTATCTGCCGCGCACCAAGGGACAAGACGCCCTTTCTCTATTCGAGCCAAGCGCAACGTGACGGTTGGTTCGCCCAGCCGAGTGCCAATATCCTCTGTGCTGCTCAACTCGGTCGGCAGATGACCGTAGCCCCCTTTAAGATCCACGACATTATAGTGCCCTAGCGAGCGGCTACCCCCTTCCTGCCCTTCGGCCTCAAGCTGCTTTTCTTCTAGGGCTGGTGGCACATCCTCCTTGGCGTAAACGCATTCAATCAACGGGCGAAAGCTGTCTGGCGTGTCAATGCGCCCGGCGTCAAACAGGGCCTTCGCGCTGCGCCACATGACGCCCGCATGTTGGTACACAAAGGCTGCTTTGCCCAGTACCGGCTCAAGCCAGTTTTTGTCCTCTACTTGCTCCGGGTCTGGTGAAACCAAGAGCAAACGCGGCCCTTCTACCGGCCGACTTTTCGGCGGGCGCTGGTCTAAATGACGCCACATCCGGCCGGCTCGCTGGATGATGAGATCTACCGGCGCGAGATCGGAAATGACGAGATCAAAGTCGAGATCAAGGCTTTGCTCAACCACCTGTGTGGCTACAAGGATATGGCCGGCCCGGGCCGTTGCTTTGGCTTCGCGGCCAAATCGGCGCAATACGTTCTCCTCTATGGCCTGTCGATCGCCTTGGGCGAACCGTGCATGGAACAAATGCACTCGCTGTGGCACATCCATCTGTTCTGTGAGTGAGGTATGGACAGCAATGGTCTCATCTACGGCGTTGCAGATGACTAGCACAGCCGCGCCCTTTTTTGCCGCGGCGAGAGCTTGGGTCGCGGCGGCTGTCCGGTCCGGCAGGCGTTCTACTGGTACGCTACGACGCAACGCAGAGTCAAAGCCCGGCTCACATTCCTCGGCACTGCCGAGGGCGACTGAGGTGAGCAGCGGGTACGCCTTGCTGCATAATTGATCACTCAAATCGTCTGGGTCTCTCAGGCCGAGGCCCTGGGCGAACGCCTTGGCCATGTTGCGTCGCTGCTCAAGCGATAAGGTCGCCGAGAGTACAATAGCGGATCCACCATTTTGGGCGTGAAGTTCCAATAGTGCTGAAAGTTCCTCGCCCATATAGGCGTCAAAGCAGTGGGCTTCATCCACGATGAGAATGCGGCCGGCCAATCCGTATTGGCGCAAGGTTAGATGTTTTTTGCGGAGTATCGAGAGAAAGGCTTGATCAATGGTCCCCGCGCCGACATCGGCGTAAAAGGCCCTGCGCCGGTCGTCTGCGATCCATTGGGCGCAAAAGGCGGCTGTGGTCTCATCCTCGCTGCCATGGGACATAGCGGTGGAACGGACCATAGCGCGAAACTCCGCGGATAACTGCGACCTGCCATGGGCCAACACGAGCGAAGGATGCTGCGAGGAAGCTTCAAACAGCTTGTCGTAAACCCCCTGTAAACGATCATACATAGCGTTGGCCGTAGCCATGGTCGGCAAGGCAAAATAAAGCCCCTCGCCCTTGCCAGCAGCCATCATCCGGGCCGCGAGCATAATAGCGGCCTCGGTTTTTCCGGCACCGGTGGTATCTTCGATGATGAACAACTGCGCTCCGGCGGCCAGTGGCGTTGCTTCCACCAGTTTCTGCATAGGTCGGGGCCGGTCGGTAACTTGGGGCGCGAAGAGAGCATAACTCGGACGAGATTTCGGTAGCCGCGGTAACAAGCCCTTGCCCCTCAGAGCCTGTTCCGCCCGTTCAGATGCAAGCAACCAGTACTCTTCTATGGGCGTATCAAGCGACGCAAACGCGAAGTAGTGCCTGTCTGAACCAATCCAGTCGGCCAGAGTGACAAGCCCAGACAAAGACCAAGACCACTGCGCTGCTTGTTTGAGCGACGATAGCGGCTGCGGCCCTAGCAAATCGCGGAGGATACAAAAAGCTGTATAAGCCGCATCTACGCATTGCTTGCCAAGTTGCGGGTCGCGTAATGCCCGGGCGTTTAGTTCATTGCCCCCAGGAGGCTGTCCGTGATGCCCTGCAACAGCGGCGATAATCGGGGCGTTATTGTGAACGCCGGGCAACAGGTTCTTGAGCTCTCTGTAAATGGGATCAGCCCTGAGCAGGATAGCCGTGTTGCGCCAGTGGCCGCGGTCGGCGAGTTGTTCTCTCTGACCAAGCACCTGGTCGGGCCACAGTTCGGGCACCTTCGCCTGAAAGCCGCGTGAAAATTTGCCGAGATCGTGGACGCCAGCCAGCAAAGCCGCGAGCTTGGCTAAGCCTTCTGGACGCACCTTTAGCAGAGCGGCCTCGCGCTCAAGACGGGCCGGATTCAATTGCTGCCATTGGAGGGCAACGGCGGCGACATCTATTAAGTGATGTAATGCAGGTTTATAGCTACGTGTATCATTGAATACAGTTTCCGAGGAATCGCCATAACTACGAGACGTCTTGCCCCAGAAAGCCAGCAAATAGGCCTCTTCCACTTCACCGCCCCATCCACCCACCATCGACGACTACGATAGACCCATGCACGTAGTCGGCGGCTGGCGACGACAGCCACACTACCGCGCCTTTTAAGTCGTCCGGCGCACCCCAGCGGCCGGCCGGAATCCGCACCAGTAGTTGCTCGTTGCGCCCGGGATCGTCGCGCAGGGCCTGATTGTTGTCGGTGGCGATGTAGCCGGGGGCAATGGCGTTGACGTTGACCCCGTGACCGGCCCACTCGTTGGCCAATGCCATAGTTAGCTGCCCGATGCCGCCTTTGGCTGCGGCATAGCTTGGCACGGTGATCCCGCCTTGGAAGGTCAGCACTGAAGCGGTGAAGACGATCTTGCCGCGGCCGCGAGACAGCATCTGCTGGCCGAATGCCCGGGCCAGCACGAACTGCGCGTTTAAGTTGACCTCAATGACGTGGTCCCAGTCTTGGTCGGCGTGTTCCGCAGCCGGAGCGCGCCGAATGGTGCCGGCGTTGTTGATGAGGATGTCGATGGGGCCGACGTCGGCGTGGACTTGCTCGACAAAGGCGCGGACGGCCGCCCGGTCGCTGAAATCGCAGGCATAGCCGGTGAAGTGCTTGCCGCGCTCGGCAATGTCCCGCCCGACCGCTGAATCGGCTTCCAATGAAGCACTGACGCCGACGATATCGGCTCCGGCTTCGGCCAAGGCTTGCGCGAACCCGCGCCCGATGCCGCGGCGGCATCCGGTGACGAGGGCCGTCTGGCCGTCGAGTTTGAAGAGATTTAGAATGCCCATGCTATGCTCCTTGGGTGTCGATTAAA
>RKRN01000324.1 GCA_007571365.1 Candidatus Latescibacterota bacterium
ATTGAACAAGGCAAAATCGTCCGCCGACAGGGTAAACCGCCGCGCCGGGTCGCGCAGTTGCTCGGCTTGGTGCAGGAAAAAGGCGAACTCAGCCTGTGGCGTGGGGCGGTCCGCGCCGCTGAGGGTGAGCAGGCAGAATTTGATGCGGCTGTCTATGCTTGGGAAAACCTTTTCCCGATTCTCAAAATCGTAGAGGCTGACTAAGGCTTGATTTTCCACAAGGTCGGTGAAGAAGTACTGATTGAACGAATCGGTCGCGATGCCGCTGGGTACGATGATACCAACTCTACCTCGCGGGGACGCTATTGCTAAGGAGAGTTCAGCGAACAGAGGCGCACTGTTTAACCTACCATAACTAGTCTTTGGGAATCGGTTAGATGAATGGATGAATTCTTGAGTGGCTTTCATCGCCCTCAAGGCGAGTTGATATTTGGAATAGAGATTGGGATTGTCAGTTTCCAAATTTTTAATTGCACGATTTCGCGCCGCCATATTGGGCTGTTCCGCAATCAGGGGGTCTCTATTTGCGAAAAACTCTCGCGGGTCGAGTTGAACTTGATCCCACGGCGGATTCCCCAACACCACGTCAAACCCCCCACCCTGCACAATCTCGGCAAAGGCAATATGCCAGTGAAAGAAGCCGTGCTCACCGGCTAGCTGGCCCACCGCCTCGCACACGCCCGGCCGCATGACCAAGCCAGCCTGCAGGCGATTGAGGTCTTCGGTCAGCGGCACCACGTCCGCGCTGCCCCGCGCCTTGGGCGCAAAATACGCCCCGACGAACAGATTCGCCCGCAGCTCCTCGCGGCTGCGATCGATAGCTTGATACGCGGCGCGCTTGCGCTCTACGTCCTCTAGGGTGTCCTCGGGCATATCGGCGAGGTCTAAGGTCGCCACCGCCACTTCGCGCAAACTATTTTCGTCGAACAAGTTGCCCTGCACGGCCCGGCCCGCTTGGCGGTTTTGCTTCCTCAGCTCGGCGCAAACGGCCTTGTCGTCGCCCGTCAAGGGCTTGTACGCCGCGGCCGGAATGCCGGTTGCCATGCGCTCCGGGTCGAGAACCCCCACGAGGCTGTCGCCGTGCAGAATGTGCATGTCGAGAAAAGTCTGCGGCTTGCCCGGCTGCACGGTTTCGATCCACAAGGCGGTCTTGCACAGCTCAACCGCCAGCCGATTGCGATCCACGCCGTAGATGCAGTGCTGCACCACTTGGCGCAACGCCTGCTGACGCCCGGTTTCATCGGCGGTGTCGCCGCTTTCAAGGCGGGCGATTTCTGCGGCCATGCGCCGCGCCGCGGCCAACAGGAAATGCCCCGAGCCACACGCCGGATCGATGACCCGCAAGGCGAGAATCGCTCGGCGCGGGTCTTCGGGGTGCTCGGCCACAGCTTGGGCCAACACCGGCTCCAGCGTCGAGTGAATCAGCTCGCCGACGAGGGTCGCGGGCGTGTAGTACGAGCCGGTTAGCTTGCGCTCAGAGCCGCGGCCCTTTTCGCCACGCCCATCGCCCACAAAGCCAAAAGCCCAAGACGCCGCGTTTACATCTACCACCGGCTGAAGCTCCAACAGGCTTTCGTACACCGAGCCGAGCTCTTCAGTGCCCATGTCGCGGTAGTTGACGCGGGCGAGGGCCTCGTTGGTGCGGAAGAAAGCAAGATGGCGCACCGCCTCTAAGAGCCGCTCATTGGCCAGCGTAGCCTCGGCCAAGTCCGGGCACTGATCGCGGCGGAACAGGCCCCCCAAAGCCGGCAAACCCAGCCCCGACACCCCTTGGTCGAGCGCCCCAAAGGCAACTCGCAGGCCCGCGTAGAGATCGTGGTGCTGGTCGTAATGACGGCGGCGGCGGGCGCGTTCGCGCAACTGCGCCAACGAATACCCGGCCGCATACCGGGCCCGCGCGGAGTCGGTGGCCCCCGGGGCATGCAGCAAATCGCGCTCTTCAGCCGTAAAGAGAAAGAGCAGGCGATAAACAAACCGCAGTAGCTGCTGGAAGTAGCCTTCGGGCGAGAGTTGGCCGGTGTCGAGGGCGACGCGCAGGGCTTGGTTGGCCGGGTGCTGTAGGAAGCCATTGCCGAGCTGCCGCAGGGCTTGGGTGACGCCCTCGCGGAGATTCTCTAAGGCGCGTTCACCAGTCTGATGCGCTTGGGCCCGCCAGCTTTCGATGATGCAGCTAGACGGCTGGCCGTTGGTTGGCTGCAACCGGCTGGCGTGCATAGTCAGCCAAAGGGCCGCAAAATCCGCATAGAGCTCTTCCGCAAACATCAGCTCCAAATCGGCCTCCAAGCAGGCCGGCCGCGTCAGGCTAGAGTTGTCGCGCAGGAGGCGCAGCTTTGCGCCATTGGCGACAATCCCCCACAAACAAGCGTCCTCGGCGTTGAGGTACTCTTGCATCAAGCCGTGCGGTGCCTGCCGACGCCCTTCGTCGCCAAAGCGCGGGTCGGCCTTGTCGAGCGCAACGTCGTGCGTGGTCAGCAGCAGGGGCACCGCCGCACCACAAGCGCGATGGGTCAGCTCAAAACGGCGCTCGCCCAGCGCAACGCCTCCCGCCGCGGTTAAATCGCCATAGCCGAGAATGTCGCGCAGCAACGGCACCAGCCATTCGCCCACGCCGACTTGACTAGCACTGAGCCCGTGGCGCAGCCGCCGGGCGGCATAGCTTGCGTACCGATCGTGGGCAATGCGCCAGTAGCGGGCCAGTTCCTCCTTGAGAGCGAGGGACCGCGACAGGCCGTAGGCGGAGCCGCTCTGCTGGGGAGCCTCTAAAGCGGCGATGGTTTGGAGGAACGCCGGCGGCAAAATGCCGCCTTCGATTCTGAGTGCAGTAAATCCGCGATCTTTTTGCATACGCGCCATTTTTGTCTCGTATCGCTCGTTTCGGTGGGGTTTAGCACTTAGGTCAAGCAAATAAGACGTAATAAGACGTAATAAGACGTAATGAGACGTAATAAGACGTAATAAGAGACAGCCTATCGGCCTCGTACACGTGTCCAACGAGCCATACGACCATGACCGGTGAACACTGCCAGTCCCCGCTTCCTCAATACCTCCAAGGCCCATCGCACCTGCCGTTCACTAGCCGGCGGTTCCAACCACATTGCCCGTCGGCGCGACACCAAACAGAACGTGGGACGCCCCGCCGCGGGCGCGGCGTTTGTAGTCATTTCCCCGCGCAAGAACGTCACCCCGTGCTCCGACACGGGGCGGGAATCCAAAGCCATTGAATGACAGTGAAGCAACTTAGCGACCTCTGCTATCCACTTCACAAACTCGCCATCGGCACAAAAACATAGACCCCGATTTTATCGACGGGCAGTGCCGGCTTCACGTCGTAGCGCAGGCCCTTCGCGTCGCTGGCCTCGCGGATGCGCCGATGGTCTGCCAGCAGTTCCCGCGCCCGCTCGTGTGCGAGGCGGGTAAAGGTGTCTTCTAAGGCGGGGATCGCGTCGAGTGCCTGCCCAACGAGCAGGGTTTGCTGGCCGTCTTGCATGTTGCGGCCTGGCTCTAAAGATAGCAGCGCTAGCGCATCTTGCTCGGGCAATAGTTCAGGATCCCTACCCCCGCGCAGCGCAACCCCAAGACACTCCTCGGTCAGGAGCGACTTCAGCGGCGCGTAGCGGCCGTCGGCCCCGCGCTGCTCCACTTGAAGATGACCGCGCAGACGCAGTAGGTAGAGCACAGTGCGAGTGCTGATCCCGCGGACGAACATGGCACTAGCCCGCGCACCCAGATCGGGTTGCCTCGCGTCAAGGGCCTGTTCAGCCACGTAGTCGGCGAGTGCCGCGACCAGCGGATGGGCCCGGTGGATGTAGGTCGCCCCGGTGGGTGCCGGTTGGGCAAAGGCGAGCCTTGCGGCCGCCGGGCCGCCGCTGGCAGCGAGGCGGTCTTGGAGCGGTTTGGGCAGGTGGGCGACCGGCAGGCGACTGTACCCGTTGCGCGGATCAAGCGGTGCCCCCAAGCGTTCGGCGGCCAAGCGGACGAAACGCGCCACGTCCTCCGGCCCGCCCAATACAGAAACCGCCTTCCGCCATTCGGGTAGGACGTCGTCGGGCCGCAGGCGCCGCTGGGCAAATACCGTGCGAGTAATTTGCCCTTGGGCCGTTTCCCAAGCCTGGTCCACTTCAGCCTCGGTTTCGCCAAAATCGAGGCTGGCCTGCGCGGCGCGGGTGCTGCCAGCCCCTTGCAAGAGCACGGCCTGCATGATGGCATCAACGACCTTGTTGTTGTCGGTGGGCAACGGCACGGCCACGCCCAGCTCGGTGCGAATTTTCTCGGCCTTGCGCAAAATGACGCGGAGCACGGCGCCGTCCACCGGATTGTCCTCGCCGTAGAGCATCAAGGTGCGCACCGTGGGCGATGCCTGCCCAAAGCGATCGGCGCGGCCCTCGCGCTGCTCGTGGCGGGTCGGATTCCAAGTGAGATCGTAGTGTACAACAGCATTGAAATGCCGCTGTAGGTTGACGCCTTCGGACAGGCAGTCCGTAGCCACGAGGATCGGCACCAAATCTTCGCCGACGGCTCCCAGCTCCTCCACTTGCTCTTCGCGCTGGTCTGAGGTCAGCTCGCCGGTGATCGCCGCGACGCATGTTTTTTGGGCTGGCAAAGCCCGCTTTAGGTGTTCGCCGACGTAGTGAGCCGTGGCGATGTAGCGGCAGAACACCACCGGCTTGAAGCCAGCGGCGATTAGCTGTTGCACTTCGGCGATCAGGGCCTGCAGCTTGGGGTCCTGCTTGGGACCGCGCAGCGCGTCCGCCCGCCCAATAAGCCCCTGCAAGGCCGCCGCATCCTCGGCGGCTTCAAGGGTGCCGGCCGGTACGCTCTCGTCGAGGGTCAGGGCATCGTCGGTCCCTCCGTCCAGGACCGTTTCGCTAGCGGCTTGGTCCAATTCGGCCGCGCTGTCGGTAGCTTGCAGGCGCGTCCGCAGAGCCAGCACGGCTGCCGCCGGGCTAGAAGAAATACACCGCAGCAGGGCCAGCGCCGCCCACCAAGACATGCGCTGCTGCAGCTGAGTGCCGTCCTTGGCTTGCTCCACCATGGTCCGCGCATAGGAGAGCACATCGTCGAAGAGCCGCCCCCAGTCGCCGGTCAGCCGGTACGTCGCTTCGCGGCTCTCGCGCACGGGAAAGCGGGCCGTATCCCGCCACTCGGCAATGTCGCCGCGCCGCCGCTGGACAAAATGGCCGGCGAGTTCTTGGCGCAGCAAGCGGCGTTCTTCGCCTTCGGGCATCTCGGCCAAGCCGGCGAATTTCGGCTCCAACAGGCCCAAGAGGTTGTGAAAAGCCGCATCGTCGCCCGAATGCGGCGTGGCGGTGAGGAATATCATGCTGCGTTTGGGTTCGCGCTCGGCGAGGCCCTTGAGAAGCTGATAGCGCTGATGGCGGGCGGCGGTATTGGACTGGACGCAGGTGTGGGCCTCATCCACCAGGACCAACGCTGGGCAGGCGCGCAAAAAATCACTGCGCCGCCGAGCGGGTTTGATGTAGTCGAGCGAGACAACCGCATGCGGATAGACCTCAAAGATGGACTCGTCTGGTCGCAGGCCGCGTTCAAGGCGTGCCGCCGTCCCGGTGCGGACCACCTCGGCCTCAATGCTGAATTTCTCCGCCAGTTCCCGCTGCCACTGCTCGCACAGATGCGGCGGACATAGCACGGCGAGCTGCTCGATCTCGCCGCGATCGAGCAGCTCGCGGGCGATCAGACCGGCCTCAATGGTCTTGCCAATACCGACATCATCGGCGATTAGGAGGCGGATGGGGTCCAGCTTGAGCGCCATCAGCAACGGCACGAGCTGATAGGCGCGGGGTTCGACGTGGATGTTGCCAAAACTGCGAAAGGGACCGGCCCCGGCCCGCAATTTTAGGCGCAGGGCATCGCGCAAGAGCAGCGCGGCTTGCTGCGACCCTAGCTTGTTGGGATCGGGTGGGGCGAAGGTCGCGGCGGTCGGCTGCTCAGGCTCTATGGGCAAATAGATGAGCGTCGCATCGTCTTCTGCGCCGCCGAGCGGCCGCAGCTTCAAACAATGGGGGTCCAGCTCGGGCAGAACAACCCATTCGCGTCCCCGCGATCGAACCAAATCTCCCGGTTTGAATTCAATAGCTGATTTCATGGCGTCATTGCCTATCGTTTACTGAGTATCTGACGTTCCATCGGCGGCCCCTTGCTGGCCCCCGGCGTCCTCAATTGGGTGCGCGGGCGTCCAGCCTACCCGCACCGGCGGCTCTGGCGGCCTGCTTACCCAAGCAGGACAAACGCGGCGGAACATCCGTGAGTATTACTGCGCTCAACCTCTACCCGACGCTTTTTCCCGACCCAAAAATCCAAGCGTATTCATCCACGATGCGGCCCCACAACGCTTGGTTTGCCGAGAAACGCACGACCGTGAAGCCCGCTTCCTCGAGACGCTGCGTTATCTCGGCATCGCGGCTTGGGTAGTACTGGGAGCCAGCTTCGCGGACGACGGGTTCCTCAATGGGGAGTGCGCCGTGGTGGGGGCCGTCGATATAGATCAGTGCTTGATGGTCGGCATAGGCAAAATCGGCACGGGTCCTGAACTCCTCTAAGTAGGGCTGTGCCCGATCTGGCACGTGATACCCATTTGTTTTGAGGTAGTTGAGCCACGCCTGCTCAAGGCTTGAAGTCGAGGCATTGCTCAATTCGTCGAAGCTAGCGGCGGCTTGGGGTGCAGCGGCCGTTAGCTCGTGCGCGGCGCGGGTCAGGCGACAGAGCAGCTCGAGCATGGCCTCGTTGCGCCGGTCGATGTTGGCGTGATCCGGCTGGTTGTAATAGCTCAGCAGGCAGTGGTAGCAACCGGCCTCACAGTCAGGGGCCTGATCCGCCAAGTCGCCGCAATTGAGCCAGTCGCCAGATTTTGACTTGAAATGGCAGATGTGTAGAGCTTGGCGAGCGACCCGGGCGAGCGCCGCCGGATCGTTGGTAAGGCGGATGAGGACGCCAGCACCGCCTTCGGCCGCTTCGTAAAAAAGAATGGCGGCGCGGTTGTTCGGGTCGGGCAGCGGCTCGGCCGCCAACTCGACTTCTTCCAATTGAAACTCCTGTTCGATGCCGCGTTTGAGTGCGTATTGCAAAGAAATTATGGCCTCGTTGGGCAGGGCGGTCGGCGGTTGAACTACGAGCACATTGCGGGTGTCCTCGACAAAAGGCGTGATGCGCTCAATGGTTTTGCCCTCGCCGACGCCGTCGTCTTCTGCATCGGTAGGGGCCTGTGAATCTTTGGTCCACTCGCCCGTGTTGGCATCGACGCTAAAGCCGTAAATGGACTTCTGATCGCGCCGGCGCCAGCCCAGATTAATGCGCCAAACCGTCGCGGCCGGGCCGTATTGGAGCTGCAAGAGAGGCTCGCCTTGCGCGACCAACGCGACTCTTTCGACGCACGGCTTGCCGCGCTCTTCGGCAAAGCGCAGCGTCGTGATCATCTCGTACCCTTGCCGTTGCCTTTCTTCCTCATCCGAAGTGATGCGCGTGGCGCGTCGCGTGGCGACCTGGGCGATGCGGTAGAGATTGGCGATGGTGCGCCCGCCCTTGAGGAGCGCGTTGCAGTTGGTGCAGCGTTCAGAATTTTTCTGCGCTCCAAAGTGTCCGTAGCCGCACTTGGGGCACAGGCGAGCGGCTTGCACCGGCAGTTGGGTCGCGGTGATATCAGCCGCCTCGTCGCGCACCGAGAGTATGATGCGCCGCACGCGATAGGTGCTGCCTTCGTGGTAGATAATGGACTGGGGGCCAAACTCGGAAAGCCCTAAAAACCGGGGCCGGCTCAAAAATGAATCCCGCACCACTTTCTCGCGGCGGCCGGGGATGAAGGCCATAAGCGGCAAGCGCGGAAAATTGTACCCCGGCAAAAAGCCCTCGGCCGCGAGGTAGCGGTAGGTATAAAAATCCGAGTTCATCGTCGGCTTGCTGTCGAGGAGTAGATTCTGCTGGGTATAGGCTTCGTCGTAGCGCGTCTTAGCCTCGCGGCGCTGTTGCTCGGTCGCGGCGGCGCTGTTGAGAATGTCGTTGGCGGATTTTAGCTGGCTGGCCGTAGCGCGATAAAGAGAGCGCCACCGCTGGAAGGCTTCGTCAAAACGGCGCGCCGCCGAGTTCATTGCACTGCCCAACCACGTCTTTGTGTGCCAAGGGGCGGCTTCCTTAGAAAGGTCGGCGGCGAGCATGGCAAGAATGCGCTCCGCTCGCCGGTGGGCTTGGCCCAACGCCTTGGTGCTGCCGATGGGCTCGGCGAGGTGTTCGTGCAAGGGCAACTCAGCAGGCTGTTCCCGATTGAGGACCTCGCGCACCGATGAGCCTAGCTGGACGCCAGCCTCGGCTAGCCAGACCGCGTGCAGATGGCTGCGGATGAGGTCTTCGTTGGCCAAGTCAATAGCCGGTGGCTGGACCACCCCGGAGACCATGCGCGTGGGTTCGGCAAAAAAGTACTGATCGTGGGGCGACTTGGCCGCACAGTAGGTGACAACCAAGGCCGGCTGGCCGCTGCGCCCGGCGCGTCCACTGCGCTGGGCGTAATTGGCTGGCGTGGGCGGCACATTTCGCATATAGACCGCGTTGAGTGCGGCAATATCCACGCCGAGTTCCATGGTTGGCGAGCAAAAGAGAATCGGCAGGCCCGCCGGCTCCACGCTGCCTGCGACAATGCGTTCGGGTTCGAGCCCCTTGCGGAAGCGGAGCTCCCGTTGGGCCCGCACTTCAGCATCTACTTGGGCGGTGTGCTCGCGGGCCTCTAGTTGGTGCAGGAAACGGTCATCGCCGGCTAACAACCCCGCGACATTCGCGTACAGAGCGCGGAAGAACGGATTGGCGGTCTTGCCGGGGTCCGCAGACAGCCGCCATTCGAGCACCGAGCTATCAAGCCGATACCCGCGGCGGCCGTCCAACTCGGTGGACTCCACGTAGCCGTAGATAGTCAGGACGCGCAATATGTCGTCCATGATCCTGTTGTACACCTCCTCGTCGAACTTGGCCGGATAATGAGGATTGTCCGAGCCCCACACCGCTGGCGACTTGAGCCATCGGCCGAAGGCCGAGCGATGGGATATATGCGCTAATGGGTACGCCGGCTGGCCGGCTCTGGAGCTGGGGCGCGGAACCATAAAGGCGCCGGAGGAAAGCCTTTCGTCTTCGGACAGTCCCCAAGGTTCTTTCAGCTCGTTGAAGCTGCGGTTGCGGGTCTGCTCTTGGAAGTTCGGGTCGAGGTAGATGGTCTTGATGCAGAGCATCTGGCGCATCCGGTCGAGGAGCTTGTGGACGATGTCGAAGCGGCGTTGGGGGTTTATAGCTCCGAGCAGGGGATGCCCTTGCTGCCATTCTTCCTCGTCGGCGCAACAAGCTGCCAAGCCCCGGTAGTGGATATCGAGTAGCTGGAGCTGATCCAAGTTGGGGTTGTTGATGCGCCAGCCCCGCTGTAGGTCGAAGTAGAGGCGATAGCCCAAAACGTCGCGCAGCGTTTTAAGGGTGTTCTGCGCCCGGAGGCCCTTGGTTTGGGGATTGGCGGCGTAGTCGGTCGGGTCCAAGTGCAGATGATCGAGCACCCGTTGGGTCAGGACATCATCGGCGAGGTGCCCATCCTTTTGTATGGCCGCGAGCAGAGCACCCCGCAACAAGAGGATTTGAATGAAATCGTTGAAGTGCCCTGCTTGGAGGCTGGCATCTTGCCGGTTGTCGGTAAAGGCGAGCAGCTTCTTGGTGTTTGCATCGAGATCCGTGCCGATCAGGTGCCTTAGCGCAGACAGTGCCAGCATGGTGGTGGCCGAACTGCGGCCTTCGCTGGACAGGCCGGTGAGCTTGCTCAGGTCGCTGCGCTGGCTGCTGTCGTAGTACGCATCGCAGTCCGGGTTGAGGCAGAAGCGAAACGATTCAGGTATGAACCAGGCCGACAACCCGCCGTTGGCGATCTTGCCGAGCGTATCCACGCCAACGGGGCTGGGACTATAGCGTTTGTAGTTGGACTTGAGGCGTGGCTCGCCACGGCGAAATTCCAGCCAATCTTCGGGGTAATGGCGTGCTATATCGGTCGGATCAAAGGCTCCCTCGCTGTCTGGCATGAGATAGCCGTATAGGACTTCCTCTGCTTCGTTGGAGCGTTCGGCCAGCTCGCGCGGGCTAAAGGCCGTGAGCGACCCAGCCTCCATGGGTGCCCAGACGGGGAAGTACTCCTGGCCACACTGTCGGCAAAAAGCAAGGTTGAATAAGCGGCGGTTGCGGTCGCCCGGTTTGAATTGTTGGCCCTCTAAGGTGATAAAACGATCGCCGGGTGCTTCTAAGGTGGCGTACGCATTCGAGGGACTGCTGATGAACTGATGGAGCCGGAAGGCAAAAAAATTGCGGCCGCTATCGCTTTGGCTTTGATAGGCCGCTAGCAGGAACTCCACGAGATATTCTCGACAGGTTGGCTCCGGCAAGCCGCTGCCTTCGGCAAGCAATTTGGCGGCTTCACGGATCGTGCGCGGCCGGGCGATGCGGACTAGCTGGCCGTCCTGCTTTTCTAGGCCGAGCTTGCGCTCTATCCAAGCCGCCACCGGATGGCTCGAAAGTTCGTCGTAGGTTGGGCTGGCCGGCACCCCCGCCTCAATGGCCTGTCTCAGGCTGGCTGGATCATCCGGCGCGTCGTCGTTGGTAACAGGTGCCAACGTTTCGGTGATGATGTGGTCCGCGCGGACCGGAACGCCAAAGAGCTGACTAGCGACGTTGGCAACAACCGCCTTGCGTTCCTTGGCCGATCCCGCTGAGGCCATGGTGGCCGAGGTGCCAATGCAGAGGAGGTGTTCGTTGAACCGTTCTCGTACGCGCCGGATCAGCATGGCCACATCAGCCCCTTGACGCCCTCGGTAGGTGTGCAACTCGTCCAAAACCAAGAATCGCAGCCCGGCCGCGTGTTGCCGCACCGCTTTATCGGTCTCTATGAATCGCGTCATGATCAGCTCGAGCATGACGTAGTTGGTCAGGAGGATGTCGGGCGGATTCTTCGCAATCTGCTCCCGATCCTCGTTGGTTTCTTGGCCGGTATAGCGGGCAAAGGTCACGGGTTGGTCGCCGCGCGGCAGAAACTTTTCCAGCTCCTCGTACTGGCTGTTGCACAGGGCATTCATCGGATAGACCACGATGGCACAGATGCCCTTGCCGGGGCCGCCGGACTTCTTCTGCCGCAATACGTCATTGACAATGGGGATGAAGTAACTGAGCGATTTGCCGGAGCCGGTCCCGGTTGTCAAAACATAGCTCTCGCCCTGGCTGGCGATAGCAATGGCTTCGGCTTGGTGTTGGTGCAAAACGAGCGGTCGGCCGCGGGGGTCGGTTGCGGTCTTGAGGCGAAAGATCTGGGCGCATTGCTCATCGAGAATGCCGTTGGCCACCAACTCTTCAATTGACCCACCCGGCACGAAATTGGGGTTCAACTCGATGAGGGGAGCCGGCCAGAAACGGCCCCTGTCGTACGCTTCATCTACCACTTGGCGAATGTCGGCCGCCTGGATGCGGGTGAAACTGCGCGAGAAGCGTTCGTATTCTGCAATGAGTTCCTGGCGGAACGCGAAGACGTCCATCTGCATCCTTCCTGTCGCTCGGACTGATTGAGTACGCTAGCTAGGTCCACACTGACGTTGCCCCGCAATGGACCCCATTAAATAGCGGCCGAGTTGCCCCGCGCCCCGACACGGGGCGGGAATTGAGCCTTCCCGCCGTCCTTCCCTCGTCCACAGGAATCCACTGTTTTGGGGACAGACACATAGGTCTGTCCCTACGGGTTGTCCTTCCCGCAAAAACGGGAATCCATTGGGGACGGCGGAATGTTAAAAACAGCTTCTTAGCAAGCTAAACGCGGCGGGTTAGCGCGGGTGCCCCCCCTCTGCCTCGCAATGCGGGCGGGACGCCCGCGCACCCAGGGGGATAGCCTCCTGGGTGAACTGGCCCGTACCAGCCTCAATGGGGACGGCCCACTTAGGGCCGCATTGTTCACTGGCCGCCGCAAGACAAGCCAGCGACCTGCGCTTCCGACAGCACCATAGCGTCCTCGTACAGATAGCAGGCGGCAGCGCGACCGGCATCGGTTTGCACCAGCGGCGGACGCTGTTTCCGACAGCGCGGCATGGCGTGGGGGCAACGCTCGGCAAAGGCGCAGCCGCTGACACCATCTTCAGCAGTCGGCGGCTCCGCCACACTGCTAGGTGCCACATCAACCGCGTCTTCGCCCCAGCGGCGCGTTGCATCCGGCAGCGGGATGGAACTCACCAAAAGCTGCGTGTAGGGGTGCTTAGGAGCCTTGATAACCTGCTCCACATCACCCACCTCAACCACCGCACCTTGGTACATGACGAGAATGGTGTGGCTCAGTTGGTAGGCCGTAGTCAAATCGTGCGTGATATACACCAAGCTGATGCCGCGCTCCCGGTGGATGCGCGACAAGGTCTCCAAGATGGTCGCGCGCAACGAGGCATCTACCATCGACACCGGCTCGTCGGCCACAATTACGCGCGGGTTGAGGAGCAGCGCCCGCGCCACCATGATGCGCTGGCGCTGACCGCCGCTTAGCTGATGGGGATAACGCCCGAGGGTCTCCTCCGGGCGCAGGCCGACCGCTTGCAGCCCCTCCTCAATCCGCTGCCGCCGCTCGGCGCGCGACAACCCCGGGAAGAACTTGGCGATCGGCACCATGAGGGGATGGTCCACCCGGTAGAACGGATTGAACACCTCGAAGGGATCCTGAAATACAGCCTGCACCTGCCGACGAAACGCCTGGTGCGCCTTGGCGTCGAGCTCGCTCAATTCCGTGCCTTGGTAGCGCACCGAACCGCCGGTCGGCGGCAGGATACCCAGCAGCAAACGCGCCAAGGTGGTCTTGCCGCTGCCGCTTTCACCGGCAATGGCCACCACCACGGGCTTGTCCGCTGGGATCACCAGCGAGGCGTCGGCGACCGCGACGAGCTGCTGCCGGTCGAACACGCCACCGCCAAAGGCTCGGTGCGCCCCCCGCGCTTCGAGCAGGGGCGCACTCACGCGACCTCGACGTGCAGATGACAGGCCGCCTCGCGCTCGCCAGCCACTGCTTTGAGTGCCGGTACGCGCTTTGAGCAGCGGTCCATCACCTGCGGACAGCGCGGGTGGAAGGGGCAGCCCGGCGGCGGCTGCAAAAGCGAGGGCGGCAGTCCGGGAATGCCGCGAAACACGCCCTTGCGCTCCAGCGACGGCAGGCTTTCTACCAACATCCGCGTGTACGGATGCAGCGGCTCTTTGAGCAGACTTTGCACCGGCCCAAGTTCGACCAAGCGGCCGGCGTACATCACGCCGATGCGGTCCACGCACTGGGCCATCAGGCCCATGTCGTGCCCCACTAAGATCACCGCGGCGTCGAGTTGCTGCTGCACGCGGAACAAGGTGTCCATCACCCGCTTTTGCACGACTACGTCTAAGGCACTAGTAGGCTCGTCGGCGATAATCACCTGGGGCCGCAAGGCCACGGCAATGGCCATGCCCACGCGCTGCTTCATGCCGCCGCTGAGTTCGTGGGGATACATGCGCGCCGTCGCCGGGTCCAGTTCGACCAGCGCCAGCAGGCTCCGCACCCGTTCCGGCAAAACCGCGCGGTCGGGCCGCTCCTCGTGCGCCTCAATCGTGTCGGCGATCTGTGCGCCCACGCGCATCACCGGGTTGAGCGAGTTCATCACGCCTTGGGGAATAAGTGAGAGGCGTGCAAAGCGCACGCCGCGCATCTGTTCCTCCGACAGCGCCAAAAGCTCCAGATCGTCGAGCTCGACCCGGCCTCCTTCGATCCGCCCCGGCGGCCGGATTAGCTGCATCAGGGCCATGGCCGTCGTGGATTTGCCCGATCCCGACTCGCCCACCAAGCCCAGCCGCTCGCCCGCCCGCAACGCAAAGCCGACGCCCTCTACGGCGCGCACCGGCCCCCGCGGCGTGTGGTAGTGAACGCGCAAATCCTGCACCTGCAGCACCACGCGGCTCACGGTGCGGCCTTCCACAAGCGCGGATTGGCGATCCGGTCCAAGCCCATAGAGACGAGGAACAAGCCGAGAAAAATCAGCACGATCATCGCAATCGGCGGCCCCCACCACCACCACATGCCGCGCAGCAGCGAGGTGTAGTACAAAGCCCAGTAAATGGTCATCCCCAGCGTAGGCTCGTTCTGCGGCCCCAAGCCCAGCGCCTCTAAACCGATCGAAGCCAGCACCGCAGCCGCCACAGCGCTGACAAAGCTAGCCGCCAGATAAGGCAGCAAATTCGGCAGCAGCTCGCGGGCGATGATCTCCAAGTCCCGCATGCCCGACAGCCGCGCCACCTGCACATAGGCGCGCTCGCGCAGCGACAGCACCTGTGCGCGGATCGTGCGCGTCGGCAGCATCCACGCCAGCGAGGCCACCACCAGAGCCATCATATCAACGGTAACAGCCGTGCGCAGCGAAGTGGCCAGCACCACCAAAAACAGCAGGCCGGGCACGGTTAGCAGCACGTCGGCCGCCCCCCGAATTAAGGTATCTACCCAGCCGCCGAAGTACCCAGCGAGAAAGCCGAGGATAATGCCGATACCCAGACCGACGGCACCGGCGAGGAAGCCGACCCTAAGCGTGAGCGGCGTACCCGCCACCAGCACCGCGCTCAAATCCCGCCCGCCCGCGTCTGTGCCGAGCAGGTGTTCCAACGACGGCGACCGATTCGGCTCGGCCGCACCGACGCGGGCCAAGTCGGTATCGACGAACAGAGTCCCCACCGGACCGAACGCGAGCACCACAAAGACGATAGTTAAGCCGGCCGCAAGCTGGGGATGGCGGCGCGCCGCTATGGAAATAGGCGAAAGCATCATCGGCGGTAGGCAATGCGCGGGTCGAGCAGCGGGTACACCAAGTCGAGGATCAAGGTCACCACCGCGATGGCCAAGATGACCATGAGCACGACGCCGTAGATGACGAAGTAGTCAAAAGTCTGCACGGCGCGGTACAGCACTGTGCCCACGCCCGGGTATGCAAACACCACCTCCACCAACACGGCCCCAGACACCACGTAGCCCATGGCCAGGGCCAAGGCCGTAGTCTGCGGCAACAGCGCATTGCGTAGGGCGTAGCGGAAGAAGATGTCGCGGCTTTTCAGGCCGCGCGCCTCGGCGTAGTGGACGTAGTCCTCGCCTTGGACGGTGACCATCATGCCGCGCATCGACAAAGCCCAAAACCCCACCGACGACAGCACGATCGACAAAGCGGGGACGATGGAGTGATAGATCACGTCAAGGGCAAAGGCCAAGGTCGGCCCCGGCAGCGTCCCCAAGGTGAAACCGCCGCCGAGGGGAAAGGCGCGCAGGGTGAAGCCGAGGAGAAAGACGAGCACTAGGCCGAGCAGATAGTAGGGAATCGCCGACAGGGCCAAGAAAGGCGCCGCAAAGTAGTGCAGGGCACCGGGGGAGCGCGGCCAAGCCAGCAACGCGCCGAGCACTGTGCCGAGCGCAAAGGCGATCAGCGTCGCGGTCGTCAGCAAGCCGAGCGTCCACGGCAGGGCGCGCAGAATAATGTCGGAAGCGCGGCTCGGAAAATTGGCAATGGAAACGCCAAAGTCGAGGCGCGCCACATCGCCTAAATAGCGCAGGTACTGCTTCCATAGGGGCTGGTCCAGACCGAAGCGGGCTTCGTAGGTGGCCACTACGGCTTCCATGTCGGTCTTGCCCGCGCCGCCGAAGGAAACCGCCTGCAACAAACGCTCGCGGATGGGGTTTACCGGAGCCAGCCGGGGCATCAAGAAGTTGATGGTGGCCCCGGCCCACACGATGAGCAGGAACACGCCAAAGCGGCGAAATACGTAATTAAGCGACACGTCAGCTCTACTCCGCGTATAGCAATTCAATCTGCGGTGCGCGGCCAACCCTCGGCGGCTGGTCGCGCCCGCAGACGCGGTGAAGCACTCGGCGGCCAAAGCGGCCCATCTAGGCGAGTGGATGACGCCAGCGCAGGCCGGGAAAAGCGGATGCCAATCCGATCTGTACCATGCACGCTCTACTCCGCGGCGAAGAAGCCGAGGTCCTCGCGCACCGCGCTGCGAGCCACCTCCTCGTCGAGCGCGACGCCCAAGCCGGGAGCCTGCGGCAAGGCGATCCGCCCGTTGACGATCAGGTCGCGTTCCACCGCGAGGCTGTTCCACAACTCGTTGTCGAGATGGTGGAATTCCAGCACTTGAAAGTTGGGGGCCGCAGCGCACGTGTGGCAGGCGGCTACGGTGCCGATTGGGCTGCAGATGTTGTGCGGCGAAATCGGGATGTAGTAGATGTCGGCCAGATCGGCGATGCGCCGGCCCTCGGACAGGCCGCCGGCCTTGGCCAGATCGGGCGAGATAATATCCGCGGCCTGCGTCTCGACCAACTCGCGAAACCCGTGCCGCGTGTACAGATTTTCGCCGGTGCATATCGGCGTGCGCGTCGCAGCCTTTACTTCCTTGAGCGCGGCGACGTTTTCGGCCGGAATTGGATCTTCCAACCACATCAGATTCAGGGCTTCCAAGGCATAGGCAACCTTGAGAATGTCGTGCGGCGCGTACGCCCAGTGGGCGTCGACGAGCAAGTCTGTGTTGGGATGCAGGGCCTCGCGGAGTGCTGTGACCACTTCGATGTGGAAGGCAATGTCGCTGTTGCTCATGGTGCGGTTGTAGGGATCGCGCCGGTCGGGCCGCGGGTCGATGTCGAACTTGATGGCGTCAAAGCCGCGAGCTTCCACTTGCTGGGCTTTGGCTACCCAAGAGGCGGGACTGTCGTCCTCGTCGCCGGCGTGGCAGTCGTTGTACACGCGAATTGAGTTGCGGTACGCGCCGCCCAGCAATTGCCAGATCGGCACCCCAAGGGCCTGCCCGGTGATGTCCCACAGCGCCATCTCAAGGCCGCTTATTGCGCTCATCACCGCCCCTTGATAGTACCCCGACGCCGACATCGAACTTTTCATGTCGCGGAAGAGCTTATCGACATTGCGCGGGTCTTGGCCGATGAGGGCGCGTTGGGTGAGGCGTTCATCGACGGCGATGTGGTGGACGCCGGCCCCGTGATAGGCTTCGCCAATGCCGGTAATCCCCTCATCGGTGCGCACCTTCACCAGCACCCAAGGCATGGGTTGCAGCAGCACCGCTCCGACGCTGATGATTTTCATGGTAGTATTCCCAGTAGTTAGTTGAACAAGGGCATACGCCTTGTTACATTGGCTGGCAGCGAAAAACGCCGCCAATGTATCGCCGCCCCCACCCTCCGTCAAGCTCTGCGGGAGAACCGCCATGATCCGCCTCAACCAACAGCAACTCAACTTTTTCGACACCTTCGGCTACCTCGCCCTGCCGGGGCTGATGGCCGACTGCATCGACGAGATCACCGCCGCCTTTGAGCAGGTTTGGGCCGAGCGCGGCGGCGGCCACGACGGCCAACCGCACGACGGCCAACGGCGCTCTTGCATCGTGCCCTTTATCGACCAACACGAGCGCTTGTGTGCGCTGCTCGACGACGCGCGCATCGAAGGGTTGCTCGCCAGCTTGCTCGGCGACGACTTCAACTACAGCAGTTCCGACGGCAACTACTACGCCGGCGACACCCAGTGGCACTCCGACGGCTATCAAAAGGAAGTGCGCCACGTCAAGATCGCCTTCTACCTCGACCACCTGACCCGCGATACCGGCTGCTTGCGCGTGATACCGGGCAGCCATCGCCGCGGCGATCAGTACGCCGAGGCCCTCGAAGCAAACGCGCGGCAGTCGCCGGAGCAATGGGGTATCTCCGGCGATCAAGTCCCGGCCATCGCGCTGGAGATTGTCCCCGGCGACATCGTCGTCTTCCAGCACAACCTCAAACACGCGGCCTTCGGCGGCAGTGGTCGCCGCCGCATGTTCACCATCAACTGCATGGTGCGCGTACCCGACGAGCAAATCGACCTCGTCAAACAGGACATCGCCGGGCTGGCCCGCTTCTGGGCGGAACGCGCATACGGCGAAACCATGCTCGCCACGGCGAGCAAACGCCGCATGGTGCATCTCGAACAGCGCATGGCCAACGACGGCCACCTCAAAGAACTAGCGGCGACGGCGCGGGCCGAGATGCCCGAGCCATCGCGGGGATAAGAGCGATTATGAGCGACCACTACGAATTCAAGCTGGGGATGTACCTCGGCGAGTTGCAACAGCCCTTTGAGCAATCGCTGGCCACGGCGCGCGATCTCGGCGCACACTACGTCTGGTGCGGCACCCATTCCGACAATCGCAGCTTGTACGAGCTTGCCGACGCCGAAATAGACCAAGCCGCCGCCCAAGTGGCCGCGCACGGTCTCGAGTTTTTTCTGCTCGATGGTGCTGGGTTGTTCAAAACCGTGCATCTGGCCGAGTTGGAGCCGGGCAAGATGCTCGAACACGCCCAGTTCAAGGAGCACTTTGCCAAACTAGAGCGGTCGATGGAAGTTTCGGCTCGCTTGGGGGTCGGCGCAGTCGGTTGCAGCAGCTTTGCTTGGCCGGCCGAATACAGCGGCGGCAAGCCCACTTGGCCCATGCGCTGGGCAACCCGCGGCGGCATCATCTCCGATGGCGACATGGCCAAGCTCGTCGAAGCGTTCTCCATGTTCGCCGACCTCGCCGAGCAATACGACGTCGATATCGCCTTCCTGATGATGCAGTGGAACTACGGCAACACCAGCCGCAACTTTCGCCGCATCGTCGAGGCCGTAGGCTCGCGGCGGTTCAAGGCGCTGTGGTGTCCGGCCGATAGCTACAATTGCGGCGAAATTGACAATGCCACTGCTGGATTTGAAAACCTGCGCCCCTACCTGCACGGCGTCCACGCCAAGGATTTGCACACCATAAACGGCCCCAAGCTCGAATTCGAGTACGCGCCCATCGGCGCGGGCGATGTCGATTACCCGACGATTCTACGCAACCTGCGCGACAATCGCTGCGACGTCGTTTTGTCGATCGCCACCCACTTTCTACCGGCCAGCGGCTCGCGGCTCGAAGCCATGCAAACGAACTACGCCAACATCCGCAAGCTGATCGGTGCGCTGTCGTAGTGGGGAAGGCTTTAACACCAAAGGACCGGCATGACTGATTCGGTGCGCGGCGACAGCGTCGTCATTCTGTTCCGCGGTGGGCGCTTGCCTGAATGGCACCAACTCGACGAAGCCCAACGATGCGACTACGAGCACCAGCACGTCGACCTGATGCTGTCCGTAGCCGAGCGCCACGGCCTCATCGGCCTGCACGGGTACCGCCTGCTGACACCCGGCGACCATTGGGAGCGATTTTGGACCATCGAATTCCCGCATCTGGCCGGGGCCGAGGCTTGGATGTCGGCCGAGGTGGAGCCGCCTTACGGGCACTACGGCTTCTACGACTATTCACTCGCCCGCCGCTGGCAACCAGAAAACTTGGCTTGGCTGCCCCGCAAGCCCGAGCCGCCGGTAGCACCCGGCACTGACCCACACGTGATCCCGCCGCTGGCCGCCGATCCCGCTTCGATCGTCGTCCTCGCCTTCGGCGGCTGGCCGCACGGCAATGCGGAGCACGAGGAGGTAGCCCGAGAGCACGGCCTCATCCACGGCGAGGTCTTCCGCCTGCTCGGGGCCAACGTGGCCGGCGATTTCGTCTGGATTGTAGAGTTTCCCCAGCTAGCCGGGGCCGAGGCTTGGATCGAAGCGGCCGCCAAAATCCAGCAAAAACGCAACTTCTACCTCGCCAGACGTTGGGCACCCGGGTACTTCGCCGCTTGGTCGGCAAGGGCCAGCAACTGAGGCACCGCGCTACAAAAAACCCTGCTCGGCCAAACGAGGCGGCGAGCAGGGCTGAATGGACCAAAGACTCAAAGCCGCTACTTGAGCAGCATCGTCTCCAAGAAAGCATCGCCGACTTGCAGCCGGTAGAAGTACGGCCCCGGCGCACGGGCGCGGCCAAGCTATCGTAGCCTTGCTAAAAACCGCAGTCCCTCAAAACCGGGTGTTGCAAAACGGACGCGACTTCCGCCCAAGCCTGTTGGCTGTGCTCTCTTTCAAGGTCTGGGTAAAACCCAAAATCGAGATACACTTTGATGGCGGGAATCCGCCCGCTTGAGGTGCCCAAAAAACTGCGCTCGTGGAACCGCTTGAGGTAAGCCATCGCCACGGACATCATCGGCTTGGCAAGCCCGCGCCCCTGATAGTCCGGGTGAATCGCCACCCAGTGAATCTGGCCCCAATCCGCGCCCCTTAGATCGGGCTGCCACCACGCCGTAATGGTCCCTATTTCTTCGCCAGCGTCGGTGATCAGGTAAAAACTTCGGTCCTCCAGTGCCCCAAAATCGCGTTTGAATTGGCGCGCAAAAAGCTGGTCGTCGACGTCGAAGTACGGTTCGGCCGCGCGCTGAATCCGCGTCCAGATAGCCCCTTCGTGCGGGCGGTAATTCCGCATGGCAAACCCTTTGGGAAGAGGGAATTGCGGGATATTTTTCATATCCTCGCGGATCATTCTGACGCTGTAGTTTTTCATCGGTTGTTTCATACCACCCTATATCTTTTTATTGCGAGGAAGGTATCCAGGCAAGCAAATCTCGTGAGCGGCGGTCTGAGACGCGGAGTGTCGGGGCACGGGGTGACGTTCTTGCGCGGGAAGGACAAACTGCGGTTCAACGCGATCCTAGGGGTTTTCAGACCGCTTCTTGGGAAACCGTGACAGACAGTGAGGAGAACAGATGACCACGCCATTCGAACATGTCCTTTACGAAAAAAAGGGCCACATCGCCTATGTGACAATCAATCGCCCGCAGGTGATGAACGCCCTGCATCCCCCGGCCCACGCCGAGCTGACGAGGGCTTGGGACGACTTCATCGCCGACGACCAACTCTGGGTCGCCATTCTCACCGGGGCCGGCGAGCGCGCTTTCTCGGCTGGCTCAGACCTGAAGTACCGCGTCGAACAAACAGACGACGATCAGCTACGCAACCCGGTCCACTCCCCGGTCCACATCCTCGACCGCTGCTACAAGCCAATCATCGCCGCGGTCAACGGTTATGCCATCGGCGGCGGCCTAGAACTGGCACTGCGCTGCGACCTGATCGTGGCGGCCGCCAGTGCCCGCTTTGGTTTTCCCGAGCCCCGGCGCGGCCTGCTAGCCGATGCCGGCGGCGTAGTCAAACTACCGCGCCGCATTCCCTACCATCTAGCCATGGGCCTGCTCCTGACCGGCAAGTTATTCTCGGCGCAGGAAGCCTTGGCCATGGGCTTGGTCAATGAAGTAGCCGACGGCGAGCCCGTGCTGGCGGCGGCCGAACGTTGGGCCGCCGAGATCTTAGCGTGCGGCCCCCTCGCCGTTCAGGCCGCCAAGCAGGTAGCACTGCACACTATCGAGTCCCCCATCTCCCAAGCGCAGTGCCAACTAGAGGACCTGACGGCCGTGCGCCGCCTGCGGCTGTCGGAGGACTACGCCGAAGGACCGCGGGCATTCGCCGAAAAACGCCAACCACAATGGAAGGGAAAATGAGCGATCAGGCCAAAAGCGACGCGGGTGCGCTGAATTCAAGCCATCCGCATCGGCATGAGCACGGCCGTGTGCTGGCCCTCCCCCGCCTCAAAGTGCAGGGGTGCCGCGCTGTGCTCCAGATATATCCGCACCTCCTCGGCCGCGTCTTGCAGGGCCGCCACAATCGTTTTGAGGAAGTCGTGATTGAGATCGACGCGGAGTGATCCGCCCCCCTCGATATTCGCCACCTCAGCCCGGCAACTCACCGCATGCTCCCAGTCCGGGCGGTCGTCGCCGGGCAGTTCGTCCGCGTTTTCTTCAGTCTGCCAGAACCCCTGATCCCGCGTCGTGCGCAGCATCAACTTCTCCTCTGCGCCCGACACCCGCATCTGTACACTAGGCACGTACTCCCAGCCGCTTTTCACCCGTTGGTGGCGATCTCTGAGGAACGGCTCGATCTCCTCCACGCAGGCCGTCAGAGCTTCGCTACGCACGGCCACTCCAATCGGACCGGGAGTGCCGACCGCCTCTTGGTACTTGAGGTACGGTCCGGGCATTGCCGGGAACGTCACCCTACGGCCATCGGCGGTCTGCAACGTGGCGGATTCCTCTTCGGCGATCAGCAGCGCCGAGTCGGTCGCCGGGATCATTGCAGGATGCAGCGAATCGAGAATCATCGGGGCCGGTAGCGACGCAAGCCCCTTACTCGACCAGTTGAGCAGCCGCGAGCCGTCCGTTGCGACCATTCTACCGCCGATGTCGAGACAGACGCAGTGCATGATGGGCCGTTGGGGGTCGTCGCTGGTGAAGCGAGCTACGCGACGCAAGCCGGTTAGATCGGCCGGGCCGAGTTTGAATGTCTGGACAGTGCTGGATTCCGCCATCGCTATAATCTCCTTTTGCAGGCGTTTGCGGGCCTTTTGCAGACGGCTCTTTACCACTGGGGTTTGGAGGTGCAGCAAGGTTGCCGTCTGCTGATATGAATAGCCCTTGAGGTAGTGGTGGACGATCACGTCTCGGTGGGGGGTGCTCAAGCGCCCGATCGCCTTCCGCACCAAGGCCCTGATTTCCTGTTTCTCCGGCTGCGGTGCTGCCGCAAGGTCGAGCTGGTCCAGCAGATTGAGTTGCGCGATGCGACGCCGCTGCCAGATGCGTGCTTTGTTGGCTGCGATCGAGCACAGCCAAGCGCCAAATCGCTCGGGAGTACGCAACTCCGCTAGCTGCTGGTACGCGGCCATAAATGCCTCTTGCAGGACGTCTTCTGCCGCCTCTTGCGAGCCCAACCGGCGAGTGAGCCGCACCAGCAGCCACGGCGTGTGTTCCTCAACGAGCAGACCAAACGCCGCCGCGTCGCCAGCCGCCGCCCGCTGCACACGATTTTCTCCCTTCCGTTCCATAATCACCTTATAGTTGCTTCATAGGTGCCAAAGGTATCCGATCGCCGGAACAAACTTGACAGAATTCTCACTGCCTGCGCCCACAGCCGCGAGTTGCCTCCTACTTCCGTAGAGCTGCGCCGAGAATTAGGTCTCTGATGTTGCGAAGTCGTTCGTTATCGTCGGCCCCATGCTGGCCCCCGGCGTCCTTCCCGCGTACGCGAGATCCGCGCCCTGCGCCTTGGTGTGCGCGTTGTTTGCGCTGGTCCTTCCTGCGCCCACGAGATCCGCGGCTTGCTGCCGGGCGATGTCCTTCCCGCGCAAGAACGTCACCCCGTGCCCCGACACGGGGCGGGAATCCATTGCGGGCCAGAGGCCCGCGCACCCAAGAGGGTGGGTCCTTGCCGCACACG
>RKRN01000311.1 GCA_007571365.1 Candidatus Latescibacterota bacterium
CCGGTGGGCGACCCCATCTCGCTGGGTGAGGCCCGCACTCCGGTCGTCCCCTTTGACCTGGAGGGCATGACCGTCCTGGCCAAATGCGACCACACCCTGCCCACCGGCTCGTACAAAGACCGCGGAGCCGCCCTGCTCGTGAGCTATTTGCACACCTTGGGCCTAGAGGAAGCTGTCGAAGATTCTTCGGGCAACGCCGGGGCGGCCCTAGCCGCGTATGCAGCCCGCGCCAAAATACGCCTCAAAGTCTTTTGTCCGGCGGCGGCGGCGGCGGGCAAACTGATGCAGATCCGCCTGTACGGGGCCGAGCTAGTTGCGGTGGCCGGACCGCGCCCCCGCGCCACCGAGGCGCTACTCGAGTACATCGACCGCACTGGTGCGGTGTACGCCTCGCACCTGTGGCACCCCCTCTTTATCGAAGGCCTCAAAACCCTGGCCTTTGAACTGGCCGAGCAACTCGCCTGGACCGTCCCCGACGCCGTGGTCTGTCCGGTGGGGGCCGGCAGTATCTTGTTGGGCCTGTACCGCGGCTTTGTCGATTTGCAGCGGGCCGGGATCACAAACCGCCTACCGCGCCTGATTGCCGTCCAAGCCGAGCGCGTCTCGCCGCTGTACCAGGCCTTCCACGCCGGCTTGGCCATCGTCCCGGCCGCTACCTCGCCGCGCCCCACCCGGGCCGAGGGCATTGCCCTACCGCGCCCGGTTAGAGATCGCCAAGTCATCGACGCCTTGCGCCAGTCAGCCGGTAGCGTAGTCTCCGTCTCCGAAGAGGCTATAGTCCGCGGCTTGCGCCAACTGGGCCGGGCCGGTTTTTGCGTAGAGCCGACTTCGGCCGTGATCTGGGACGGCCTGCGCCAAGCCCGGGCCGCGGGTCTAGTGGAGCCGGGGCAGCAGATTGTGGCCGTGCTTTCCGGGCACGGCCTGAAGGCGGCCCAGCCCATCGGCGAGCTGTTGGCCAACGGCGCGTAATCCACCCCAATAAACAACCCTTTATAAACTCCCCGCCGAGCGCGGGAGGCCGCGCTAAAAAGTTCTTGATATTCTTAGTAATATATTGTACTATGTAAATAGAACACTATTACAATGGGACAAAAATGAGAACCACAACCAGAAAGGAGAAAAAATGCCACTCGATTTTGATCCCACCCGCCCCATCTATCTGCAGATCATCGAGGCGGTGAAAAAGCGCACCGCTCAAGGGATTTATCAGGTCGGCGGCCCGTTGCCGTCGGTGCGGGAAATGGCCAAGGAGATGGGCGTAAATCCTAATACCATGTCTAGAGCCTACATGGAATTGGAGCGCGAAGGATTCATAACCACGCGACGCGGCGAGGGATCGTCGATAACCAAGAGCGCCAAACGCATCGACAGCGTGCGCCGCGCCCTAGCCGGGGCCGCGCGCGACCGCTTTGTCGCCGAGGTCCGCGACTTGGCGCTCTCCCGCGAACAAATCGACGACCTGCTGCGCGAAATTTCAGCGGAGGTGACGCTATGATCGAAGTAAGAAACCTGTGGAAGCGATATTCCGGCACGACGGCCTTGGGGGGTATTTCCCTAACCGTCGAAAAGGGCCGGGTAATGGGCATTCTCGGCGAAAACGGCAGCGGCAAGAGCACGCTGTTCAAAATCCTCGCCGGCGTCGCCCACGCCAGCGAAGGCAGCGCCAGCATCTCGGGCCAGCCGGTCGGCATCCAAACGCGCCGCATCACTTCGTACCTACCCGAGGTCAACCCGTTTTACGACTGGATGCAGGTCAGCGAGCAGCTCGAATTCCTAGCCGCGTTCTTCCCGGGCTGGGACATGGGCAAATCCCACGAGTTGCTCGGCCTGATGAACGTCGATAGCCAGCGGAAAATCGGCACCCTGTCCGATGGTCAGCGGGCGCGGCTGAAGGTGGTAGCCGCCTTTTCGTGGCCGAGCGAGTTGGTGCTCATGGACGAGCCGCTGGGACGAATCGATCCGCCGTCGCGGCGGCGCATCCTGGAGACCTTGCTGAGCGAGTTTCGCGTTGGCGAGCAGACGATTCTAATATCGACCCATCTCGTCAGCGAAGTGGAAGAGCTGATCGAAGAAGTCGCCTTCCTGCGCCACGGCGAGATCGCAATAAGCGGCAACATCGAAGAATTGCGGCAACAACGCGGCCAGTCGCTCAGCGACCTTTTCGAGGAGGTGGTACTGTGAATACTTGGCAGACGCTGTATATAAAGGAAATAAAGGACAACCGCACCCTGTTCGTCTTGCTGCCGCTGCTGACGGTCTTTTTGGAACTCGTTGCGGTGCTGTCTTTTAACGATAGGCAGGCCCTCTCGCCCCACTTCCTGTGGAGCGTGGTGCCCTACTCGTTTGTGCTGATCTTGCCCTTCCTGCTGGTCCACTCATTCGCCCAAGAAACCAAGGGCCAGACCCACTATCTGCTGCTCTCCCTGCCGGTATCGCGCACCCAGATTTTTGTGGCCAAAGTGGCGGCCGTGGCGACGCTCGGCCTCGTGTTATTCGCGTTGAGCACGGCCGGTCTCATCAAGGTCATCGGCGATCTGTACGCATTCGCCATCAAGCAAGGGATACAGGCTGGTTACTTCGCTGCTATCGGCAATCTGAACGACCTCTCAGCCGGGGTAACGCCTGCACTATCCGCGACGAACGTACTAGTCCTCATCAGTACGTTTTACCTGCCGGCTATAGCCCTGATGCTCGGCATCGCCAGCGGGATCGCCGGACTCAAGCTCGTGGTGCGGCGCTTTGCTGGGCTTGCTGCTACCGCTTTCGTCTTAGGCGTGTTGTACTGCTACTTTAGCGCCCTGCCCGACGTGCTCGACTTGCCCCTCGGCACGTACGAAGCGGTGCTCTGGATCAACTACGAGGAAGAGCTGCCCGACATATCGTCGGTCGTGGTCCATTTCTCGTTCATCGCGTATTCACTCTTGGTCGGCCTAGCGTGCATGGGGCTCGGGATGTGGCTGTTTGAAAAGTGCGCCGAAGCCTAAGCAGATAGCTTGCGTTCGGCCCAAGTGCGGCGTTTGCGGCGGTGCAACGCCACATCGTCGCGGTAGGCATCCGGGTCGCGGTCCAAGCCGGTCTCGCGGTCGAGGAAGAGCGGAAAGTCAGCGGACGGGGGTTTGGCGTTGTGATAGGCGTTGGTGTAGGAACGCATGATGATGCGCTGCTCGCGGCTGAGCGTCGCCAGCCAAGCCGGATCGGACTGGAGGCGGTCGGCCGGGGTGAGCCAAGCCGGGCAGTAGGCGTAGAAGATATTCTTGCGCACCACGTCGCTCTCGTTCGGCTCGACGCGATGCCAGATGCTCGAGTGCATGACGGTCATGGTGCCCTTGTGCAGGCAAACCACCCGCTCGCCGGCAATGGGCTGATGGCTGTCGTACTCCTCGACGTATTGCCGGCGGTGGCTGCCGGGCAGCACCACGAGATTGCCCATCTTGGCCCGCGGTAGATCGGTCAACCAGAGGCCGATCTTGATTTGCAGCGGCAAATCGGGCGAGAAGGTGCCATAAGGCACGGCGCGGGCCCCATCGGGATGCCAGAGGTTGTAGCGGTCGCCGCCGGGCGGGCGGATAAAAAACTGGCTCTGATGCAGCTTGAGCAATTCGCCGAAGAGATCGTAGGCGTAGCCGATGTGGCGCGGGTGATCAATCAGCGCGGCAAAGGCGGGGTCGCGATCGACGATATTTTGGCAGCCGAAGGTCTCCCCCACCTGATATTTGGCACTGGCTTGGCAAACGCGATCGACCGCGGCCGTGAGTTCGTCGACGGCAGCTTGGTCGAGGGCGTCTGCAAAGAAGAGGATCCCCGTGCGGTTGAAGGTTTCCCACTCGTCGTCGCTAAAGCCGGGCGGGGCGATGCGGTAGATAGAATCGGTCATGGCGTACGCTCCGGTGTGAAAGGTCAATGGATGTGGGCTAGCAACGGTTGGCCCGGTACCAGCCCTTGCAAAAACTCGCCGCAGGGCAAACAGCGTATTCCCTGTACCTCGACCCGCTCATCGCCGCGATACAACAAGCACACCTCGGCTTCGGGATAGTCTTGTTTGAAAGCGCACAGGCTACTGAGGTCGCTCGGGCGGATGATGCGGGTGTTTTTGACTTCCAAGGCCCAAAAGCCATCCGGCCCGTAGAGCACAAAATCGACTTCTCGCCCCGACTTGGTGCGCCAAAAGAACAGGGTGTAGTGCTCGCCGCCATAGGCGTTCCAAGCCCGCAGATGCTGAGCCACCAACCCCTCTAATGCGCTGCCGTGTATTTCCTCCGGGCGATCGAGCGGCCCAGATGGCCGCAGCGAGCGGAAAACACCGACATCGAACAAGTAGAATTTAGGATGGGCAACCAAGTGCCTTTTGGCCCGCTTGGCAAACACCGGCACCCGAAAACACAACAACAGATCCTGCAAAATGCCGATGTACCCCTCGACGGTTTTCCGCTCAACTTGGCACTCTCTGGCGATGGCGGAAACACTCAGCACCGATCCATGCGAAAAGCTGATGGCTTCCAAAAAGCGCGAGAAATTGCCGACGTTGCGCACTAAGCCCTCCATCTGGACTTCTTCTCGTAGATAAAGAGCGGCATAGGCCCCGAGTGCTTCAGCGGGCGCTGCCGAGTCCACGACCAAGGGCACCAGCCCAAAGCGCAGGGCGCACTCCAAGTCAAAAGCCGCCCCCAGTTCAGCGGCCATAAACGGGTGCATGGTCTTGAGCACAGCGCGGCCAGCAAGTAGATCAATCCCGCTGCGCTTCAGTTTTCTCGCGCTAGAGCCGGTGAGGACAAACCGGAGCGATCTAGGCCGCTCGACGAGTTGGTGGACCACATTGAGCAGTTCGGGGAGCTTTTGCACCTCGTCGATGATGACGGTGTCCTTGGCGGGGTTGCCGGCGACCAACTCGCGCAAGCGTTCGGGCCGGGCTGCGTAGAGCCGATACGTCTCGGGAGCGAGCAGATCCACGAGCAAAGCGTCCGGCAAATGCGCGTGCAGCCAAGTCGATTTGCCGGTGCCGCGCGGACCAAAAAGAAAAAAACTGGTCTCCGACGCTTGGAAAAATCGCCGCTTTATTTTCATTTTTGCTTCTTTTTTGGAAGTCCTGCTTCCAAAATACTATACAACTGCCGTCAGGCAAGGGCCTATTGGATGTCACGTGTGCGGCAAGGACCCACCCTCTTGGGTGCGCGGGCCTCTTGGCCCGCAAGGGCTAGGAAGGACGCCGGGGGCCAGCACGGGGCCGTGGCTATAGCAGCCGTCGGCCCCGTGGGCGTTGTCTCGTGCGATCAGCCGACGGCTGTCGGCGGTGTGCCCTGAGCGGGTCGCCGGGCACGATGAACGTGCGCTCGTTTCTGCGTGTGGAACGGGCCCGGTGGGCGGGCCTGCGGTACGACCATGCGGGCGAGACGCCCGCGCACCCAGTGCCACGACCCCCGGTTGAGCACGGACGCACTCGCCACGAACCGCGAGAATGCGTAACGTCAGCTCGTAAGAAAGGGGCCGGGGGGATAGGCCCCGGCAAAAAACCGCGTAATGCTATGCGCGGCGCTGGTACGCAATGGCGTAAAAAGCCTGCGACTGGCCGCTGCGGTTCGGCTCACTGCGGTGCCACGTGTAATTGCTAAAGAACAGCCCGTCCCCCGGCCTAGTGGCGATTAGCTTCTCGCGGTCAAAGTCCACCTGCTCCAGAGGCACCCTATGGCGCTTGAAGGGCCGAAAGCCATCGTCGCCTACGTGGCCTATGGGCGGATCGTCGTAGTACGACTCGTGCTCAATGAGCCGCCAGCCTCGGTGGCTAGCGGGCATCACGGCCAAGGTGCTAGCTTCCACCCCCACTTCCGTTAAAGGAATCCAACAGTTGCACCCCAACTCCGGAGCTATTTTCCAGTAGAACGAATCTTGGTGGAAATAGCTGCGGCCCCCCTGCTCTTCGACGATCGCAGCGTACTTGACCCCTATCTGATCGGTAAAGCGCTCCACGGGCCCGCCCAGTAGGTCCGCCATGACGGCAGCCAAGCGCGCATGATCGGCGACCTGTGCAAACACCGCCTCTTGGCTGGCGGGCTGCTGAATGCCGCCCGCCAGCGGACGGCCCCCAGCGGCTGTATAACGGCTTGGATCGAGCACCTGAAAATGCCTTGCCGACCAAGCGGGTAAGGCCCCGGCTATTGCCATAGTGCGCTGGCGTACCGCCTCGATCAGCTCGGCTGGGATTAATTCTCGGACTAGGCAATAGCCATCTTCGCGGTATTGCCGCAGGTGAGTTTCCGTCGCTAAAGCCATACTTTCTCCTCCCGCGAGTTGTGCGTTTGACCCTACCCGGCCTCGACATCCGAGCGGTACGGTACGCGCCCGTGCAGCAACGCATCGCAGGCCGCCCCCATCGCCGAATGGCCGCCCGTCAAACGCCCGAGGGCCCGCGCCTGAGCCACCCGCAAGCCGCCGGCAAACAATTGGGTAAAGGTATTAATGTCGCAGCGCAGCGCGTCTTTATCGGCCTTTGCCGTAACCTGCACCTGACCGCCTTCTGCTCGCACCACCACAGCCAGCGGCTTGCCCTCATTCACCACCCAATCGGCCACCTCAAACGCGACCGTCGCCCGCAAATTCTCCGGCGGCTTCAGGTGCGCCAGCACTTGGGCTACATCCAAGACCCGCAGCGCCAAGTCGTGCTCGACCGAACCATCAAAGCGCTCTGGGAAAGCGTGGAGCAACAGGCTGTCGGGCGGCAGTTCGAGCCGCAAGGCAGCGACTCCATCCATATCGGCCAAGGACCGGACGAATTTCAATTGGGCGGCAACAGAGGCCCCGTGCAGCTCCCGCACCGTCAGGCGTTTGCCTTGGGCGCGCCCCAGCCCCCCTATGG
>RKRN01000307.1 GCA_007571365.1 Candidatus Latescibacterota bacterium
CCCTCTCCCCTACCCACCTCGCCGCCATTGCTCGCCGCCGCCGCCTCATAGTCAATTTCGACGTGACCTTTGCGATTAATGTGCAGCATCGCCGCAACCCGGATCGACCCGACCTCGTGGAGCATCTGTTCGAGTTTGCCGACGCGCCCGGGTCGCAGATTGACAGCATTTGGTGGAACTGGGGCGAGGGGAATCAAGCGCCCTATCCGAGCCAACACTTGCCCCTCTACGACCATCCGCTCTATCAGAAATGGGCGGACGAGGGGACGGATATCGTCGGCCAAGTCCTCGCGGCCACCCAGCGCCGCGGCCTGGAGTGCTTCTTTTCGCATCGCATGAACGGCTCGGACAACGACCTCGGCCCGTTTGCGTGCATCCCCGCGAAAGTGGCGCATCCCGACTGGCTCTTTCGCACGCCTTGGTGTACGCACGCAGACAACGGCTATTGGAATTTCGCCCTGCCCCAAGTACACGACTACGTCCTGCGCAACTTGCGCGAGGTAATCAAGCGCTGGCCTTTTGATGGGGTGGAGTTGGACTTTGCCCGCGGGGTCGTCTTTCCCGCCGGCGATGGCTGGCCCAACCGCGATCGGCTGACTGAATTTATCGCCCAGTTGCGGGAATTCTCATTGGTCAAGGGCCAGCGGCGCGGGCGGCCCTTGCTCCTTGCTGCCCGCATACCTGAGACGCTCGTGGGCTGCCGCTTCGACGGGATTGATGTCGAGTGCTGGGTCGGCGAGCAATTGATCGACCTACTGGTCCTCGGCGTGCGCTCTTTTGAGGTGGATTTGGCGGATTTCCGGCGCGTGGTCGCGGGCACTCCGGTCAAGATCTATCCATCCATAGACGATCACCACGCTACAGACGGCTATCAAAACCCCGGCATCAAGGTGCTGCGCGGGGTGGCAGCCAATTGGTGGCGGCAAGGCGCAGACGGCATCCACACCTTTAACTTCAACTACGCAACCGACGCCCCGTACGTCGGCCAAGATTGGGCCAGCCATCGCCGGGCCTATCAAGAGTTGGGCGCGGTCGCAACGCTCAGAGCCCAAGACAAGTGCTTCGTCGTCCAGCGTCGCGGGGGCGGACACGGCCCCACCGTAATACCCAATCCCGAGGCTTGGGCCACCCCGAGGCACAACTTTGCCAACACCAACATGCTGGCGCAGCTACCCGCGCCGGTGCCCAACAACGGACACACCGATCTCCTGCTGCACCTGCATGTCGGCATAGACCCGAAAGCCGAGGCCATAGACGCGGCCGAACTGCGCCTCTTGCTATCCGATCCGGGCGCGGCGACCGCACCGACAGCCCAACGCTTGGATGCGGCGCAGGTGGCAACCATCGGCCATCCAGATGGCGGGCTTGATAATGTTCCGGCCATGCGAGGAGTAGAACGGTCGCTCCAGATACGGCTGAACAATGTTTTATTAGGGCTACCTGTTGTTGACGCGGGTTGGCTGGTGTGCGAGGTCTCGCCTGATGTATTGGCGGCCGGTCCCAATCTGGTGGGCATTGGCGTACAGGAGCGGGAAGGCGACGGGCCGGAATTGGTGGTTGAAAAGCTCGAAGTGGCGGTGACGTGTCGGCAACTGAGGCGGTCGCGGCCGGTACAGGCTGACGCGGACTAGGCCTTTTACAGGGCGTGACGCCCGCACTCCTAGGGCCACCCTAAAAGACGCACAGGTACGGCAGGTGTCGTGTACTTAGGTCACGAGGTTAAAAGATCTTGTCAAGCACCGAGAGGGTGCCGGAGGGAGGTTTCAGCAAATCATGGATCGCATTCTGCTGGTGGGCTGCGGCGGCTTTGTTGGGGCCGTGCTGCGCTATTTAGTCTCGGTGGCGTTAGGAACCTCGCTCTACGCCACTCTAGTGGTCAACGTGGTCGGCTGCTTGCTCATTGGTTTTTTGGGCGGCTTAGCCGAAGAGCGTCAATACCTAAGCCCTCAGCTTCGTCTATTTCTCTTCGTCGGCATCCTCGGCGGCTTCACCACTTTTTCGTCCGTGGCCTACGAGACCGCGCAAATACTGCGCACAGGTCAGGTGCCAGCCGCTTTAGTCCACATTGGCCTGCAACTGTTGCTGGGAATTCCCGCCGTCTTCGTCGGGTACTGGGCGGCTCGCTAGCCGACTAGCCCGCGCAAGTGCGCCAAGCTCGCGGGCGCAGCTTGGCGCAAGCTCGCTTGGCGATAGACCTTGACCGAGGCAAAACCCGCGTAGCCAATAGCGTCTAAAGCCGCGAGCACGGCCTCGAAGTCGAGGTGGCCGCTGCCTAACACACCGCCGTTGCTCTCGCACAAGTGGACGTGCCGCAGCGCACTGCCGCAGTCGAAAATGGGCTGGGTCAACGACTTTTCTTCAATGTTCATGTGGATCGTATCGACCATTGGCCTAAAAGCCGGCACGCCAATGCGCTCAATCAGGGCGCGCACCTCGGCCACGGAATTGTTAAACCCCACTTGCAGGTGATTGATCGGCTCAATGACTAGCTCCACGCCAGCCTCTTGGGCGGCCAATCCCACTTCGCGCAGGCCAGCCGCAATGCGCTGGTTGGCCACCGCGGCATCCGGCTCGTCTGCGCGCAAGCCCTGCAAAAGCCCGACGACGAGCAGGGCGTCGAAACGCTGAGCAATCGGCAAATAGCTCTTGAGCCGCTCGACGGCGCTGGTGCGGCGGCCGCGTTCCGGTGCGCTCAAGCATAGCCCCTCGACATAGGCCGCTCCGGTCAAAAGCGACGGCACCGCCAAACCGCACGCCTCCGCCGTGCGCTCAATCGCGTCTAGTTGGCCAAGAACCGCAGGTGTCAGGTTCAATTCGACGCCTACGTATCCACAGGTCCGAATGAATTCCAACCCAGCGGCGAAGTCGCCCCCGAGATCCGCAAAGTCAATTACCATATAGCTGTAGCGCATCGTCGTCTCCAAGTAAGTACGTGATGTTCCGCAGTGGCGTTAGCAGCCGTCGGTGGTGTGCCCGGCACCGGTCCAACCGTAGGGACAGACCTATGTGTCTGTCCCCAAAAGGACCCGGCACCGGTCGAAGGGCACTCCATGGAAGCGAACTGCGTAACGTCAGTAAGTAAAAAAGTGGCGGATGGTTGTCGCGCTGTCTAAGTTACTCCATTCCATTTAATCCCAACAACGGAATACACGCGTGCGATACCGACGATTCGGCAAAACGAACTGGCAAGTCAGCGAAATCGCCCTGGGCGGGTCTTGGTTCTACGGACGCCCGGAATACGGCCTCCTGCCAGTGGTCCACGGAGTCGCCATGGTCGAGCGCGCCCTTGAACTGGGCATCAATTACTTCGACACAGCCCCGCTCTACGGCCAGGGCCGCAGCGAAAAGGTTCTCGGCCACGCCCTCAAAGGCGTTGATGCGCCCTATTATCTGGCGACCAAGGTAGGCTATTATCCCGCGCCCTTCGACTACACCCGCGATACCATCTGGCGGGGGTTTGAGGCCAGCCTCCTGCGCTTGCAGCGCGACTCGGTCGATCTGTTGCAACTCCACGAGGCCGAGCAGGCCGGTTGGGCGGGGATATTTGGCCGCGGCCGCGCCCTCGAGACCCTACTCGAAATCCGCCAGCAGGGCCTCGCACAACACATCGGCCTCACCGGCTCAAACCTCGAGCTGATGCGCGATGTCCTCGCCGCGTGCGACGACTTCGTCTCGGTGATCACCTTTCTCAAATACGACCTGTTGGTGCAGACCGCTAAGGAGACCCTCCTGCCCACCGCGGCCGACCGCGATGTCGCTATCATCCTCGCCTCGCCGCTGCACGCCGGCCTGCTCGGCTCCAAGCGCGGGGTGTGGAAAAAGGCCGGCCGCTTTGCCGAGCTGTATCCCAAACTCGAAAAAATCGAAGCCCTGCTCGCCGACCAACCCGGCGCCATGCCCGACCACGGCCTGCGCTACTTGCTGTCAGACCCCCAAGTCTCCGTACTGCTCACCGGCGCTGCAACCCTAGGCGAACTCGAAGTCTCGGCGGCCGTTTCCGACGGCCGCTACTTGCCTTGTGAACTCATCGCCCGCATCGAAACACTCACCCCTTGACGAGGAATTGCCCATGAAACCTTCGGCTGAGCTTAGGTCGAAGCCTGTCCGCGTCGGCTGCATCGGTCTCGGCTGGATCACCCAAAGGGCGCACCTGCCGGCATTAGCTGCTCTTGCCGAGCAAGGCCAAGTCGTCTTCCAAGCATTCTGCGACAAAAGCGCGGAAACCCTCCGAGAACAAGCGGCCATCTACAAGCCTCATTCGGCCTATGCGGATCACCACCAGATGTTCGCCGAGCAGGAACTCGATGCCGTGTACCTGTGCATTCCGCCGACTCAACACACCGACGAAGTGCTCATCGCCGCCGACCAAGGCGTCGCCCTGTTCGTCGAGAAGCCGCAGACGCTCGATCTGGCGCAAGTCGCCGAATTCAACGCTGCAATCGAAAAATCCGGCATCGTATCCCAAGTCGGCTTTGTCTATCGCTACGAGCCTGCTTCCGCGCCGACCTTGGAACTCTTGCAGCAGCGCACGCCGCGCCACGCCCAAATCCAAAACTTCTACAGCGGCCAGCCGATCCGCTATTGGACCAGCCGCTACGAACTTTGCGGCGGCTCCTTCGTCGAAAACACCATCCACAGCGTCGATTTGTTGCGCTACTTCCTCGGCGACATTGAGGCGGTCTCGGCCTTCTACGTCGAATCCCGGCCCGGCGAGCGCATTGAGCCGATGAACCTGCCCCACGTGTACAATGTCAACTACCGCTTCAAAGGGCGCGTAACCGCCAACGCCAGCGTCTCGCGGGTCATGAGCAACGTCTCGTACTCCAAGCGCGAAATCCTCGTCGTCAGCGACGATTCGATCATCGAATGGAATCCGCAAAAAGTGACGGAAAACGGCGAGGTGGTGTGGGAAGCAAAACAAGAGCCGCAAGCGCGCGGGGCTTTCTTCGCCCAAGCCCGCGCCTTTATCGCCGCCGTCCAAGCCGGCGATCCGGCCATGCCGCGCAGCCCTTACGTCCCTTCCCTCAACAGCCTAGCCGCCGTTTTGGCGGCCAATGCCTCGGCCGCAAGCGGCGGCGAGCTGGTCCGCCTCAGCGACATGGTCTAGCATTGGCCACACAAGGCGCATAAGTTAGGCCCCTGCATGGACCGATTTGGGGCCGATGCGGAACGTCGATAAAGGACCTAAAAAGACACCCAGAGCGAGAGCTAAAAAAGGAGCGCGATTTATGCCCCAACCTCAGCCCCAACCCACGCCCTTCCTCGACTATTACGGCATCTGGGCCTCGCACCGCAAGCTCGAAGACGACGGCACCGTTTGGTCGCAGGATCCACCCCACGGCATTGAACTCGTGCCCGAATTGGCGCGTAAGTCCGCGGTCTTCTTCCGCAAAGAGCGGCCTTGGGAACAAGGAGCCAATCTCCACATCAACGCCATGCACCACGACCAAGGGCACTACCGCCTCTGGTACGGCGTGCAACGCTTGGACGACATCACGCGCTCGTACGTTTGCTATGCCGAAAGCGACGACGGCTTTGCTTGGCAGCGACCGGAGTTGGGCTTGTGCGAATACGAAGGCTCTACCCGCAACAACATCATCTGCGCCGGCCGCGACCTGCCCCTCGGCTGGGTGTTCATCGACCCCAGTGCCCCGGCGACCGAGCGCCACAAAGCCGTCGGTCCAGGAGCGTGCTACTTCCGCGACGGCCAGCCCGACCCAGCCATGGACTCGGCGCGCTTCAAGGCCCTGCTCGTAGCCCGCGACTTGGGCGATGTGTCGGCCGGGGAAAAGGCCCGCGGGATCGAGATTCGGCAGCAACTCCTCGGCGCGACCTCTGCCGACGGCATCCACTGGCACAACCTCAGCACACCCGTCTTCGACGCTGGTGCAACTCAGCTAGACACCCATAACCTCTGCGCGTACGATCCTCACCAAGAGCAATACGTGGCGTACTTGCGCGGCCATATCGACCGCCGGCGCTTGGTGCGCCGCGTCTCGGGCGCACAGTTTACATCCTTAACTGAGCCGCGCCCCTGCCTCCTGCCCGACCCCTTGGACGCGCTTGACGACGACATCTACAACCCCTGCTACACGCCGTATCCGGGCACACAGCCGCGCTACCTGATGTTCCCGTCGATCTACCATCGAATCGCCTCGACGGTTGATGTCCAACTCGCGGTCAGCCGCGATAACCACCAGTGGATCCGGCCCTTTCGCCAGCCCATCATCAACCGCACCTATGACGGGGGAACGTACGGCCAGCTCTACGCCAGCCCGAATCTGATCGCCGCCAACGGCACTTGGCGACTGCCTTTTAGCGGCTATCAACGCCGCCACGACTTTCTCCGCCGGGGCGCGGCCTATTCCGAGGATGGGGAATTTCGCTGGGCCTGCTGGGAACCGGATCGGCTCGCGGGCCTAGAAGCCAAAGGCGAGGGGCGCGTCACGCTCATCGAACGGCCTTGCTGTGGCCGCGAGCTATTGCTCAACTTTCGCACGGCTCCAGACGGCTGGATCAAGGCCGAAATTGTCCAGACCATTCACACGCCACCCCAGCCCGTAGCAGCCCACCCCGGCTTTTCGCTGGCCGAGGCCGAACCCCTCACCGGCGATTCCATCGCCGCGGCGGTGCGTTGGCGCGGCCAAGCCGACCTAGCGGCCCTCTCAGGCGAAAACGTCGGCCTCCGTTTTCACCTGTACAAAGCCAAGCTGTTTTCGGTATCTATTTGAGACGGCCCGCAAACACCTCGGCAAACCGCTCTTCAGCCACGCCGCCCAAGCGCTGCGCCATGCGCTCGAATGCGGCGCGACGATAGTCCCAGTTGCCCCACCGCG
>RKRN01000142.1 GCA_007571365.1 Candidatus Latescibacterota bacterium
GATCGGGTTTATTTCGAGAAAACGCCCCTTAGATCGCTCCTTCTATGAGGCTGTCTTAAACGCAAAAATAGTCATTACATAGCAAAAATCAAAAGGAGCACTGGGCGCATGCAGGAGACGAGGCCCTCTTATAGCGAGACAAATTTACAGAGCTAAGCCGCTAGCCCATTGAGCGGATACCCCTTCTCAATCATTCCAAGTGCGCTTAGCTTTCCTCGCTCAATAATTTCGACGTTTTTGTCGGCATTAGTCATCTTATACCTCCGGCATTCCTAGTCCGAGTCCTCGCGCACGTAACGTCGCTGAATCATACAGTAAGACTAAGCCGCTAGCCCATCGAGCAGGTACTGCTGTATCCGGTCGAGCTTTTCGGGACTGGCTATTTTCTGCCCCTCGGCATCGACGATGTAGAAAGCATCTTGCGCCCGCGCCGCCACCGTATTGATAATGGCGCGGTGGATGTTGAAATCCAGCTCGTCTAGTAAGTACGCGATTCTGTACAGCAGGCCCACCGTGTCTTGAGCCTCGATATCAACCACCGTATAGCGGGCCGAAATCTGATTGTCAAACGCAATGCGCGGCGCCTGGTCGTACTGCCGCTGCCGACGACGGCGGTCCCAACTGCTGCTGTATCGCGCCAGCAAGTCGCGGGCCTTCAGCCGCAGCGAAATAACCTCGGCTACCCGCTCGCGCATGCGCTCCTTCTTCCAGTCGGGCAGCACCGGACTGCCGTCGATGTTGGTCACTTGGAAAATGTCGAGCACCACCTCGTCGGCGCGGGTATTGACATCCGCGCGGAGGATGTTGATGTCGTTGACGGCCAAGGCCCCACAGATCTTGGCCATGAGCTGGCGCTGGTCGCGTGTGCAGATGACGACCTCAGTGTGCCCTTCGTGCTCAACGAATTCCAAGACAAAAGGCTGCGCCCGGCTCAGGCGGGCGATCATCGCCAAGTGTACCTTGATCTGCGCCCGGTTGTAGGCCACCAAATAGCTGGGCGATAGCTGATCGATGTGCTCTTGGAACTGGACGACGCGCTGGGCCGGCCAGCGTCGTTCGATGTGATCGAGGTGCTCGTCGAGCTTCTGGCGCGCGCGCTGTTTGGCCGCTAGGGCCGCCCGATCCGAGTGCAGTTGCTCGGCCGTCTTGTAGTACAATTCCCACAGCAAAGCCCCTTGCCAATCGGTCCACGCGTCGGGCGCAACCGCCGACAGGTCGGCGTATGAAACCAAGTAGAGCGCCCGCAGCCATTCTGCGTTGGCAAACAGCCCGGCGAACTCGGCGATCATCTCGTAGTCGTCGAGATTGCGCCGCCTAGAAATCAGCACCATGTCTTGGTGGTGCTCCACGAGGAAGCGCAGCATAGACCGCTCCTGTTGGTCTAGCCCCAACCGCTCGCTCAGCTCCTCGGTCATCTCAATGCCGCGGGCGATGTGGTCGTCGCGCTTCCACTTGCCCACGTCGTGCAAGAGCACCGCCAAGAACAGCAGATCGCGGCGCGTACATTGGGCGAGGATCGCCGACATGGCCCCCTCCTGCTGACCCAGAGCTTCCAAGTTTTCCAGCGCGACCAGTGTGTGTTCGTCAACCGTGTAGATGTGGTAAATGTCGTATTGGACCAAGCAGGTCAGCCGCCCGAATTCAGGCAAGTACGCACCCAAGACGCCCAGATCGTGCATGCGCCGGAGTGTGCGTGCCGTGTGGTATTTGCGCTTGAGTATCTTGAGAAACAAGTCGCGGGCCGCGGGCAGGCGTCTGAATTCGTCGTCGATCAGCACCAGACTAGCGCGCACCGCGCACTGCGCCTGATCGCTCAGCGCCAAGTTCTTGGTCTGCGCCGTGAGGAAAATTTTTAGCAGGCGCAGGCGATCGGCCGCAAAGTACGCTTCGCCATCAGCGAGGACGATCTCCCCTTCTATCGCGGCCACGCCGCGCTCTAGATACATGCTGCGGCTACTGTTGCGCGGCTTGCGCGTCAACTGCTGAAAGGCTCGCTCTACTAGGTGGTACACGGTGCGCGCATGGAGGTAGTAATCGCGCATAAAGCACTCGGCTGCCAACTCGTGTCCTTGGTCTTGATAGCCCAAGGCCGCCGCGATCTGCGGCTTGAGATCGTGCTCTAGCACGTCGCGCTTGCGGCCCACGGCAAAGTGGAGCGCGTGCCGCACCCGCCAGAGGAAGGCGCGGCTGCGGGCGAGACTGTCGCTGCCGCCATCGAGATACTGCCCGTACAACTCGCCGCAGTCAGCCGTTTTGACCTTGGCCTTGAGTGCCCATTCAAACATCTGTATCTCGCGCAGGCCCCCGGGGCTTTCCTTGACATTCGGCTCTAAAAGCTGAACGGATTGCCGCTGCTGACGCACCCGGTTCAGCTCGACGGCCGTGCGCTTGGGCATGCGCTTGTAGAGCCGCTGTTGGAACTGGGCGAAAAGGGCGGCGTCGCCAGCGAGCAGGCGACCATCCATCATCGCCGTACGCGATTCCAGATCTTCGCGCACCACCCTGACCACCTCGTCCAGCGTGCGACTGCTGTGCCCGACCTCAAACCCCAAGTCCCACAGCGGATTGAATACACCGGCCACTACGGCGGGCACTTTGTCTTGGCTCTTGGCGAATAGGAACAGTAAGTCGACGTCCGAGTGGGGGGCCATTTCGCAGCGTCCGTATCCACCCAGCGCCACCAAGGCGTGCGGGCCGGCCGTTTGGGGCATGGCCTGCTGGTAAATAGACAGCACCACCGCGTCCATCGCCTCGGCGATCCGCCGGGCCACAATCTGCCCATCAGCCCCGGCTTGGTGCTCGGCTTCAATACTCGTCAGGGCCTCGCGCCACAGTGGCCGCAGGGCCTTTCCCAGTGGCGCACGGGGCCTCTCTTTTAGCGAGTCGGCAAATGTTTCGACAAATCCCATACCTTTTCCAAATTCATTATTCACTGATGTTACGCAGTGGCGTTAGAATCCGTCGGCCCCTTGGAAGGTGTCCCGAGCGTGCCTTCGACCCGCTCAGCCCACTGCGGGCGGCGGTGGGCCCACCGTAGGGACAGACCTATGGGTCTGTCCCAAAAGGAAAAGCCTCTATGGAAGCGGACTGCGTAATATCAGTTATTCATTAAATATAGGGCGAAGTCGAGCCTAAAAAAGCCTGCTGCGTCGGGCGACTTAACGGCCAATAAGCTCTTTGATAGATAGAATACGGCCTATACTTTTATGGCACGGCGGCGAGGCGGAAACAGCGCACCAACTCAACCAGAGCGACCGGGACGCGCTCGTGGCCTTTTTGCAGTCGCTGTGATTGCGGCTTACAGGTTAAGGACGCGACCAAAGAGAAGCGAGAGCAACTCATGAACCTCAAAGGATTTCAGGAATGGACGCGGGAATTCGACGCGACGACTGGCTGGGAATTGCTTGCTTACTTGGCCGAAGAAGTCGGTGCTCTGATTGAGACCGGCCCGTGAAAGCACAGCGATTAATATGCACCGACATCCGGCGGATCGAATTGGCGGAATTTGAGCTGCCGCCCGTGCCCGACCACGGCGTTTTGGTGCAAAACGACTACACCGCTGTAAGCGTTGGCACGGAAATCTACGGCTACGCACGCGGCGGCGAACCAGCCCGCTCCACCGGCTATTGCAACACCGGCGTGGTGCTCGAGATCGGCAAAGACGTGCAAGGGCTAAAACCCGTTGACCGCATTGCTGGCCAAAGCAACCACGCCAGCCACGCGGTCCTGACCGGCAATTTCCACACAGTGCCCGCCGGCGTCTCGCCCAAATCCGCGGCATTTATGGTCATGGGCGCCATTGCCCTGCACGGGCATCGGGTTGGCCGTCCCGAATTGGGCGAGGCTGTTGCCATTACCGGCATGGGCATAGTGGGCCAACTGGCAGCGACCTTTGCGCGGTTGGCCGGCGCACTTCCGGTCATTGCTATCGATCTGGACGATTTCCGCTTAGGCAAAGCCAAAGACCGCGGCGCGGATATTTGCATCAATCCCAACACTGCAGGTGATGTTGCCGAAACTGTGCGCCAGCATTGCGTAGGCGATGGCGTTGATCTGGTCATCGAAGCGACCGGCATTCCCGCCGTCTATCCCATGGCCCTGACTTTGCCGCGGCTAGGAGGCCGCTTAGTCGCGCTGGGGTCGCCGCGCGGTAGGGTCGAAGTGAACTTTTTGCCCGAAGTTCACCAGCGCGAAATCACCATTCTGGGCGCACACCAGCCCAAGACGCCAGACCACGACCACATTTACTATCCTTGGAGCAAGGATAGAGACCGCGATCTAGTCTTGCGCTTGATGGCCGCCGACAAGCTGCCCATCGAAGATCTAATCACCCACGTCGCCAATCCCGCCGATTGCCAAGCCACCTACGACATGCTCGCCGGTAATCCACGAGAAGCGTTGGGCGTGGTATTTGCATGGATGTGATTCCGATGATTCCGAAAACCGCGCTCTTATCCCGCGAGGAGGACCGTCAGTTTCTCCAAAACTTCACCCACCACGTGCGGTGGAGCTTGAGACGCAAAGTCGATTCGCCGTACCCGCCAGTCCAAGCTCTTGATCTGATCGGCTAGGACGACTCCCGCGACAGTACCGGTGGGAGCAAGGACAACCTCAAAGGGATAGCCCTTGACTTGAGATGTGATAGGACAAAACAGACCTAGGCCAGTTTTCTCGTTGTAGCTCCGCGGACTCAAAACTAGGGCGGGACGACGCCCAGCTTGTTCATGTCCAGCCTGAGGTGTGAAGGTAAGCCACACAATGTCCCCTGTACCAGGGACATACGCTCGCTCTACCATGCCTCGTTGCCTTGGGCCGGGCCAGCGTCCAACTCGGGATGAAGATTGTCCTCCGTCACTTGGTCCAACATGTCGGCCAAGTTATAAGTTCTCTTGTGCATCACGACTTGGTCGCCGTGCGAGACTATCTCGATGGCAGAGCCTTCGCAAACGCCCCATTGCTCGGCAATAGGCTTGGGAATGCGGACGGCCAAGCTAGTGCCCCATTTGGCGATGTGGGATTTCGCGCCCATTTAGAATACCTCCTTATTGCATCTGTTAATATCTATATTATATATCTTTACAGCGATCTTCCCAAGGGTGCGAAACCGCCTCTAATCTCGCGTATTTCATTTGCATAATGCTTTATGTAACATCTCATTTATATTTTTATTTATGCCAACGGCGGGCCGTTGCCCCTGCCTTGGCGGTTGGGTACATTGGAATTTTTGTAGGCAGGCGTAGGAAATGAGCTACAAATTGGCGTACAGCGGCCTGTTCTGGCGGGCACCCGACCTAGCCCAAGAGCTAGCGGCCCTGCGAACTTTTGGCTGGGATGGCTGGGAGGCGCGGCAGCCGCTCGACTGGTTGGGTACGCCGCAGCGCATACGTCGGCTCTGCGAGGCTTCTGGTGTGGAAGTGGCCGCCATCTGCGGGCCGAATGTCGCGCTGGACCTCAACGGGCCGAGCCAACAGATCAACAAGCGGCGAATCGAGTTTGCCGCCGAGCTTGGGGTCGAAACTTTTATGACCAAAGGGCCAGGGCGCGAAGGCCGCAACGGCACGGACGCAGAGTTGGACCAGATGGCGGCCGCCTACGAAGACCTAGCCGCGTACGGCGCGGACTTGGGCGTTGTGGTCACATTTCATCCACATATCAATCACCTCGTCGATAGCACCGACGAGTGGCAGCGCTTCATGGGGCGCCTAGACGCGTGTCGCCTCTGCATGGACATGTCCCACGCCGTGCATTGGGGCTACGACCCGGTCCAAGCCGTGCGCGACTTCTCCGCGCAGATCGCCTATGTGCATCTGCACGATTTCAAGGATGGGCAGACCGTTGAACTAGGCCAAGGCCCCATGTGCGACTACCCGGCCTTTATGGCGGCGTTGCAGGAGGCCGGATATGCCGGTTGGGTCGCGGTCTGTCCCGGAGAAGCCCAGCGGCCCGAAGCCGAAAAGATGCAAATCAACCGCCAGTACCTGCGCAGCATTGGCTACTAGCATCGCAGAGGAGAAAAAACATGAGTCAGATACAGGCGGCGATCATGACCGGCCCCGGCCAGATCGCCGTGCGCTCGTATCCCAAACCCCAAATCGGCGACGACGAAGTTCTATTGAAGATCGAACGCACCGGCATCTGCGGCAGCGACAAGCACATGTTCGCCGGGCACATGGCCCTGCCATTTCCAGTAATCCCCGGGCACGAATTAGTCGGCACCATCGAACAGATGGGTCCGGCCGCGGCCGATAGTTTGGCCATCGTGGGCGGCCCGGTCGCCGTGGGCGACCGCGTGACGACGACGCCCTCGTCGCGGGCCTGCAGCCGGTGCTATTACTGCCTGCAGATGCCCCAGCGCCCCACCCTGTGCTCCAACCGCTTTGTGTACGGATTCGTGTCCGCAGATCGCGCGCCCATGCCGCGCGGCGGCTTTGCCGAATACCTGCATCTAACAGGCCATTCGTGGCTCTTCAAAATTCCCGACGACCTGCCTTCAGAACGGGCCGTACTCACCGAGCCAGCCGCTGTGGCCACCCGCGCCGTAGAGCGCGCCTTAGGGCCGGGCATCCCGCACATCGGCGAGGGGCTGGGCCTAGACAAATCCGTGCTGGTCCTCGGAGCCGGCCCCATCGGCCAGCTCGTGGTAGCGGTACTGAGCCACATTGGCACCAACCTGATCGTCGCCGGCGATCTGAGCGCGGCCCGGCTGGAACTCGCCCGCGCCATGGGGGCCCACCAAGTGCTCGCGATGGGCGAAGGGAGCTCCGAGCAGCGGCAGCAAGCCCTCCACGACATGACCGAGGGCGTGGGGGCCGATATCGTCATTGAAACAGCCGGCGTACCCGTAGCCTTCAAGGAATCGCTCGACTTGGTGCGCCGCGGTGGGATCGTCGTGGAGGTGGGGCACTTCACCGACCCAGGGGGTGTGGAGATCCACCCGCACATCGTCTGTTTTAAGGATTTGGATATTCGCGGCATGTGGGCCTATCCTTCCATGCAGTTCAAAACCGCGCTAGCCTTCTTGCGCCGCACGACCGCGCCTTTAGATCGCTTTATCACCCATCGGCTGCCGCTGTCCCACATCCGCGAGGGCCTTGACATTACCGGCAGCGAAGAAGCCATGAAGGTAGTGGTGGAGCCGGGTAATTAACCGTTTGCTAGCTGCGTTGGGCTAAACCAACATTCATTGGGAAAAATGGCAATGCTAAGACCTAAGATCCTCGTCGTCGATGACGAGCCGGATTTAGAGCACCTAGTCAGACAGCGCATGCGCCGCGAGATTCGCTCGGGCCAATACAGCTTTAGGTTCGCTCATAACGGCGTTGAAGCCCTAGAGATACTAAACGAGGAGCAAGACATCGACATGGTGCTCTCGGACATCAACATGCCCCGCATGGACGGGCTCACCTTGCTGCAGCAAATTCCCCAAGTGGACCCCAATATCCGCTCGGTGATCGTCTCGGCCTACGGCGATATGAAGAACATCCGCACTGCCATGAACCGCGGCGCGTTTGACTTCATCACCAAGCCCATCGACTTCGAGGACATGAAGGTGACCATCCAGCGCACCTTGAGCCACCTAAAGCTGTGGCGCGAGGCACTGGAGTCGCGCGACAAATTGGTCGCCCTGCAAAACGAGCTCAGCGTGGCCAACAAGATGCAGCAGTCCATCTTGCCCACCAGTTTTCCCAAGGGGCCGGGCTTTGACATCTTCGGCAGCATGAAGCCCGCTCGCGATGTCGGCGGCGATTTCTTCGATGTCTTGTACCTCGAAGACGGTCGCATCGGCCTCGTCGTAGCCGATGTTTCCGACAAAGGCGTACCAGCGGCCCTGTTTATGATGTCGAGCCGCACCCTGATCAAGGGCGCGGCTGTCGGCCACGATGCGCCGGGCAAGGTGTTGAGCGAAGTAAACCAACTGCTGCAAGCAGAAAACGACGCAGCCATGTTCGTAACCGTCTTTTACGCGGCTTTCGACCCGGCAAGCGGCAGGTTGGCTTATGCAAACGGCGGGCACAATACTCCGCTTGTGGTCCACGCCGACGGCCGCGCGACCGTGCTGCCGCCAACCGGTGGGATAGCACTCGGCGTAGCACCCGGGTTCGCCTACGAAGAGCGCACAACAACCTTGCAGCCCGGCGATTACGTCGTCTTGTATACCGACGGCGTCTCCGAGGCCGAAAACGAACAAGGCGACCAATTTGGGCTAGAGCGCCTGCGCGAAGTTTTCGCCAACGAGATGCCCCAAGACAGCCGCGCCGCCAACGCGGCCGTTTTTGCGGCGGTTGAGGCTTTTGCCGGCGAGGCTCCCCAATTTGACGATGTCACTTGCTTGACGCTTCACTACAGAAAGACAAACCAATGAGTGCTCAGCGAGCACTGTACATAGCGACCGAACTAGATGAGCTGCGGAAGGTCAACGCCGCTATTGAAGAACTGGCCGCGGAAGAAAACTGGGCACCAGACGTCACCTTTCAGATCGGGCTAGCCATCGAGGAATTAGGGGTCAACATCGTCAACTACGGGCACGACGACGATACAAATCACGAAATCAGAATTGTCATCTCCTCAAACAACGAGGCCATCACAATCGAGATCGAGGACGATGGCCATGCCTTCAACCCGCTCTGCGACGCGCCAGAGCCGGACTTGAACTCCGCCGTTGAGGACCGCACCGTGGGCGGGCTCGGTATCCACCTCGTGCGCTCCATGATGGACGAGGTCCACTACCAGCGTCAGCAAAACAAAAATTGCCTGACCTTGGTCAAACGGAGGATTAGTTGAGTAGCGCACTTGCTCTCTTGGTGGTCGCGCTGCTGATTGCGGATGCCGCGCAGGGCAAGGAACAGCCCGGCGTCTCAGACCGCAGCATCCTCTTTGGCCAATCCGCCGCCTTTAGCGGCTCAGCCCGGGAGTTGGGCCGCAACATGCGGCTCGGGATACAAGTGGCTTTCCGCGAAGTAAACGAACAGGGCGGGGTTCACGGACGCCGGCTCGAATTGTTGTCGCTCGACGACGGATACGAGCCGGAAGCCGCCATTGACAACACGCTCCAGTTGATCGAGAGCGAGCAGGTCTTCGCGCTGATCGGCGCGGTCGGCACCCCTACCTCGCGGTCGGCGGTGCCCATCGCCGAGGACGCCAAGGTCCCCTATATCGCTCCCCTCACCGGCAGTAGTTTCCTCCGCGACCCCAAGTGGCGCGGCGTGGTCAACATACGCGCCTCCTACTATCAGGAAGTCGAAGAGATCGTCGCTCGCCTGACCGATGATCTGCACATCGAGCGCATTGCGGTGATGTACCAAGACGACTCGTTCGGCCGGGACGGATTTCGCGGCGTGCGCCAAGCACTGGCAAGCCGCGCCTTGGCACCCGTGGCGGTCGGCGTGTATCCGCGCAATACCAAGGCGGTAAAGGCCGCCCTGCTCGACCTGCGTAGCGGCCATCCCCAAGCCGTAATCTTGATCGGGACCTATCAGCCCGTTGCCACCCTAATCGCTTGGGCGCGCGCGACGAACTTCACTCCCATCTTCGCGACCATTTCATTTGTCGGCAGCAACGCCTTGGCGCGGGAACTCGGCCCGGCCGGCAGCGGGGTTTTTGTCACGCAGGTCGTGCCCTTCCCAACAGCCACCGTCCCGGCCATTGCCAGCGCGTACCGCCGGGCGCTCGCGGCCTACGCCCCGAAAGCAGAGCCGGGCTTTGTTTCATTCGAGGCGTACCTAGCCGGCCGCTTGGTCATCGCCGCCCTCGACGGCTGTGGCCGGGCAGTCAGCCGCGCCTGCCTATTAGACAACTTGCGCCGGGCTGAGGTCATCGATCTAGAGGGATTTGAGCTTCGCTACGGCGATAGCGACAATCAAGGCTCGGACGCCATTTTCCTCACCGTGCTCAACAGCGATGGCCAATACGACCCCATCCGCTCGCTAAAGGATGCACCGTAGCCATGAGTGCCCTGCTGCAACGCCTGCTCGCAGCCCGCCACCGCATCGCCGTGCAGCTCTACATGGTCATTGGCACGGCCGTGGCCCTCACTTTGGTCGCGAGCTTGGTGAGTTGGTTTTCTTTCGACCGAGTCGGCGGTGCCCAAAGGCAGGTCAACGAGTGGGCCGTCCCGGAAATAGCCAACGCTTTTGCAGTGGCCCAGCAAAGCGGGGCCCTCGCCGCGGCCGCCCCGCGCTTGGCCGCGGCTGAAACCCCGAAGGCATTTGCCGAGGTCGCCGCCAAAGTGGCTACCGAGCGAGACGACTTTAAGAAGCAACTGGCGGCCCTGACCCAACAGGGCCGAGCAGAGGAACGCTTCGCACGGATTCGCGCTCGCGGCGATACCCTCATCGCCAATACCAACGCTCTTGAAGCTTCAGTGGCCAAGGGCTTTGACCTCAATGCACGCAGCCGCGCCTTACAAAAAAACCTAGAGGCGTTGCAAAACGAGCTAACCGGCATCTTGATTCCAGTCATCGACGATCAGCTATTCTACGCAATGACCGGCTATCGCACCCTCGGCGAACCTCCCGCACCCCGCGTCCAGCACTTTTCAGAGTCCGAGCTTTCTCGCTATCGCGATCTGGCCGAGTTGCAAGAAGGGGCCACTACGGCCACGCGCCTATTGGCCAATGTCTTCAACGTGTCAGACCCACGTCTGCTCGATCCGTTACAGGAGCGTTTTGACTCCACAGTCGAAGGCATCGAGCGGAAACTCGCCACCCTGGGCCAAGGCCCCTTGCACAACGCGCTCAGTCAGCCCTTCAGCCGCCTGTTCGACTTGGGCCGCGGCGACGACAAGCTCTTCGCGCTTCGCGCCTTAGAGCTCCAGCTCGTCGAACACCAACGAGCCCTGCTCGACCGCAACCGCGATTTGTCCATTGAGCTGGTCGCCGAGGTCGAAGGCCTAGTGAATATGGCTCGTCAGAGGACGCAAGTGGCCACGCAAACCTCCATCCAAGCCATCGGCACGGGCCGCACGTTCCTGCTCGCGCTCAACGCGGTCAGCATCGCCGGCGCGATCCTGATCGCTTGGTTATTCATTGGCCGGGTGCTCTTGCGCCGCCTCGAATTTCTGTCGAACCGCATGCGCCGCATGGCCGAAGGCGACCTAGAGGACAAAATCGAGATGCCCGGGCGCGACGAAGTCGCCGACATGGCCGCGGCCCTCGAAGTCTTTCGCCGCAACTCGTTGGAGGCCCAGCGGCTCAACTTGGTGGAAAAGCTAGCTGCCGATTTGGAAGAGAAAAATGCCACCCTCGAAGAGGTGCTCGAAGATCTGCAGCAGGCGCAGGATCAGATCGTCATGCGCGAAAAGCTGGCCGCCCTCGGCGAACTCACCGCGGGCGTGGCGCACGAAATCCAGAATCCCTTGAACTTTGTGAAGAACTTTGCGGAAGTCTCAGAGGAGTTGTTAGAGGAGCTACAAGAGGTACTAGAGCAAGACGGTCGGGCACTAGACGCAGAGCAGCGCGAGCTCATCAACGAAATCAACGGCGACTTGACCGACAACCTAGGGCGCATCCGCCAACACGGCGAACGCGCCAACCGCATTGTCCGCGACATGCTGCAAATGGGGCGCGGGTCGGGCGAGGCTCAAGCTACGGATATCAACTCCTTGCTCGACGAACACGCCCGCCTCGCTTTCCACAGCGCCCGTGCGACCAATGCAGATTTTCAGCTCGACATTAAGGAAGATCTAGACGAGGCGATGGGGGAGTTAGAAGTGGTGTCCCAAGACTTGGCCCGCGTCTTTCTGAACATGGTGAGCAATGCCTGTTATGCTACCAACGAGAAGCGGCACGCTCCCGAGACAGCACCCGACTACGTTCCCACGCTCTGGATCAGCACCCGGCGAACGCCCGACCAAGTCGAAATCCGCATCCGCGACAACGGGAACGGAATCCCAGCGGATGTCGTCGATAAGATCTTCAACCCATTTTTTACGACTAAGCCAACCGATCAGGGGACCGGGCTCGGGCTGGCCCTATCCAACGACATCGTGCGCGAACACGGGGGGGCTATAAAGGTCCACTCCGAGCCGGGGGAATTTACCGAGATGACCGTTGAACTGCCCACAGTGCGGCCGCCGGCCCGGCAGGCGGAAGCAGCCGATCCAGAGGGGGTATCTCCGACCCCTGCTTAACGGATGTTGCGGCCAACTCCCTCACTGCACTTAGCCCCCTCCCCGCTTTCGAGGAGGGGGCTAAGACGTAGGGCCCAGCCGAAGTAATTGCGATTATGACAGGGCGGCGAGTGCCTCCCCTTCACTGGCGTGGATCGCGATGATCTTGTCAAAACCGCTGATTTCAAAAATTTCCCGGATCGGCTCCGAAAGCGAGCACAGGGCGAACTGGGCATTGCGCTGCTGGAGCGTTTTGGCAATCAGCAAAAACGTCCGCAAACCCGCACTGCTGATGTAGTTGATGGCTGCCAAATCGACGAGCACCGGCTTGCTGTCCGTGCCGATCGCCTCGCTTAGGGCTTGGTGGAAGTCGCGGGCATTAACCCCATCAATGCGGCCTTCGGGCTTGGCGATTAATACGCCGTTCTTCTGTTCGGTGTTCACTTGAGCTCCTACCTTTCTAAATGGTATGCACCGGTTTTTGGCCGGTTGAATTGTTCCGAATTTGGTCGACGTCATCCTGATCGGGCATGAGCACAAACTCAGGGAACGCTTCGATGCCGAGCTCTTCAGCACTCTGCGATACCCGCACCTCCATTATCTTGCCCAGCGCTAGCCACACAAGCCACGAAACGACAAACGCAAACGCACCCACAGCTAACACCCCGACGAGTTGGACGCCGAAGTTGCCACCGGCTGCAATGCAGACCGCAAGAGTGCCCCAGATAAACGCGCCGCCACTCAAGTTGCTAGGCACGTCGCTCGTCCTCCTGGTGAATTGGGTAACTGTAGCCAATCGCCAATTCTCGCGCAATCGCCGGGCTAGCCGGCCATCTCGGCGCGGATTTCCCCAATCCAATTGACGCTCTGGCGCACCTTGGCCTCCAAGCCATCCCAATCCTTGGCGGCGACGAGTTCCTTGGTAATCAACTTGGAGCCAGCCCCGACGGCTGCAACTCCAGCCTCGAACCACGCCGCTAGGCTCTCGCGGGTAGCGTCGACGCCGCCGGTGGGCATAATCCGAGTCCAGGGACAAGGACCGAGCACGGATTGGACGAAGGCCGGACCGCCGACTTCACTACCGGGGAATACCTTGACGATCTCGACGCCCAGTTCTTCGGCTCGGCCAATCTCGCTGACCGAGCCGCAGCCGGGCGAGTAGGCAATTTTGCGGCGGTTGCACAGGCGGGCGACCTCCTCGTTGAGCAAGGGACCGACGACGAAGTTCGCGCCGTTGGCAATATAGAGGGCCGCGGTGGGTGCATCGCAGATCGAGCCGACGCCCATGATGATGTCGATTTCCTCGGCCATCACGTGGCGCACGGTCTCGGTGAAGACGTGGTGGGCCAAATCGCCGCGATTGGTAAATTCAGCGCAGCGGGCCCCCCCGCGGGCGCAGGCTTCGACGATGTGGATGGTGGTTTCTGGGTCTTCGTTGTAAAAGACCGGGACTATCCCGGAGTCGTAGATGGCGTTGAGGACGGCCATCCGGTCGTACTGGGCCATTGTGTCTCCTTCAAGTGTAGCGGAATGGGTACTTATCGATCGGCAAGAGCAAAAGGCACATGCTGCTCGGGGAAGTTGCCGTAGCGGTCCTCGCCGCGCACCAAGACGGTCGGATACTTGTTGCCCAGCGAGTTGAGCTCGACCTGTGCAACGTGCGGGGCCACGTAGCGCAGCGTCAGCCCGCAGCGACGGCGATTGGAAGTATTGGGATTGCTGGCGTGGAATACCTGACCGTCGTGAATGGATAGCTGGCCCGGCGCGAGCACTAAGTCGACGGCTTGGCTATCGTCGACGAGCTCGTCGGGGATCTCCTGATTGATGCTGAGCAAATTGCCAGCGCGGGCCGATTCGCCGTGAGTGGCAATGCCGTTTTTGTGCGAGCCGGGGATGACCCTCATACAACCATTCTCCACATCGCTGGCATCTACGGCCACCCAAGCGGTGTGGGCTTCGGGCGGCTGCAAACCCCAATAGGTAACGTCTTGATGCCAAGCGACAAAGTGCTTGGCCGCTGGGTCGGGGTATTTGCAAAAAAAGTGCGTCGACAGCAGCATAATGTCCGCGCCCATGACCGCCTGCATGGCGTCGAGGATGCGCGGGTCTGTAGCCATCTGCCAGATGAACTCTTCGTCGAGATGGCGGGCTTGTAAGCCGATCTGGCACTTTTCGCGGCCCTCGCGCGCTTCCAATTCGTCGAAGCAGGCGCGGAAGTAATCGATCTCGCTCGTACTGAACAGGTCAATGCCCGTGAGAAAGCCTTGCGCGGCATACGTCTGGGCGGCGTCTTGGGTCATGGTGGCTCCGTTTTGGTAAGGCTGCGGCTTCGTGTATATATTGCACAAATCCCCCGTACCAAACAAGACTCGATCCATCGCGTCAATACAGGGAGGAAGGCCGCAATGGGTAGTGTGCAGATCAACGAGGACCTGCTAGCGGATAGTGCCTATTTTGCCCCAGCAAGGCGGCGGGCAGCACTAACCGAAATGTTTGAATTCCGCGACCGCCGAGTCGTATTCGGAGTGGATGCCCTGTCACAGCTAGCCGCCGAATGCGTCCGCCTCGGCGCCGGCCGAGTGCTGCTCATCCACGATCCGGGCATTGCCCCACTCGTCGATGTAGTCCGCCAAGCCCTCAACGGCTTAAACGTGGTCAGCGCGTACAGCGCGATCGCGCCCAACCCCTCGGTTCAAAGCGTCGATGCCTGTGCCCGCGCACTGGCGGCCGCAGATTTCGATGTGGCCGTTGCCTTGGGCGGAGGCAGCACCCTAGACACGGCTAAATCCGCACTCTGCACCGCGGCAAACGGCGGCTCTGTAGCCGATTACTTTGGCTTCGATCTATACGAAAAACCGCCGCTGGCTCCGCTCGTCGGCATCCCAACCACCGCCGGCACGGGCAGCGAGGTCAGCCGAGTGGCCGTAATCGCCGACGCCACCGGCAAGAAGGCCGTGTACAGCCGCTACTTACAGCCCAAGGCCGCGTTGGTGGACCCGCGTTTGCACCGCGACTTGCCGCCGGTATTGACCGCGATCACCGGCTTGGATGCCCTCGGCCACGCCCTCGAATGCACGGCTTCCACCAAAAGCAATGCCATCGGCGACGCCGTGGCGCGAGCGGCCCTGACCGCTGGGTGCCCGGCTTACGAACAAGCCGTAGTCCGCGGCGACCTCGACGCGCGCTATCAAATGGCGCGCTGTGCCCTACTCGCCGGGCTGTTATTGAGTCCCATCAACACTGGGGCGGGCCACGCGCTCGGCTACGGGATCGAAAAGGTCTCCTTTGAGCGCGGCGCACCCGTGCCGCACGGTGCGGCCGTGGCCCTGGTCTTGCCCGGAGTGATGCGGCACAACGCCCCAGCCGCGGCCGACAAATACTACTTTGCCGCCGGGGCCGCCGGGCTGGCACTGGGCGGCAAAAGCCGGGAGGAAGGCGTCGAACTAGCCGCCGAGTGGATTGATCATCTGCGGCGGCAGCACACGCCCTACGGCTCGCTGAGCGCGGCCGGGATAAGTACCGCCGACATTCCGCAGATGGTCGAAAGCACCCTGAGCGTCCAGCGCCTGCTCGAACCCAATCCAGTCGCAGTGGAAGCAGACGACGCGGTCCGCATCTATCAGAACGCACTCAACTAAAGTGAAAGGAAACGCGATGGCGTTTGATCCTCTACTGCAGCGGCAAATCATGGGCCGCTTTGCCACCGGCGTCACCGTGGTGACCACCTGCTGCGACGGCCAGCTTGGGGGCATGACGGCCAACGCCGTCATGTCGCTGTCGCTGTCGCCGCCGCTGGTGGTGGTCGCGGTTGACAAAAGCGCGTCCATGCACGGCCTGTTGCAAAAAGCCAAGGGCTTTGCCATCAACATTCTCAAGCAGGAGCAAGAACATCTCTCCGTGCGCTTTGCCCAGCGCGGTCCCAAGGACTTTGCGGATCTGGCGACCAAAGTGGCGCAGACTGGTGCGCCGATTCTGGCCGACGCCCTAGCCTATGTGGACTGCAAGCTGGTAGAAATCGCGGCGGCCGGCGACCACGACATGTTTATCGGCGAATGCCTAGCCGGCGAGGTGGGCAGCGGCACGCCGCTGATTTTCTTCGGCGGGCAATACGCCGCGTTGGCCGATTAGACGGACCCAACAGAAAGGAAGGCTACTATAATGAAGAAAAAGATCGTCAAAAGCGACGCCGAGTGGCGCCGAGAACTCACCGAAGAACAGTACTACGTAACGCGGCAGAAGGGCACCGAGCGCGCCTTTACCGGCGAGTACTGCGACAACAAGGAGTCGGGCGTCTATTGCTGCGTCTGCTGCGGCAGCGAGCTATTCAGTTCGGCGACCAAGTACGATTCGCGGTCTGGCTGGCCCAGCTTCTGGCAGCCCATCGCCGCGGACAAACTAGCCGAGGAGCGCGACACAAGCCACGGCATGGTGCGCACCGAAGTGCTGTGCAGCCAGTGCGACGCTCACCTCGGCCACGTCTTCCCCGACGGCCCCCAGCCGACCGGCCGGCGCTACTGCATGAACTCAGCGGCGCTCAAGTTCGGGCGCGAGCAGGAAGGCGCAAGCTCTTGAACGACCAAAGATACCTGCAGATTGTGCTCAAACCGTCGCCAAATCCCTACGTCCGCTCCAGCACCACGCCCTCGCGCTCAATCCGGCTGAACATCGCCCGGTATTCCTCCGTCCCGTCGTCGTCCCAATACTCGGTCTCAATGGGCGCGGCGTAGCTCATGGGCATCAGGCGGTTGCGATCGGGCCGCACCATGAAAAGCGAGTTGGCCGGATCGGCAATGTGGTACAGGCGAGTGCCGTTTTTGAAACGCGATTTGATGATCCACTTATCTTGTGCAGGCAATTCTAACGCTTTCAGCCGCTCCAGTGCTTGCCGGTCCAAAGTTAGCCCCAGCCCCGGTTTTTCCGGCACCCGTACCAAGCCATTGATCGGCTCCAACCGCTCTTCTACCACGTCGCTCTGCCAGACCTCGTAGTCGTTGTGGCAGTGAAAAGTGGCCGTGGGAAAGGCCGCCATCATATGCACGACCATGGCGCGGGTGATGGCACCGCCGACGTTTTGCAGCATAAAGGGCTTGCCCGCCGCGGCAAACAAGCCAGCGCGGCGCATGGCATCGCCGATTTTGGCATGCCCGAGCATGTAGATGTCGGCTGGCGCCCTTAGCACTTCGTAGGTGGCCCCCAGCGGGAAGTGGTGCAAGACAATGGGCCGCTTGGCCCGCTGGCGCAGGTCGATGTAGCCCTCGATATCTCCAGGTGGCAACGGATCCTCAAAGCAACCGGCAATCGGATACTCGGCTAGTTTTTCCACCAGTTCGGGCATGTGGTCGTCCGTGCCATGCATAGTAAAATCGTAGTGGATTTTGAAGCCGGGCGGCGCGACCGCCTGCATGGCCTCGGTCTGGTCAAAGACGTTTTCAAAGGGCGAGAGGTGATACTTTAGCCACGTGTAGCCCTGCGTCGCGTAGCGGGTTACGGCCTCGGCCATGTGCTTGGGATGCGTCGAGACCGTCCAAGCACCCACCGCGACAAACGACCGATACTTTTGGCCGAAGAGCTTATAGACGGGGACGCCAGCGGCCTGCCCCATTAGGTCGTACATGGCCGTGCCCAACCCCAGCGAGGTTTCGTCGCCGATCCAGTCAAAAGGGTTGCTGCCGATGTACTGGTCAATGGTCTCCTGCGGCTCGGTGCTGCCGCTTTCGCCGAGGCCAATCCGACCGTCGTCGGTGTGCGCGATGTAGATCGTGCGGTGTGCAGGGCCGTAGTAGTGGTTGAGCGGGTAGGCGATCCAATCGCGGTAGGCGAGCGCGATTTCGTGGACTTCGATTTGGGTAACTTGCACGACGAGCCAGAGTCAGGGGAACTTGAGCACGACCTTCAGGGCTTGGTGCGGCTCGGGATCGTCAAAGGCCATGGCAAAGGCTCGCTGAATCTCGGCAAAGGGCAAGACGTGGCTGACGATCGGCGTAACATCAATGCGGCCTTGGACGATCCAGTCGAGCGCCGGGCGGTAGTCGCGGGCGGGATTGGGGCCGATCGAGAAAATCAAACGCAGCTCCTGGCGCAACAAGTCCAACATTCGGACCGTCACCAAACCCTCGACGTGCTCCTTGTCTGGGACGCCAAAGCAGATGACTTGGGCGTTGCGGCGGCAGAGCGCGGGAATCAGGCCAAAGGACTGGGAGACGCCGGCGGCTTCGACCGCGAGATCGGCCATGGCACCGCCGGTGATCGCGGCGACGGCCGCGGCCGGATCTTCGGCGAGGTTGATCGCGTGGGTGGCCCCCATTTGGCCGGCGACTTCGAGGCGATAGGCGAGTGGGTCAATGGCCATGATCCGCCGGGCGCCCAAGTTGCGCAACACCGCGTCGAAGAGCAGCCCCACCGGCCCCTGGCCGATCACTACCACGTCTTGGTCAATGATGTTGCCCAGCTTGTAGAAGCTGTGGATCACCGTGCCCAAAAGCTGGCTCATCAGCACCTTTTCCTCGGGCAGATCGCCGGGCAGGCGGATGCAGCCGCCATCGTCCTTGGCGAGGACGTACTCTTGGAAAAGCCCGCGGTCAAAGCCCCACAGCAGCACCCGCTCGCCCGCCCGATAGCGACCCGACGGACAGGCTTCAACCACGCCCAAGCCTTCGTGCCCAGTGGCCCCCGGGGGCTGCGGATAGTGCTTGTGGGGGCCGCAAAACGGCGGCTTATCGCTGCCGCAAACCGCGACCCGCTCCATCCGCACGAGCATCTGGTCGCCGACCGGCTGTGGCTTGTCCGTCTCGATGATTTCCCACCGACGCGGGGCGACTAGTTGGGCCGCACGCATACCTTTCCTTTCTATCTATAAATCAAAAAAGCCGGCGTCTTCTTCGCGCAGATAGCGCCGCGCTTCTTCGGCGATCAGATCAACGCCCATCCCGGGCGCGTCCCAAACGGCGATGTGGCTATCGACCACAATCGGATCGGGCAAACCCGCGACGATGTCGTACCACCATTCGGGCTGGCCAGTCGGATATTCAAACGCAAGGTAGTTTTGCGGCAGCGTCGCTGCGACTTGGACTAGGGCTGCCAAGCCCAACAGGCCGTCGAGTACGCCGTGGGGAGCCATGAGGATGCCGTGCATATCGGCGTATTCAGCCACCCATTTGAGCTCGGCGATGCCGCCGATGTCGCAGGGGTCTGGGCCGATGACATCCACGGCGCGCTTTTCGATCAGCTCCTGAAAATTGTGCCGCAAGTAAATTTGCTCGCCCGTGTGAATCGGGGTTGAAGTGCTCTGCGTGACCTCGCGGTAGTGATCGGCCGAAACGTAAGGGACGTAATCGCCGGTCAGCATGTCTTCTAGCCACGCCACGTTGAGGTCTTCGACCGCTTGGGCTAGGCGGCGCGCATCCGGCACGAGAAAGCCCGGGCCTAAATCCAGGGCTAAGCCAACCTCGTCGCCGCACACTTCCTTCATCGCGCGGATGCAATCGACGATGTAGTTGAGGCCGCGTTCGCTCAAGGGGCCGCGATTGGCGTGGAATGGGCCAGGTTGATGGGTGCCGTAGAAATGTTTGGGCGACTCCGTAATCCGCCCGCCGTGGAAGGCGAGGCCCTGCTTGATGATGCTAAACTTCTGCGGCGCGTCCTTCATGCGCTGCATGTTGTCCGCGTAGTTCGCCGGCGATTGGCCGCCCGCCATGGGGAAGCGCACCGCGCCATTGTACACCCGCACGCGGTCGCGGATCTTGCCGCCGAGTAGCTTGTACACCGGCGCACCCACGGCCTTACCGGCAATGTCCCATAGTGCCATTTCAATCGCGCTGACCGCGCTGCCCCAAGGCTTGAAACTGCCCAAGCGGCGAATCTTGAGCATCACTCGCTCGACATCGGTCGGGTCTTGGCCGAGGATGAGGTCTTTGTAGAACAGCACGTGGGGCTTGAGGTAGGATTTGCTCGCCTCGACTTGGCCGAGGCCGTAAATGCCCTCGTCGGTATTGATGCGCACCACCGGGTTGTTGCCGATGACCGCGCACTTGAGATCGGTGATTTTCATCGCGTACTTCGCTCCTGTCTAAGAACTAGGAATTAGACTAACTCATTCGCAATCTGCCATTTATCCGCCCGGCGGGCAATCGCGTCCACCCCTGCTCACTAGCTCCTCCAGCTTCCAATGGAGCGGGATGCGCATCCGACCCTGGTTGCGGCGGTCGAAGAGCAGATAATTTTCGCGCAGCCCGAAGTAAAACAAGTCGCGGGTCAACTCCACGTCCTTTTGGCAGTACTCGGCAATCAAGTCCAGTCGCCCCTGTTTGAACCAGCGCAGCGCGTCTAGTCCGTCGGCACTTTTGGGCGCGTCGAGCGTGGCCCGGCCCAGTGCGTCAAGGCTCACGCGATAGCGCAGCCGCTGGTGGATCTCGCGCAGCATATCGAGCGTGTTGAGCGTGCGGAAGTCGAATGGGCTGTACCCGCGCAAGACCGAATAGTCAAAGCCGATGATATTGAAGCCGACGATCAAATCGGCCGCCTGTAGGTGATCTAAGAGCCGGTCAATGTCTTGCTCAAAATACGTGGTACAGGCCTGGGCGCGGCTGTCCCACACCACGCCGACCGACATGCCCATCATCTGGGCCTTGTTCCAGCCGCCGACTTCCGCCGCCGAGCGCTGGGTTTCGAGGTCGAACACCACCACGTGCGGGCCTTGCTCGGGCGGCGCGACCTCCTCTTCCTCTTCCTCCCACTCGGCGAAAATCGGCGCGTCGTCTGCGACTGCGGCCGGGAACCGGGTGGGCTCGATGGTGCGCCGACCCGTAAGCGCGCCGAGCAGGTGGATCGCGCCTTTTTTGTCGAGGGGCACGTTACCGGCGCCGCAGGTGGGAAAATGGATGCAAGACGGGCAGCCGAGCAGACAATCGCAGGTTGCCACCATAGAAAGCGTCAGCTCCAAGAGACGGTCGAGTTGGGCAAAGCCCTTTTCCGCCAAGCCAATGCCGCCGGGGTGATAATCGTACACAAAAATCGCGCCCTTGCCGAGTTGGGGATGCTGGGGATAGCAAATCCCGCCGACGTCTGTGCGGTCGCACAAGGCCAGCAGCGGAAAAAGCGACTTCATGGCGTGTTCAATGGCGTGGATCGAACCCATGTAGTGGTGCTGATAGCGGCTGAGATCGGCCTTGAAATGGGCGTCGAGTTCAATCCAAAAGCCAATCGTTTCAAAGTGCTGCACCGGCGATTCTAGGGGGTGTTTGCCGAGGACTATTTGGTCGCCAACGCGGATTTTTTCGTAACCCACCACCTGCGAGCGGACCTTGAGCCGGCCCAGCCGCGCCATAAAGCCCGGCAACGGCCGCGAGCGCAGTTCCTCTAAAATTTCGGTGTCCTTTTCCGTGCGGGCGCGGGTGAAGTACGCCACATCCACTTGCTCGGCGTAGATCTGGCCGCGCTCGGGGTTGCGGTCGCCTATTTCGTACTGGCGGCCGCGGTGCAAGTAAATCGCGCCTTTGTAGCACTCGCCGTACACCTGACCGCCGCTTACGGTGCCAATCTGATTGCCACCGCGCTCGACGATGTTGTACGACTCGCCGATGGTGCGCATATTGACCAAGCGGTGCGGCTGCTTGCGTGCGGCAAACCAAGCGTCGCCCTCGGCGTTTTGCAGCAGCATTCCGGCCGCGGTCAGCGCATCAACCGCCGCCTGATAGTTGGGCAGGGCGTACTCCGGCTCGCTGGCGCCGAGGGGCAACTCGCGCGCCGCGCAGGTGAGGTGATTTTTGAGGATGTACGGATTCGTCGGATCCACCACCGCGTCCTCTAAGTCGCGGGCGAAAAATTCCTTTGGGTGCCGCATGAAGTACTGGTCAAGGGCGTCGGGGGAGGCGATGAGCAGGACGAGCGACTCGCGACCCGCGCGGCCTACGCGGCCAGCGCGCTGCCAAGTGTTGATGATCGAACCCGGATAGCCGACCAACACGCAGATGTCCAAGCCGCCGATGTCAATGCCCAACTCCAAGGCCGACGTGGCCACCACGCCCTTGAGTTGACCCTTGTTGAGCTCCTGCTCAATCTGGCGGCGCTCGGTAGGCAAATAGCCGGCGCGATACGAGGAAATCCGCGCTCGCAAGTCCGGGCGGCTCTGGGTGGCCCAGCGGTACACCAATTCGGTAGTGATGCGAGCGCGAGTAAAGACAATCGTGCGGTAGTCCTTGAGCACGCTGGCACACAGCACGTGGGCCGCGAGGGTGTTGGGGCTTTCGGTCGGATTGACAAACACGAAGTGACGTGCGGCGGCCGGGGCGCCGTGGTCCTCAATCGCGTAAAAGGAGCGGTTGAGCAACTCGCCCGCCAACTCGCGGGGATTGCCCATCGTCGCCGAGCTGGTAATGTACACCGGCTCAGCCCCGTAGTGTGTACAGATGCGGTTTAAGCGGCGAAATAGGTGCAGCACGTGGGTGCCAAAGACGCCGCTGTACGCGTGTAGCTCGTCGATGACCACGTAGCGCAAGCGGGCGAAAAAGCCAGCCCAAGCCTCGTGGAAGGCTAAGATGCCTGAGTGCAGCATGTCCGGCGTGGTGAAGAGCACCGGCGGCGGCTTGGAGCGAATTTGCCGACGGCGGTGGGGTGGGGTATCGCCGTCGTAAATGGCCGCTTTTAACCCGCCGCCCAAACCTTGCATCAGGCCGCTTAACTCGTCGAACTGATCCTGCTCTAGCGCCTTGAGCGGAAAGATATAGAGCGCGTGGGCCTCCGGGTCGTCGAGCAGCGTCGCTAGCACGGGCGCGTTGTACACCAAGGTCTTGCCCGAGGCCGTGGGCGTGGCCATGGCCACGTGCTGGCCCGCCAGCACTTTTTGGATGCCCTCGGCTTGGTGCGTATAGAGCGCGGGAATGCGGGCGATTTCGAGGATGCGGGCCACGGCCGGGGGCAGGCCCGCCAACTCGCGGACTAGACGCGCCGGGCGGGCGGGCAAAGTCTGGTGATGGACGACTTCGTTGCCCAAGATGCGGCGTTTGAGGAAGCGGATGTGTTCGGCGATGCGCTCGGCGTCGC
>RKRN01000073.1 GCA_007571365.1 Candidatus Latescibacterota bacterium
GACCGGCAGGTCGCGCAGGACATCGGCGACTGGGCCGATGTCCTGCGCGACCTGCCGGTCCGCGTCGCCGAATGGATCGACCGCTTGCAAGGCGAAGGCATCCGCGGAGCCGATCTGGTCTTCGCCTGCATCGGCCCGGCCCTCGAAATTTTCAGCCGCTACCGCGGTGTCGAAACCGCCGCCGGCGATACCGTCGAACTAGCCGAATACCTCGCCAAGGTGTGGGAAGTGGTAGGCCGCGCCGCTTTGCAACAGGTACTCGGCCACGCCGAAGCGCGAGCGCGCAACGGCCTGTCTGGCGCACTCGAAGAAGACGCCCGCCTGACTGCGCTCTTTTTGTGGGCGCTGCAAAGCACCGAGACCGGGGACGAGCATGCGGGCGAGACGCCCGCGCACCGAGACGAGGATGAAGAAGCGGCCGCCAGAGGAACGGCCAAAGGATTCAACCTACCTTTTGACGTGGTGCGCCGCTTTGCCCAACCCATGGGCATCGACCTCGACCGCTGGACCGACCGCATCATCGGCCAAGAAAAGGGCGTCGTGCGCCTGCTGCCGGTCGCCACCCGCGCCACAAAGCTCTTCGGCGAGCACGGGGCGCAAGCGGCCGCCGACTGGCTCGCCCGCGACCCGCACTCCCACAGGCAGCCGACGCTCTTCCCGGATTCAGATGCGCCCCCTGTCGTCGGCGAACCCCAGCCGCGCTACAACGCCGCCGACGCCCCACCCGACGGCACCACCCTCGACCGCGTTCATACCGCCATGCTGCTGCAATCTAGCGGCCACGCCGAGGAGCTACGCGCCCTCATCCGCGCCGAGCAAGAGCGCGGCCCCGACTTCCTCCGCCTTGCCAACGCCCTTTCCGCCCTCTATCCTCAAGGCTGCCCCGAAAAACGCCTGCTCGACGCCATGCTGCTGGCGGTGCCGCGCTAAAACGGTAGACGTGTCATGGATAAGATAACCCTCGAAAACTTCCGCTGTTTCCGCGCAAAACAGACCGCTCGCCTAGCGCCCTGCTAAAAGACCCTCATGCTCACTAAACTAACCGTCCGCAACTTCAAGTCGCTCGTCGATGTCACCGTCGAGTTGCCGCGCTTCGCCGTCCTCTTTGGGGCCAATGCAACGGGTAAGAGCAATCTGCTCGACGCTATCCAAGCCCTTTCGTGGATGGGCAACGCACGCACCTTGTTCGATGCCCTCGGAGGATCGTTTCCGGTGCGAGGGCATGCCTTTGAGGCATTTTCTCTTCCACCGGAAGGGCTGCCGGCGCTGCTTGAAAAGCAATCTGCCCGATTTGCCCTAGAGGCCGATCTGGCCACGGCAAAAGGGAACTATCGCTACCGTATCGAGCCAGAAATCAACTTCAACTCGGGGCAACTCAGCGTTGCAGACGAATACTTAACTCAGCTTAGCACTACTGGGAATCCCAAGGGAACCGCAGCGATTGAGCGCGTGGGCTCCAATCTCCACATCCGCCGCAAGGGCAAGCCCGCCAGCCCGCGTCGAGAACAGGTCGGCTTGAATCACTCTGTCCTATCCGACTGGAGCTTGGGCGACAACGGCTATCCTTGGCTAGACCAAGTCCGGGCGGAGCTAATAAACTGGCGTACCTACTACCTCGAGCCACGGATGCAGATGCGGGATGCAGAATCTCCAGCCGACGTGTTCGATATTGGCACCCACGGCGAACACATCGCGTCGTTCCTATACAAGCTCCGGGCCGAACACTCTAAGTACTTCACTGCAGTCTCTCGCACTCTGCGCTCCATCGTGCCGAGTGTCGAGATGCTGAACGTCGAACTAGACGAGCGACGCGGCACCTTGAATCTGTGGATCCGACAGGCCGGCGTAGAGTATTCCTCTCGCGTCTTGTCTGAAGGCACCCTGCGGGTTCTCGCCCTGTGCGCCCTTGCGGTGAATCCTTGGGGCGGATCGCTTTTGGCGCTAGAGGAACCCGAAAACGGCGTTCATCCGCGCCGACTCGAACTGATCGCTCAGCTTTTGTTCTCTCTTGTCGAACAACGCCAAGTTATTGTCACTACGCACTCACCGCTGTTTGCCGATGCAATTTTGAAGATGAAGCACGAGACCCAGTCAAGCGATATTGGGCTTTTCAATGTCCGCCTTACGGCGCGGGGCACCACAGTTGATCCCTTCGACGTCACAGGTTCGCTGTTGCAGAATCCAGCAATCGCAAAGGCACTCTCCAGCTCAACGGAAGATGGTATGTTTGAAAGCCTGATACTGCGTGGACTCATTGATGAGTAAGCAAGCAGTCGTTGATCTCTTCGTTGAAGACCGGGCCCACGAAGAGTTGCTGAAACCGCTGCTAACGCGGGTTGCTAGCCAGGAGCAAATCCAAATGCAGATCCAAGTACGTTCTGCCAGAGGAGGCCACGGCCGGGCGATTGCGGAATTCAAGCTATACCAACGCGTCGTCGTACAGCGCACCTTGAACAGCTCAATCGCGGACCTAGTGGTGGTCGCTATTGACGGCAACTGTTCGACCTTTGCAGAGGTACGGAGACGCATACTAGCTGCTGCAGAGCCCATGTTGCAAGGCCGCTTAGTCGCGGCGTGTCCAGACCCGCATATCGAACGGTGGTACGTCGCAGACCCTCAGTCGTTCGGCGCCATCGTGGGCCATCGTCCCCACGTTGACAGCAAGAAATGTGTACGCGATTACTACAAGCAAACTCTGGCCAACGCGATCCGGCAGGCTGGATACCCAGTTATGCTCGGCGGGGTCGAATTTGCTTCCGAGTTGGCAGAAGGTATGGACCTCTACCGAGCTGGGAAAAACGATTCATCCCTAAAGGCGTTCTTGGACGATTTGCGCACCAAGCTGCGGCAGGTGACGAGATAACGAGAAAGTACGCAAAGGCGGCCCGAAAAACGCCTGCTCGACGCCATGCTGCTGGCGGTGCCGACAAGGTGAAAGGAACGTACTTAGATGACCTCAACAAGGATCGAATCCGTCCGCATCCGCGGCTTCCGGTCGTTGGCCGCTGTCGAGCTCGTGGAAATGCCCAAGGCGGTGGCCTTAATTGGTGCCAATGGTTCTGGCAAGTCGAATTTCATTCGCTTCTTTGAAATGTTGAGTTGGATGCTGCGCTCGCGGCGGCTGGGGGAATTCGTCGAGCGGCAGGGCGGTGCCGACGACCAACTCTTCGGCGGCAGTCGCGTGACCCCTCGGATAGAGGCTGAAATATCCTTGCGGACGACAGCAGGTCGGAACGACTACAGGTTTGCCTTGGCCCACGCTCACACCGACCGTCTCCTCTTTACCGAGGAAGGCTTCAGGTTCAGCCGATCAAATTCCTCCACTGAAGCCAACTGGCAGTACTTAGATGGTGGGCATCGCGAAGCGAAAATCGTCGAAGCCGCCCAGACCGATGAATACCCTGAAGCGAGCAGAACAACCGCTAAGGTGATTGTCCATCTGCTCCGCAACACAGCGGCCTACCAGTTCCACGACACGTCCTACGAGTCAAACTTCAAAAAAAAATGGGATGTGCATGACAACCGTCAGCTTCGTAGCGATGGGGGCAACTTGGCGGCCATACTATACCGGTTAGAACAGGAAGACGTGCGGGTGTATGAGGACATCTGTCGGCAGATAGGGCAGGTCCTGCCGGGTTTTGACCGCTTTGTCCTTGAGGAGGAATACGGAAAAGTGCGGCTGTGCTGGAAAGCCAAGTGGGCAGACAAGAAGTTCGCTGCCCATGTCACCTCCGACGGATCGTTGCGGGTCTTTGCCTTGATGACCCTGCTCAGGATGCCGACAGACATGTTGCCGAACATCGTCTTGTTGGACGAGCCGGAGTTGGGTCTGCATACGTCGGCCGTGGGTCTGATCGGCGGCATGATAGCTTCGCGTTGCCACGAAAGGCAGATCATCGTGGCAACCCAGTCACCACACTTAGTGGACACATTCGACCTCAACCAAATTTTCGTCATGGATATGGAGGAAGGCCGGACGCTGTGCCGAAAACTGGACCCCGACTCTTATGCTCAGTGGATTGAGAACTACTCAACCGGGGAACTGTGGGAGAAGAATGTCCTTGGGGGACGCCCGTGATCCGGTTGGCAATTGTGGTGGAGGGGCCAACCGAGGAAGCCTTTGTTAATCAGGTTTTGTTGAACCACCTGTTGCCTATGGGCGTAGTGCCGACGCCGTTCTTGATTGACCACCGCGGAGGCAACGTAACGGTGGATCGGCTGGCGGTGGACATGGCAACTTCATTTTGGAACTTTGATTTTGTGACGTCCCTAGTAGACTTTTATGGATTCCGCGGTCGCGGTCAGGAGGGACCGGATGACTTGCAAATTCGCATAAGCGACGCGGTTGACAGTCGGATAAAACGCAATTGGGACCAATCGCGAGTGTTCCCCTATGTCCAGTGCCACGAATTCGAGAGCCTGTTGTTTTCGGACGTGTCCGCCTTTTCACGTTTGAGTACAATGTCGGACAGGATGCTACAAGAACTGGCGCAAATTCGCTCGCAATTCTCGACCCCGGAGGACATTAACGATAGTCGAGACTCAACTCCAAGTAAACGGATCGCCCGTGTGATTCTTGGGTACAACAAACGGGTTGACGGCCCCCTGCTAGCAACGGCGATTGGACTGGACAAAATGCGTACCGAGTGCCCTAGATTTGGCGCATGGCTGGAACACTTGGAAGCCCTAGCAACCTCCTCAACTAACCAAGCCCGGTGACAAGATGCCCCTCGACCCTTGGTACAAAATCGCCACGCTGCGCCGCGAAGTGCGCGAAGGTCGCTCCTTTAGCCCGGACGAGTTCGCCATCGCCCTTGAGCAAATTGTAGCCCAAACCGCCCCGATTGATTACCGCGATCCCGCGCAGTTCTTCGCCCGCACCTGCTTCACCCGGGCACTGCGGGAACACGCCGGCATGGTCCTGCGGCGGCTTTCCGGCAAAACCGCGAACACAGCACCAGTCCTCACGCTCGTCACCCAGTTTGGCGGCGGCAAGACGCACACGTTGGCTTCGCTGTACCATATCGCCAATGCCGGTGCCAGTGCCGCCCAGTTTTCGGGGGTGGCCGATCTCCTCAACGAGGCGGGGATTGCACAGGCGCCGCCCGCCCGCGTCGGCGTCTTTGTGGGCAATGCCTGGGATCCGGCACCAGGCCGCCAGACGCCTTGGATCGACCTGGCGCGTCAATTGGCCGGCGACAAGGGCGTGGCTGCACTCGGTACTGCCGCGCAGACCACGCCGCCGGGCACCGAGGCCCTAGCCAACGTATTCGCCGCGGCCAACGCGCCCGTGCTGCTTCTGTTCGACGAAGTCCTCAACTTCGTCAATCGCCATCGCTCCATGGCCGAGCCTTTCCACGCCTTCCTGCAAAACCTGACCGTTGCCGTTGGGGGCACCACCCAAGCTGCGGTCGTCATTAGCCTGCCGCGCAGCCAAGTCGAAATGACCGATTGGGATCAGCAGTGGCAAGATCGGATCACCAAGGTGGTGCGCCGCGTGGCCCGCGACCTGCTGGCCAACGACGAATCCGAAATCAGCGAGGTGGTGCGCCGACGGTTGTTTGAGGACTTGGGCGCCGAGCGCGTACGCAAGCGCGTGGCCAAGACCTACGCGGACTGGTGCTTTGAACGCACCGCTCGCCTACCAGCCGAATGGCTGGCTGTCGATACGGCGACGACCGCGGCAAAGGCGAAGGAATTTTTGCGCGGCCGCTTTGAAGCCTGCTATCCCTTTCATCCGGCGACCCTGTCGGTCTTTCAGCGCAAGTGGCGTGCGCTGGCCCAGTTTCAGCAAACCCGCGGCGCGTTGGCCATGCTGGCGCAGTGGATTTCTTGGGCTGCACGCGAGCAGTTCGCCAAGGCGCGCACCGAGCCGCTGATTACGCTGGGATCGGCGCCGTTGGACGTGCCCGAATTTCGCGCTGTGGTCTTGGGCCAGTTGGGCGAAGCACGCCTCGATGTGGCCATTGACGCCGACCTCGCCGGGCCGACAGCCCATGCCAAGCCGCTCGATGCAGACGCCACCGGGGCCCTGCGCGACATTCACCGCCGGGTGGGTGCGACCATTCTGTTCGAGTCTTCCGGCGGCCAAATAGACAAAGTGGCCCATCTGCCGGAGCTGCGTTTTGCGCTCGGCGAGCCCGAGGTGGATACCACGACCATCGACAATGCGGTGACAGCCCTAGAGCGGGCCGGGTTCTTCATTCGCAAAGTCGGCACGGACGGGTATCGCATCCACCACCAAGCCACCCTGCGCAAGGTCGTCAGCGACCGCCGGGCTTCGCTCGACGAGGCGGCTGAGATCAAACCGGCTCTGCGCCAACTCGTGGAAGAAGAGTTCAAACGCAGCGCAACCCTGCCGTTGGTTTTCTTCCCGCAAGACAGCACCGCGGTCCCGGATTGGCCGCGCCTTTCTCTGCTCGTCCTCGACCCGGAGGAGGAGTGGAGCGCAGACAATCCCGTAATCACACGCCTCGGACAGTGGACGCAGAAACGGGGCCACTCGCCGCGGCTGTACCCGGGTTCGTTGGTTTGGAGCGGACGCAAGCCGGGCCGCCAACTACGCGACAAAGTAGAATTGTGGCTCGCCTGGCAGCGCGTGGCGCACGAGGTGGCCGCAGGCGTCCTCGGCGCAGAATACGACCGCGCTGACCGCGCCGAGATTCAGGCCCACGTCCGCGACGCGGAAGAAGCGGCCAAGGACGAAGTGTGGGCCGGCTATCGCTTCGTCGCGCTGGCTGACAGCCAACAAAAGCATGGGCTCAAGATCATCGACTTGGGGGCTGGCCACAGCAGTTCTAGCGAAACCCTCTGCGGACGGATCGTCCGGGCCTTGAAAGCCGAGGCCCTGCTCAACGAGAACGTGGGGGCGGGATACATCGACCGTCACTGGCCGGCGGCCTTCAAAGATACCGGGGCGTGGCCGCTTACCAGCCTGCGCCAGAGCTTTCTCAACGGCGCGTTGACGCGGCTGATTGATCCCGATGCGGTCTTGAGCAAGAAGGTCGTTGAGTTCGTGGCACAGGGCGAGTTCGGCCTAGCCTCTGGTGCCCAAGGCCATGGCGGCTTTAAGCGGCTGTGGTATGAAGAGGCGGTCGCCGCCGCGGAAGTGGCGTTTGAGGAGAACGTCTTTTTAGTGACCAAAGCCAAAGCCACAGAGCTCAAAGCCGCCGCTGAAAATAGGCCACCGCCGGAACCAGCACCCGCGCCAAGCCCAGAGCCAGCACCCCAGCCAGCCCCGGCAAAGAAATCGGATTTTGCACCGCCCCCAGACCATCAAAGTACAACGCTTCGCCTCACCGGCACCGTGCCCGCCGAAGTCTGGAACCGGCTGGGCACCAAGCTGCTGCCCAAGCTCCGCGCCGGGCAAGACCTGCGCGTCGGCATCGAATGCACCGTCAGCGTCCACCCGCAATTTGCCCACAATATGGCAACTGAATTGGAGCAGATTCTTGCGGATCTCGAACTGAACACTCAGGTGCGCGTCGAGCGGGCTAGCCCTCCTCCCGCGCCACCTTCCCCTTGACGACCCACTCGGCCAAGGCCGGCCATAGGGCGTGAACCAGCGCCAGCAGCCTGAGTCGCTTGGGCACATAGAGCCGCTGCTGGCGCTTTTGCATCCCGCGCACAATCGCCTGCGCCGCCTCTTCTAAACGCACCGCTTCCGCCCGGTGTTTGCGCGATGCAGCACCCAACGCCTTCCCGTCTTTCCCCAGTGCGCGTTGCCGCAGCTCCGTCCCCTGAAGCCAGTGCAAGAGCACGGTCATCACCCCCACCCCGCTGGCGGCCACCTCCATCCGCAGCGCGTCGCAAAACCCCTGTAGCGCGTGTTTGGACGCCGAGTACCCGGTGTGCAGTGGCACCCCCACCTGCCCCTGAATGGACGAAATGGCCACCAATAGGCCCTTGCTCTTTTGCAGATGCGGCAATGCCGGATGTACGCAATGCACAGCCCCTAAGTAATTCACCTCCATCAGCGTGCGGAACAACGCCACATCCTCGACCGCGGCAAAGGGGGTCCACATGCTAAGGCCAGCGTTGGCCACCAAGTAGTCTAGGCAGCCAAAGCGCTCAATGGTGGCCTCCACCAGCCGCTGGCCATCCGCGGCGACCGCGACATCCCCGACGACGATCAGCACCTCGCTGCCCAGCTGCTCGCACTCGCGGGCGACGGCCGCCAGCCGCTCGGCATTGCGCGCCAACAGACCTAGCCGCGCACCGCGCCGGGCGCACTCCACCGCCAGCGTCGCGCCCAAGCCCGCCGAAGCACCAGTGATGACGACGGTCTTATGGCTGAGGCTTGCCAAAAATCCCATTCTGAATGCCGAAGATATTCTGCGGATCCAAGGCTTCTTTGGTCTGGCGCAGGGCCGCGATGCTGTTTTCGCTCTGGATGTGTTGGACGAAGCTCTGGCGGATTTTGCCTACCCCGTGGTGGTGGGACAGCGAACCACCGTGGTCCAAAATGGCCTGCCGCAGCGCGTGCTCAATGTCGTGATAGACCTCAATGGGATGCTCCAATCCCCGCCCGCAAAACCCCATCGTGAAGTAGATGCACACCCCGGTGTGGTAGGTCTGCGTCACCCGGTACGATAGGTAGGGCCGCCCGGCGACGCCGCGGGCGCGGCACTGGGCCGTTAGCTCGGCTTGCACGGCCTGCGTCACGTCGTGGATGCGACTCCAAGGCACGGAGGTCTCAAAGGTCTCGCCCAAGAAGTCGAACTGGTTCAAAAAGTCGCGGATATAGGCAATCCCAAAAGTCAGCATGTAGCCGCGTCGCCCGTTCGTAGCACCGGCGCTTTTGCCGCCGTGGGCCTTGGCCAGCTTGAAGATCGTCCGCTTCTGGTGCGCGACCTCAGCGCGAGTCCCCTCCATGGCAATCGTACACGCCGCCATTTTTAGCGGATCAAAGCCCAACACCTTCAACAAGGCGAACTTTTGCACCTTTTCCTTGAGATGCTGCCAGGGCGTGGGCGCGGCCTTGAGGGCCTGGCCGAAGCGAAATTCTTGGTTGTTGACCAAGCGAATACTCGCCGGCAAGGTCCCGCTCCGGCGCAGGGCCTGCAAGTACTCCACGCCTTGGGCAAAGGACTTGAACACCAGCGAACCGTATTCGCGCACTGCTGGTTGGGGATGAATTTTGAGCGTGGCCTTGGTGATGATGCCGAGGTTGCCCTCCGAGCCAAAAAGCAGCCCGCGGGGCTGAATGCCGGTCGAGTTGCGCGGCGTGGTGTGCAACGTCTCCACCGCCCCAGTCGGCGTCACCAAGGTCGCTTCGAGGACGATGTCTTCGATGTTGCCGTAGCGGTTTTTCTTCATGCCGCTGGCGTTGGTGGCGATCCAGCCGCCCAAGGTCGAAAGCTCAATGCTGTCGGGATCGTGGCCGGCGGTGTAGCCCCGGGCCGCGAGCGCGCGCTCTAGTTCCTTGCCCGCAATTCCCGCTTCGACACAGGCTTGGAGGTTGTCCTCGTCGAGTTCGACGATCCGGTTCATGCGCCGCATATCGACCGAGGCAAAGACGCGGCTGTCGTCGGTGGGCAGGGCCAGTGCGCCGCTGACGTTGGTGCCGCCGCCGTAGGGCACGAGGCACACATTGTGCTCGCCAGCGAGGCGCACGATGGCGCGCACGTGATCTTCGCCGGCTGGATAGAGCACCAGATCGACCACGCGCTCCAAGGCATCGCCGTAGAGCAGGCGATAGACCTCATCGACGCTGAGTTGGCCGTGGCTGTGGATCAGACGCTCGTCGTCGTCGAGCGAAACGCACTCAGCCCCGAGCGCGTCTTGCCAAGCCGCGACGAGGCTGGCGTCGGCCCGCGAAGGCGGCACCTCGTGGCGCTCTTTTTCGACGGCCCTCTCGTTGGGATCAATCGGCACCGCGAGCATCTCTTCGACAAACGGGATGAAGTGCGGCATCGTGAAGCCAGCCAGCGGATAGCGGCTGCCCGTAACCCGCACGGTCTTAGGCCCGTCGAATTCAAAGCGGGTGTCCGCGTAGCCCCACTTGTGCGGCTGGCGCTCCCCGTCGGAAAGATCGTAGCACGCATCGGCTGTGGCTTGGCGCACAATAACTGCGGCAACCGCGAGCGCGGCGATGGTAAGGACGACCACAAATTCAATCATAGCTCTATCTCTTTTTTTGACGTTGTGCAGTCGCTGGTTGTCGTCGGCCCCTTGCTGGCCCGGCGTCCTTCCCGCGCAAGAACGTCACCCCGTGCCCCGACACGAGGCGGGAATCCAGCCGGGGACAGACACATAGGTCTGTCCCTACGGTTCGAATGTCATTCCCGCGCACCCGGAAGTCATTTCCCGCGAAAGCGGGAATCCAGTTCGCAATGAGCCCCAGCCCTTCGCCGCTGCGGGGGTGGGTGCTCTCCACTCCTATAGCCCCTCCTGCACATCCTTTTTCCGCACTTTCCAGATAAAGGCGTCGTAGTAGTAGTGGATTAGGGCAAAGGAACTGAGTAGCGAATAGCTGAAGAGGTCGAAATTCGTGTTGAAGCCGACTATGCCAAAGCCAAAGTCGCGCACCAAGCCCTCGCTCAGGGCGTGAAAGACGACGGCATAGGCCGCGCACAGCAAGAGAAAAAACTTGACGCCCCCCTTGCTAGCTACGTAGCGCAAGAGGGCCGAGTCGCCGCCGGTGCGCTCGACCTTGTGGCGGTTGTAGAAATACACCATGACGATGTACTGAATCCCGTGCATGATCCGGTGCGCCACGGCAAAGACGAGTAGATAGGCCGTGGTAAAACTGGTGAAGTACCACAGGAAATAGCTCGACAGCAAAAAGGCGTATTTGAGCGGATTGAGCGCGTATCCACGCCAAGCGCAATAGACGACATGGCCCACGTAGATCAGGCCGTAGGCAATGGCAAGCGTCCACGAAACGAGATGCACTGTCTGTACCGCCGCCGCACTGATGGGCCAATGCCACTCGTGCAACATCCGCACCCAGACCGTGGAAAACAGCGGCGACACCACCAGCATGTTGCCAAAGAAAATCCAATTGAAGGCCAAGTCGAACTTGGCGGTGGCCGGCGCGCCGGCCTTGGCCTTGAAGTCGTACACGCGGGCAAAGCCGTATTGCTGCATCAAGCTGTGCTGGTGATCCCACAAAGTCACGATTAACACCAAGCTCAACGGGGCCCACTGGATCAGGCCATAGGCCAAGGCGACCAACGCGATCGGCCCGAGAATAAACCGCTCTTTGAAGCGGGCAAACTCGGCCGGCGAGCCATAGACGCGCAGCCAAGTGACGAAGTGGTGCGGAATGGTCACCCACAGGGCAATGGCCGCCAGTGCCGCCCCCGGCAGGTAGTGCCCCGACACTAGGGCAAAGCAAACCGCAGCAAAGGGCAGGCTCACAAACCAGATATAGTCCTGCCGGCGATCGACGATATAGGCCGGTTGGAGAACGAGCGAATTATTCGCCATCAGAAATAGCTAACAGGGCTAGTGCCACAGCATCTGGGCTGAAGCGGATTTCAGGGGCGCGACGCTGGCGCAAAGACGCGGCCAGCTCCTTGAGGGCCGCTTGACGCTGCGCAGCCACCCAATCCGCCTCTACCCGCTCGCGGATTTCGCTGAGCGGCGGCAACCGGTCCGGGCGCTGGCGCAACACCTGCAGGACAATATAACCATTATCCGTGGCAAAGGGACCGTGCAAGGTCCCCTCGGCAGCGCGCAGGGCGCGACTGACCGGATTGTCGCCGGCCAATGCGCCGCTGCCGTACGTCACGCGGACGAAGCGATCCACTAGCGCGGTCGTATCGCGCCCGGCGCGCATCTGCTCGACGATGGCCGTACCTTCGGCCTCGTCGCGGGCGAGCAGCCGGCGCACCTCCACCTCGGCCGGTGCGGTGTAGCCGAGCTTGTGCTCCTCGTAAAACAGGCTCAGGCCGTTGGGATTGGGCGGTGGCGCCTGCGCTTGCAGCGCGTCCTGTAAACGCCGCACGAGCTGTATCTGCTGCAGTCGCTCCAACTCGCGCTGTAAGTCCGGGTCGGCGGCGAGTGCCAAGCGGTCGGTTTCGAGCGGGACCAACACGCGCCGCCCGAGCTCGCGCCGCAGCACCTTTTCGCCCGCGCCTTGGCCCTTGAGCAGTTCGCCGGCCTGCGCCACCGTGAGCACCCCGCCGTCGTATGTCGCCACGACCGCTTCCGCTGCTCCGGCTAGCCCATCCGGCTCGTAGCGCACCTTGTAGCGCACGTGCAGTGTGTCGTAATAGGCCAAGAGCTGCCGCCCGAGCTTTTCGCGCAGCACCAAACGCTGAATGGTCTCGCGCTCCTGCTCAAAGCTCACCGGGTGCGCGTCCGTGAGCTTGATGAGAAAATACCCATCGGCCACCTGCATCGGCTCGGAGATCTCGCCGACCTGCATGGAGAAGGCCCTTTCGGTGAGGGCCGCGTGAGAGGCCATGGTATCGCCCCAGCGATGGTAGCCCATGTCGGCGCGGCGTTCTAGGATCCGCGAGTCCTGCGAGTGCTGCATCGACAGCTCCTCAAAGTCCGCCCCGGCGGCGAGCGCGGCCAAAATCTCCGGTAGCTGCTCTGGGTTGCGTACCATCAGCAGGCTGAAGCGCACGCGGCGATTGTACGGGCTGCGCTGGAAATAGGCGCGCAGCTCCTCTTCGGCGACTGCGGGCTGGACGATTCCGGCCCGCTCGTACAGGGCCTGCTGCACCAGCCGCGCCTGCGTCTGCGCCTGCCATTGGACAAACTCCGCGTTTTTGTTCAAGCCGCGCCGCTCGGCTTCCTGTACGAGCAATGTTTGCTCGACAAGGGCCTCCAACAACGGCTCGGCTCCGTATTCCGCGCGCAACTCTGGGGCCACCCGCGCCAGGTGCTGGCGGTAGTCCGCCACCCGAATCGCCGTTGGCCCCACCTCCACCAAGACGGCATCTTCAGTGGCCACGGCCGGCCCGTCCTCAGCGCAGCTTGTGAGGACGGCGAGGACGAGAAACGCACGGGTGGTTATGGCCAATGGTTGGTTCATAATGTTCATAATGTTACGCATCCTTTGTCATGCCGGCGAAAGCAGGCATCCCAGAGAGTCCCATTGACGGTCCTGCTCAGACTGGATTCCCGCCCCGTGTCAAGGCACGGGGTGACGTTTTTGCGCGGGAAGGACCCCGGGCGGAAGCCGCAGAGCATACCCGGCGAAGGCCGAGGACTGCGTAACGTCAGATATTCATAATGTTAAAACCTAAACGCTAGACATGTCATCATAACTGACGTTACGCAGTGGCATTAGAGCCGTCGGCCCCTGTACGTGGACTCGGTCAGCAGTGTGCCCTGAGCTTGTCGAAGGGCACGATGAATGCGGGCGAGACGCCCGCGCACCCGGCACGAGAATGCGTACTATCTAACGTAGGAGACCGCGACGATGGGCTAGTGTCGCATACCTACTCTTTTTGAAGTTCTTCCTTCATCTTTTTAATCGTCGCTAGCTGCTGCTTGCTCTGTTCTGCCTTGCCGGACTTCAAGTACGCCACGGCCAGCTTTTGCCGGGCGTCGAGCCAGTCCGGCCGGGTCGCCACGGCCACGGCCAGCATCTCGGCGGCTTGGGCGTAGTCGCCAGCCTCGGCGTGGAGCAGGCCCAAAAAGTAATGCGTCTCGGCGTCTTCCGGTACTAAGCGGCGCGCTTGGGCGAGGCTGGCTAGGGCTTCGTCAAAGCGCTGCAAGCGCATGTACGCTTGCCCCAAATTGTAGTGGGCCTTGGCGTAGGCCGAGTCCAAGGCCAGCGCGGCTTGATATTCGGCTATGGCCGCGGCGAATTGGCCCAAGCGCAGATAGAGATTGCCTAAGTTGTTGCGGTAGCGCAGGCTGTCGGGGGCCAAGCGCACGGCCAGCCGATACGCTTCGGCCGCTTCGGCCCAGCGGCCCTGCTCGGTGTACTGCAGGCCCAACTGGGCCCGCGCCTCGTGGTCGTCGGGCGCATTGCCCAGCATCCGCAGTTGGTCATCGATTTTGTCGAGCTGCTGGTCGAGGGCGCGGAATTGCGCCAGCACTTGGGTGCTCTCCTCGCGCTGGCCGAGCCGCTTGAGGGCATTGGCCAGCGCGAAGTACGCCTCCTTGGAGCGGGCGTCGAGTGCTATGGCGCGGCGGGCGTCGCGTTCGGCGGCCGCGTATTCGCGCCGCTTGAGTTCCACCTGTGCCAACGCGACGTACGCGGCCGCGTCTGTGCTGTCTAGGGCGACGGCCTGCGTAAGGGCGGTTGCGGCCCGCTCAAAGTCGAGTTCCTTCAGGCGCGTCCGGCCCAACAGCCGGTAGAAGGAAGCATGGGTCGAATCGCGCTCCAGCCCCGCTTGCAGCAGCGTTTCCACCTCGCGGTACTCGCCGCGCAAGAAGTAGATGTAGCCGAGGTCGTAGTAGGTCGTCAGATGGCCAGGGTCTAACGCCAGCACCCGGCGATGTTCGTCAATAGCTTGGGCATAGTTGAGCTGTTTGACGTACAGGGCCGCGAGGTTGTGCCGCGCCGACACGTGCGTCGAGTCCAGTGCCAAAACGCGCTGATAGGCCGCCATCGCCCCGGGGTAATCGAGTTGATGGGCGTAGGCGTTGCCGAGGTTGTAGTGGATTTTGGCCGATTCGGGGGCCAGCGCCGCGGCTTGTTGGTAGGAGTCAATGGCCTCGGTGTGGCGGCCCTCGGCAGCTAGTCCGGTGCCGCGCACAAAGAGCACTTCGGCGTCCATAGCCGCGCCGGGACGCACTTTTTCGGGCGGGGTTTCCGCCGTGCAGGTGCATAGGGCGAGGCAGAACAGCAGGGCAATGGGCAATCCCCGCACTATGGGGCCTTTCCGCTACCAGCGCGAGCCAGCGCAGCAAGCCAAGCGGCCACATCTTGCCGATGGTCGGCTTTCATGCTGTTAAACCGGGATCCAACCTGCGCGAGGATTGTTTGAGTTGTTCGTTCATGGCCTGTTCTTTCTGACTACTTAACCAATGGTGCTAGTCGGTTTGTGTCTAGATCGTTCCTGCGCTGGGATTATCCGACCTATCAGCTTAGGAGCGGTCTGCAAACGCCTGTCAGATCGTTTTACGGGGCTATCGAGGGCCCTAGTGCGTCCGGCGTTTTTCGCGGGCGAGACGCCCTCGATCCCAGCGGCTATGAGCCGGGACCGCGACCAAAATCCAAGTTTTCAGACAGCTTCTCAGGAGCGTACCCACGATTACGGCCGATTTTATAATAGCCCTCTTTCATAGTATCGACAATCAGACTCGCCATGCCTAGACATCCTCAAGCGGCCTTATAGCCCAGCGAGACGGTTACACTGGGGATTTTCTATGCGCTCAAACGGTACGACCGGAGGGGCGTTGTAGGGACGAGAGGGAGGGTAGCGGTTATGCCGCAAGGGCTCGAACAATAGCGAGTAAACTCCTAGGCGGGCGCGACGCCCGCGCTTCCAGCTAAGCCTTTCGTGTCGCGGCCGGAGCGGGATTTCAAAACGTACCACTACTAAATTTTCTCTTGACTTTTATTTTTTTTTTGTTAAGCACATGACACTAAAAATCAGTTCAGCCTCGGTGCTTGACTGTTTTACGTAAACCTATGTCTAAAAAGGAGTTAGGATTATGAAACAGGTAAGGGTAGCAGTTTTATTTTGCTTGTTATCGATAGCTTGCGTCACAAACGAAAAGCCCATGCCTACAGCTCCTATAGTAGCCGGTAAGACGACAGCCATAACCGCTTCATTGGTTCCCGACCCATCCAGTATAGAATTTTCGGACAATGGTGTTTGGCATCGGTTTACAGTTCAAGCCAGTGAACCTGTGCGAATAGTAGTCAATCCCTATAAGCCGGATGACCTATGGCCTCTTGAAGCGGCTGCGCGTTTAGAAATAACAACGGCTCTCAATAAGTCCAATTGGTGTCCGGCTGAAAGCAGCGACTATGAAACGCTCACCAATGGCGAAGATATATATCTAGCAGGCTGTAAAGTTGGCAATGGCACGGTAGAATTGCGCAGAGCTATTGATGGCTCGCTTCTCCGCACCTACGCCCTTTCAGTAGATACTCCGGCCGCGGAAGTCGTATCTCTGTTAGGTGGGGCGACGATAGAGATGGTGTGGATTGATCCGGGGACGTTTACGATGGGGGCACCGGCGACGGAAGAGGGTCGGCGGGAAGCCGAAGGACCGCAGTACGAGGTGACGATCAGCACTGGTTTCTACTTGGGAAAGTACGAGCTCACGCAGGGGCAATGGGAGGCTGTTATGGGTACTATGCCGTGGGCCGGGCATGATCGGGTGGTCTCCAACCCGAACCATCCGGCAGTATTTATATCGTGGGATGATGTGCAGTCCTTTATTAGGAGGCTCAACGATGCGGCGGGGTCGGAGGTGTATCGGTTGCCAACGGAGGCGGAGTGGGAGTATGCGTGTCGGGCAGGAACGGCGACGCGATGGTCGTTTGGGGATACCAAGAGCGACCTGCGCGACTATGCGTGGTATTTCGATAATACGTGGAATGAGCGATACGGCCATGCAGTAGGGCAGAAATGGCCCAATCCGTGGGGGTTGTATGACATGCACGGGAATGTGTCTGAATGGGTTAGGGATAGGTATGGTAGTCATTATTACAATGGTGGTTCGCCTAGTGTTGACCCCCAAGGTCCTAATGCCGGCTCTGAGCGCGTCATACGAGGAGGGAATTTCGACATTTTCCTTCAATACGTGCGGTCAGCGTATCGCGCCGGATACTCGCCTAACAATCGCTCCGCTGCGGTAGGGGTCCGCATCTTGATGACTCGTTAGTTTTTCCTTGGATCTTCCCAAGTGGCTTAACCTTCGGCGATTGACTTCAACAATCACGCACTTTTATCTGATGGATCGGATTCTCTTCATTGTGAGTCGCAAGATATGGCCCATCAACGCCGGTGGCCCTGCTAGAACCTTGAGCCTTCTGCGGTATCTGCACGAACAAGGTTTCCATATTGACTTGGTCAGCACAGATTTTGGGCAAGAATACGCTAGGCATCTGAAGCCTTACTGCGACAGTTACTGGCCGTTGGCGGGATCGTCTAGCGAAACAGCACCCTCTAGTACCCCCTCGGTACTTGATGATCAACTCTCTTTTTTAGAAAGGATGCGCTATCCCGAATTGGACGGTTATGCCGGAATAGTCGCAGCCCAAACGAAACCACTTGTCGCCGTTTCCGACTATGTTCATTGCGCACGGGCATTGGACAAGCTGCCCGCACAGACGCTGAAGGTAATCGATACCCACGACGTTCAGTATATGAGAGCACCCAACGCGAGGGCGGCTGGTGGCAATCTAGACAATAGGCACTGTACGCGCAGTGAAGAGACGGCAGAGCTGGCCCGGGCGGATCTGTTATTGGCTATTCAAAACGCAGAAGGCAGTCTATTGCGAGAGATGTGCCCCGAAAAAGACATACTTGTCATAAGCCACGGATGTCCGATTAAAAGCAGCCAAGTGGGGCGTGTGGACCCATACAAAATTCTGTTCGTCGGTAGTTTGTACGATCCCAACGTATTGGGCATTACATCGTTTTTGGATGAAGTATGGGCAGATATGTGCCACGCCCTACCTTCGATAAAGTTGACTGTATGTGGAAGTGTCTGCGACGCCATCAACAAGAGCAAGTACTGCAAGTTAGAATGTTTGGGTATAGTTGACGACTTGGAACCGCACTACCGAGAAGCGGCTATAGTAATTACCCCAATACCCTATGGAACCGGCTTAAAGATAAAGGCTGCTGAAGCGATTGCCCATGGCAAGTGTTTGATATCCACAGAGGCTGGTGTTTACGGACTTGAGGATCCGCCCTGCATAGTCGAACCGATAAAAAGAATGGGGGGCCATATATTGCACATTCTGGCAAATCCCTCTGTGAGGAAATCGTGGGAGATCAGGGCTGAGCAATACGCCGCCCATTTTTTTTCTCTACACAAGGCCTTCGGACCGCTGGTTTCCTATATCAAAAATTTTAAAATAAAGTTGCTTAATGGTAGAACAGACGTAGGGTAACGACCCCATGAAGCCAAGTACCTCAAGTTCTCAAAGGTACCTCCTCCTAGGCGCATTACTACTCGCAGGATTGAGCACGATGGGGTGGGGAAAAGAGATACGTATCGATACCGACAAAGACTGGCAGGCATGGTTCCTACCCGGGAACGCGATACACATCAAGGATGGGTCCGTCATCCCCACCTTCATACGTCGCGATATCAACGCCGTCGCAAACGCTGGGACACTCGGCGGTGGTATCCACAAGGTCGGCAGCGGTACCGAAAGCGCGTTTGACCTGATTGATGGTAATGTTGGGACTGCGTGGCGACCTACCTCCGGCACACCTGCTAAAGACCTGTGGATAGAAGTGGACTTGGGGCGGGTAGTCTCGGCACGAACGATTCGGCTGCGCTTTGCCGAAGATGTTGAGCCGCTGTCCTTTTTTTCTGTACTGGGATCAGACGGTGGAATGTTCTCCGATAACTCGCAACGCCTCGTCGCCAACAGCTTGGTTTTTAATAGTCAGGAGCGTTTCGGTTTTAACGAAGAGCATCTAGTCAAGATCGACTTCGGACTTAAGCCTCTACGCTTTGTCCGCATTCAGGCGGAACGGACTCAGACGGCGATGGCGATCGCCGAATTAGAGGTGGAGACTATCGGCGACAATATCGCTTTGGGGTTTTTCGACCGCAACGGCTGGGCGATCGCCGCCCAAAACGAAGGCCAAGCCAGCCAGAGCCTCGAAAGAACCTTAGACGGAGATATTCTCACTTATTACATGGAGTTTGGCGGGATTACCTTGGGTGGATCGTTGTTCGGAGTGTACGAAATTGACCTCGGCCCGGTTTTCTGGATCGACCGGGTGCGCTTGTTGGGAGACAGGAGTGGGGTAGCGGTTGTCAACCGTTTTCGGGAAGAGTTCAACAACTTCTATAGCTATATGCTCTATGGTGCCGCAGCACGAGACGCGACGGGAAGTATTCCCTACAAGTTATTGGGAGAATTGCCGCTCAATGACCGAAATCTACGTGCGGTAGTGCATTTTGAAGAGCGTTTTCCTCTGCAAAAAATCCGCTTTCTTCAGTTGCTTTTTCCTTTAATCCAGACCTCCGGTTTCACGGCCGAATTCCAAGTTTTTGGTGAGGGCTATCCGGCCGACGTCACCATGCAGTCGATAGCCTACGACTTGGGCGGCTTATTCAACGTCTCGGCACTTCTATGGCAAGCCGACACACCGCCGGGAACACGAGTGGAGGTGTACAGCCGAGCCGGCAATGTACTCCAAGAAAGACGCATCTATCGCAACTCAAGTGGAGAAGAGGTCAGCGAACGGCGCTGGCAGAAATTGTTGCCTCGTTTTCGCGGCCCAGTGGAGACGGTGGAGATACCCTTGCCGGGAGATGGCTGGAGCGATTGGAGCGAGGCGTACACATTTCCCGGACAGCCGTCGCGCTCGCCAGCACCTCGGCGTTATATCCAGTTGCAGGTGCGCCTGCTCTCGGAATACCCCTTACAAGCTGCCGCCCTCAACGAGATTGTCTTGCGCTCTGTTCCCCCCTTGGCAGAGCGGACCCGGGGCGAGGTTTTCCCCACCGAAGTCAAGGCCGGTGAGTACCGCTCTTTTACGTACTATTTACATGTGTTGGCAGCCCCTAGAGATCTGGGTTTTAATCGAATCGTCTTGCGCGGGGCGGCGATGGATTTCAGCAAGGCTCGAGTTAACGGCGAAGAGGTGGCGACGACGGTTGAGGCCGAGGGAGAAGAACTCAATGTGGACTTGGGTCGCTTATTCGAAGGGGAACAACTAGTGGAGATCGACTTTGAAAGCACCCTGTTCCACCAGACGCGTTTCGAGGCATTTCTGGAGCACAGCGAGATGGAGCTCAGCCAACAGGTTGACGCGGGGGACGCCTCGACAGCCATAGCGAGCGAGCAGACTGTCGTTGCCCTTGCCCTCAGCAATTATCTGGTGTCCGGGCTCCGTTTGTCTAGCCCAATACTTACGCCCAATGGCGACGGGACCGGCGATGCGCTGCGAATTGAATTCGATCTCCTAGAGTTCAGTGTCCCACGTCCCTTGGAGGTAGCACTATTAGACCTAGCGGGGCACCAAGTTCGGGTCTTGGCGGAGGGCGATTTCCTGCCGGGCCATATCGCCCTAGAATGGGACGGCCGCGATGCAGTGGGCGGGCAAGTGCCGCCGGGTTCCTATATTCTAAAAATATCGGCACGAGGCGACGCCCGCTCCCAAACACTACATAGGCTCGTAGTAGTAGCTTATTAATGAAGCTCTATAGCACGAGCCTCTGTCTCCTTTTGTTAGTCTCGGCGCACGTCGTTGCCGTGCGTGGACCCCAAGCACCGCTACGCTTAGAGTACGGATTCGATCCCTTTATTCCCACCTTGCGCAGGTGGTACGTGCCGCAAGAACTCTACCCCTTCTACGGCTGGGGCGGGTATAAATACACCAACTATGCTCGCGAAAACTATCTGCGCTATATCAGTTACGCACTAGATGGGACCAACCGCTACGACATATTCGGTAATTACCTCTTACGCGGTTGGCGTGTGTACGCTTGGCGTCAAGAGCAAAACCGGCTCTTGGGCAGCGGCATTCTTAAGGGGGACCGTTTTGGAAAGTGGTTCAAAAACTTGGTGGTTGCCTCTGATGCTCTTGGCCAGTATCACACATCGCTGACCGTTGGCAACCAAATCCGCACTTCACTTACCCCTTTGACCTTCAACAAATCGCGCTTTAATGGTGTGCAGTGGGACCTTGCCGCCAACCACTTCGCCATCACGGTGCTACTATCGCGGGCGAACTGGCCGGTGACGCCGCTTAGATCGAGCGATTCAGTGCAACTTACCGAGTACGCCAACTTTATCGGCCTGCGCGGCCAAGCCGAGATCAATGAAACCACGCGCTTAGGGGCTACGCTCGTAAATAGCCATTTGGCCAGCAGTGTCAGCGGCTCTGCCGGGTTTCCGTTCGCCGGGGTGCTGTTGGACGATCAGAATTCAGACAGCGTCCGCGAAATCTTGGTACGCATCGTAGACGACTCGCCCGGCGATGGCCGCGGCGCAATCTATTTCTCGTCGCGCCTGCGGATTAATGGCGAATTAGTACCCGTACGGCCCTTCGTCGAAGGGGGACAGCGGCGCGGTGCGCTACTGGAAGCCGTAGACAGCGAGGCAATCCTATTGCGCTTCCGCATACCCAATCCGGCAGCGGCCCAACGCCTGAATTTCGACCTAGTGCTGGCCGACGACTACCGCGTAGAGGTTGCTTCTAATCTGCAGATCGACGATAGAGGCCAACCAGTCTTTCTGCCGGTGGCGCGTGCAGCAGGCAATGTGGGCGACCATACCAATCGGCGGGTGCTTCACTTTGAATACGGGTTGCCTTCGGGCAACCAGATCGCCGCATTTGACCTTGAAGTCAGAAATCTGTTGGGGTGGGAACTGCGTGGGGAGTTCGCCCATAATACGCGGTTCTTGCGCTTTCCTAATATCGCCCAAACTCTACGCCACAAGCAGCATCTAAGCCGGCGCGGAGCCAGTGCTTGGTTTGTCGATCTGAGGTACCAGAGCGGCCGACTATCTTGGTCGGGCGAGCTCTTTGGCATTGACCACAACTACGCGACGCGGGGTTTCATTCCCGACCAGAGCGGGCGGGTCAACTATGCCAATGCCGAGCGCAATTGGTTTGAATACATCGATGACGATGACGACCACGATGGCGAGGTAGATTGGGTGCGCTTTGAGGATAACTTGTTACCCGGTTTCGCCGACCGTGCAGTCATTCCCGGTCTAGACGAAAACAACGATCAGATATCCGATTACGACGAAAACGAAAACTCCCTGCCCGACTACGACGAGCCGTTTTGGCAGCACTATGTTGATCCGCCCGATTTTATGTTTGGCGTTGACATGAACAATAATACCATAGTTGATCGCCTAGAGAACGACCAAGAGGCGGACTATCCCTACAAAAAGGGCCATCGAGGCTACAACATCCACCTAGCTATCGATGTCTATCCACACATGTCGCTGCGGCTGGGCCAAGCCCGGCAGCGGCTTCCGGCAGGAATGGAACGCAGCCATGTGCGTTATGCCTTGATAAGCGGCTTATTCGATCACGGGCGTTGGGGGCGGCTGGAGATATTTGACATGCTCAAACGGGTGGAAGACGATATCGCCGATGACTTGCTGTTGTGGAAGCAGCTACCTGGCAGGCGGGGAGGGTTACAGCCCTTTGCTGATCCGCTAATAATGCGGGATGCCCTGGTCAATGAAAGCTATGTTGCCTACGCCTTATTGCGAAACCAGTTCACTGTGCGTCACAAGCTGCGTTTTGACTATTTCAACCAGTTCGACGACTGGGAGGACAGCTTCTTTATCGGCTTGGTCAACAGAGTCGATTATCGCTATCGCGTCAGGCCCGGACTGGTGTTGGTGCCGCGTTGGAAGAACATCTGGCGGCGGGGTACGCGATCGACACCGTCTCGAGCAAGACAGAGCGAATTGCAGGAGATTATCTCGTTGAGCGCGGTGCTGAGCCTTTTAAGGCGTAGTCGCGTTGAGGTGGGCATAGAAATGCAATTCTTCCGCAATTTCGAGCCTTTGCCGGCCGCACCTCCGGCCGACTATATAGACGACTTTCTGGGCAGAACCTATTCGCTACAATACACCCAGCGGCACGATTACCGAGGGTACGAGTTGACCACCAATATCGGCGGCGAATTCCGCGATACCGATTTTGCTCATTTGCAGGAACTCAATGTCACCAGAATGCGAGCTTTTGTGGAGGTGGTGGCGGG
>RKRN01000226.1 GCA_007571365.1 Candidatus Latescibacterota bacterium
AGAGCGCGGGTCTTCGGCGACCAACGCTTCTTTAGTGTCGTTATCAATGACAAAGGCGTCATTATAGCCAGTCTTAATTCCGTAGTTAATCGCAATATCAAATTGTTTGAGTATCCATATTTTAGTCATCAGAACACCGAAACCTTAACAAAGGAGTTCCCATTGCTACACTCAACCATGATTGATCAAGGAGCTCATACCGATGTCCTTTCCGTTGCGTTGGCGAAAAACACCCATATTGCCTATGAAAAAGGGTGGTCTAGGTTCATCGACTATTGCACAAAACAGCAGATCGACGATCCCTTATCTGCTTCTCCGGACATGGTGGCACATTTCCTTGTACAGATAGCGACAAGACCAAGCCAGCAAAGCGGAACCGTGCTGTCCATGGGAACAGTAACGCTCTATAAGAGTGCTATAAATAAGAAATATACCAACGCCGGGAAGTCCTCTCCGACAAATCACCCCATGGTCCGGGCCGCTCTCAAAGGGTTAGCCCGGCTCAAAGGGACCGCGTGTCGTAGAGTAGAAGCACTGAGAGAGTACCATATTCAAGCCATGCTTGCTCAATGTGCTGATACGATCATCGGACGGCGCGACGCAGCGATTATTGCCCTCGGTTTCGCGGGTGCTCTGCGACGCTCGGAGATATGCGGCCTGACTGTAGAGGATGTTGAGTTCCTTGAAACCACAGAGGAAGCTAATCAGCGCATGTTCCTTACCATCCGCCGATCCAAAACGGATCAACAGGGTAAAGGACAAAGGATCGCGATCTTGGACGGCCGTGTTATCCGGCCCGTCCACCGTCTTCAGGTGTGGCTTAATGCGTCGGGGATCAGCCACGGTCCACTGTTTCAGACGATGAGACGTGGCGGCCATCTGCAAGGTAAGCCGCTGCACCATTCCGATATCCCACGCCTCGTCAAACACTACGCCGCACGGATCGGACTGAATCCCAAAGAAGTAGCAGGGCATTCTCTACGAGCAGGTTTTGTCACTAGTGCGGCAGTGCATCATGCCCGACTAGACAAAATTATGGCCGTTACTCGCCACACGAACCCGGCCACGGTCATGCAATACATCCGCGACGCTGATTCGTTTACCGATCATGCTGGCGAACATTTTTTGTAAACGTGTTTCGAGCAACCGTGATATCTTCAGGATATCAGTTAAACGGCACCGTCTATGTCCACGAGCTTCTGCAAGAACAAGGGTAGTTAAGTAGTTTAATGCCCTAAAACGAACGGTTTTGACTAGGATCATGATGCCAACAAATCAGGTCCTTTTTGTCTATATGCGGCTTCTTTATCGTATCATCAACTATCAGCACCGCATCAGCCTGTTCGACCATATGTAATAGCGGCTTGACCGGCTGCCAAAGGATTTTGCCGTCATAGTCGATACGAGACCAAAAGCGCATGACTTGATCAGGGTGGATAGGCCGGTCGCCGGGGATGTGCCAAACCAACCGAGCAGATACAGGGATATGTTCATACAGGGAACATACCAAGATAATTACTGGTGGATAACATCATTTTACTACTTTTAGATCAAAACAAGTTGCAAAATAATATAAATATGGATAGTTTATGTTGGAGATCCATTTTGGTTGTCCACTATTGATCCAATACAGGCAAGAAGAAGGACCTCAAGAATTCTGTGTTTATGTGCATGGAGGGTGACGATGAGCAAGCATTTTTACACTAAGAGACAGATCGAAAATTTCCGCGGCATCAAGTCTCTGGAAATCGACCGCCTTTATCGGGTTAATCTATTTGTTGGAAAAAACAATTGTGGCAAAACATCTGTGCTGGAATCGATGTTTTTACTGACGGGCATGTCGAATATCGAATTATTGTCTAGAATAGAAAATTGGAGGGTTTGGTCCTCAATGGAGGCACTGGTCTGAGAAACCTCTTTTACAGTCAGGATCACGAACGAGGGATCACGCTCTCTGGCGATCAACAGGCAAATAATAGGGAACTTAAAATATCTCCCTTATTTGAAATCTCTAATTTGCCAAAAGATTCAAAGAACAATAATGGAAGCAGCCTCGTTCAAATCAAGGCTACTAGTTCTACTACCGAACAGCCAATGACAGGATTTAAATTTAACTTTACATTTACTGATTTAAATCGAATTAAAAGAAAAAAGAAATGGTACGAAGCCATAATGCGTTTGGATCAACAAGATGGACAGATCAACATTAAATCTAATAAAAAATACAAAGAGACAACTCTCGCTAGATTCCTCCACAGCCGTCGGGAATTATATAGTACAAATTTTGTGGATGAAATGCTCAACGAAAAGCGCAAGGCAGATATTGTGAACTGCCTCAAATCAATAGAGCCTAAAGTACTGGATGCGCGGACCGGTTTAAATGGGATTGTAGCTGTTGATATTGGCCTCGATAATTTCTTACTAGTCAACTACCTCGGCGATGGAGTAGTCCGCATTTTGTCGATTCTCACCTCAATCTATGGAACCAAGAACGGAATTTTGATGATTGACGAGGTTGAAAACGGCCTCCATGTAGATTCCATAAAGTATATCTGGAGCATTCGCAAAAGGTAAATACGCAGATTTTTATGACTACTCACAGTCAAGACGTCATAACGGGTTTGAATATGGTACTAAAAGAAAGACCAGATTCAGTCGCCTGCTTCTGGCTAAAAAAACTTACTGACGACAAGATCAAAGCCTATAGATATAATCCTAATGAATTGGATAAAGCCTTGGAATCGGGTGTTGACATTCGCCACTAAAAATGACTAATGATCTCCTTTTGCTGATTATCAGTACTGGGATTTTGAACATACGGCATTGGAGCCGCTGAAAATTTTCTTAGACAGAATTTGCACTCTGAATCTCGGTTAGACCAAAGCCCCCACAACCCATGACATGAATTCTTTCCCCCGCCTCCGCGACCATACAACCCCCCTAAGCACGGTGTGGCTGCTCAACGACATCGCCGAGTCACGGGGCAAACAGGAGCTCTTCACCCGTCAATCGCCGCAAGTACTCAAAGCACTCCGCGACACGGCCGTCATTCAGAGCACTGAATCCTCCAACCGCATTGAGGGAGTGACGGTCGCTCCGGCCCGTCTTTACCCGCTGGTGCTCGGCCAAGCCAAGCCCCGCGACCGCTCCGAACAGGAGGTGCAAGACTATCGCCGGGCCCTAAAAGCGATTCACTCGGACTATGCCGCGCTTGCCATCGCACCGGACACCCTGCAACACCTACATGCCCTTTGCCAATCTGCCAGCGGCGATGCGGGTCAATACAAACGAATTGATAACGACATCGTAGAACTGCTGCCCGGCCAAGCCCCGATGGTTCGGTTCCGTTGCGTGAAAGCAGCCGAGACCCCAGCGGCGGTCGAAGAGCTTTGCCGGCACTACCAGTACGCCCTTGCCCAAGACAGCGTCCCGCCGCTGATCGCTATCGCCGCACTCGTCTTGGATTTCCTGTGCATCCATCCTTTTCGCGACGGCAATGGCCGGGTGTCCCGCCTGCTCACACTGTTGGCTCTATATCAGCACAGCTACGAAGTCGGTCGCTACATCAGCTTAGAACGCCTCATTGAGGAATCCCGAGAATCCTACTACGAATGTCTTCGGCGCAGTTCCCACCGCTGGCACGACAGCAAACACGAACTGACACCTTGGTTTAACTTCCTTTTCGCGATTATTCGCCGCGCTTATGTCGAGCTGGAAAAACGCGCCGCGCAGGTCGAGGTGCCACGAGGTGCCAAGTCCGCGCAGGTGCTCACTGCCATTCGCGCCCAACCGGGCGAATTTCGCTTAAGCGACCTAGAACGCGCCTGCCCCGGCGTGGGCCGCGAATGGATTCGCACCCTCTTGGCGAAGTTAAAGAAATCCGGCGATGTAGCTTGCAGGGGGCGCGGTCCGGGGGCGCGCTGGCGTTTTGTCGGGAATAAGGGTAGTAATGCTTGAGTAAGGGTAGTAGTGAGGGTATGTAGGATGTATGGGATGCCCGCCTTTGCTGGTATTCTCATGCCGGAGCAGAAGGAGTAATCTTCTTTGCCTAACCCTGTTGGGCACGCTGCTTGAAAGACTGGATTTGCATTGTTATAGTCAGTTGAATAGGCAAAAACAATGAAACGGGCGAGTCGCTCAAATGACCCCTAACCAAGCTCATCTATGACTACCCTATTCGTCACCGGCGGTGCCGGCTTTATTGGCTCTAACTTCATTCGCTACTGGCTCGCGACTTATCCCGACGACCGCATTGTCAACTACGACCTGCTCACCTACGCCGGCAACTTGGCCAGCCTGCAGGACGTGGAAGCAAGCTACGGCGATCGTTACACCTTTGTGCGCGGCGATATTCAGAATGCCGACCTGACCCGGCACCTCTTCGCGCTCCACCGCCCGGACTACGTGGTCAATTTTGCCGCGGAATCGCACAACAGCTTGGCCCTTGTCAATCCCTCGGCCTTTTTCCAGACCAATGTCGTGGGGACGCAAAAGCTGTTGCAGGCTGCGGCCGATGCCCAAGTGCCGCGCTTTCACCACATTTCCACCTGCGAAGTGTACGGCGATCTGGCCCTCGACGCAGACGAGTCCTTCAGCGAGGAATCGCCCTATCGGCCGCGCACCCCGTACAACGCAGCCAAGGCCGCCGCCGATCTGGCCGTCCGCGCCTATGGCCACACTTTTGGTTTGCCCGTGACCCTATCGAACTGCGCCAACAACTTCGGCCCCTATCAATTTCCCGAAAAAGTCATCCCCTTCTTCGCGGTCCGCTCGCTCACCGGCCAGAAAATGCCGCTGTACAAATCGAGTCAAAATCGCCGCGAGTGGCTCCACGTTGATGACCACTGCCGGGCCATTGACCTCGTCTTAAAAAAAGGCGAGCTCGGCGAGACGTACAACGTTGGCAGTGGCGTTGAAAAAGACGTCGAAACCATCGCCGACCTGATCCTCGACGCCTTGGGGCTGGATGCTGGGCACAAAACCTACGTCGAAGACCGGCCCGGCCACGACCGCCGCTACCTACTCGATTCGAACAAAATCCGCACCCAACTAGGGTGGGAACCGCAAGTCGATTTCGCCGCGGGCTTCCGCGATACAGTCCACTGGTACCGCGACAACGAAGCTTGGTGGCGTCCCCTGCTCCAGAAAATCCAAGTCCGCGAAGAGGGCTGGTAAAGACAACGAGGCAGCATGAGTACTGATTCCTTTGCCGCCATCGTCGGCGAGACCGATGATGCAATCTATCAAGTCCGCACCCGTGCGCCCGGCCCCAGCGGCAAGCTGCCGCTGACCATAGAGCAGGTCGTCGAAGCACCGAGTGGCCACATTTTTGGCTACAGCCAGAACGCGGGAATGGGCTGGAACCCCGCCGAACTGGGTAGGGGAGAGTTCCTCATCGTCAGTACGCAGGGCGGCATCCGCGCCCCGGATGGTCGGCCTATTGCGCTGGGCTACCACACCGGCCACTGGGAAATCGGCCTGCTGATGGAGGCCGCGGCCGAGGAAATCCACCGCCGAGGCGGCATTCCCTTTGCCGCCTATTGCTCAGACCCGTGCGACGGCCGCACGCAGGGTACGACCGGCATGTTCGATAGCTTGCCGTACCGCAACGACGCGGCCGTGATTTTGCGCCGCTTGATTCGCTCGCTGCCGACGCGGCGCGGCGTGATGGGCGTGGGTACCTGCGACAAGGGCTTGCCGGCGATCCTCATCGCCCTAGCGGGAACGCCAGACTTGCCGGTTATTGTCGTGCCCGGCGGGGTTACTCTGCCGCCGCAAGAAGGCGAGGACGCGGGCAAGATCCAATCCGCCGGATCGCGGCTGGCGCGGGGCGAGATGGACATTGACGACTTTCAGGTACTCGGCTGCCGCGCTTGCGCCACGCCGGGCGGCGGCTGCCAGTTTTTGGGGACGGCGGCTACGACCCAAGTGGTGGGCGAGGCGCTGGGGCTGTCGCTGCCCCATTCGGCGCTGGCTCCTTCGGGGGAAGCAGTCTGGCGCGATATGGCCGTGCGCTCGGCGCGGGCACTGATGGCACTGGAGGCCGCCGGCATTTGCTCGCAGGAGTTGGTCACCGATCAGGCACTACACAACGCTATGGTCGTCCACGCGGCGTTTGGCGGTTCGACGAACTTGATATTGCACGTGCCGGCTATTGCCCATGCGGCCGGGCGGCGGCGGCCAGAGGTGGGGGATTGGGACCGGATCAATCGCGCAGTGCCGCGCTTGGTCGACGTGCTGCCCAACGGTCCAGAGTTTCACGTTACTGTGCGCGCCTTTTTGGCCGGTGGGGTACCGGAGGTCATGTTGCACCTGCGCCGCTTGGGGCTGTTGGAGGAGGGAGTGATGACAGTCACGGGCCGCACGCTGGGCGAAAATCTCGACTGGTGGGAACAGGCACCGCGTCGGCATCGCTTCCGCGCGGCGTTGCAACAGCTAGATGGGGTGGCTCCAGACGACGTGATTATGGACGCCGCGTGCGCGCGCGCCAAGGGCCTGACCAGCACCGTCTGCTTCCCTATAGGCAACATCTCGCCCGAAGGCGCGGTCGTCAAAAGCACGGCCATCGACGCTGGGCTGCTCGACGCGCAAGGAGTGTATCGGCACACGGGGCCAGCGAAGGTTTTTACCACCGAACGCGATACTATTGCCGCGATCAAGGACGGCAAGATCGAGTCGGGCGACGTGCTGGTGATGATTAGCTGCGGGCCGCTGGGCACGGGCATGGAGGAAGTAGCGCAGGTTACGATCGCGCTCAAATACACGGATATTGGCAAGAGCGTGGCCCTGCTGACGGACGCGCGGTTTTCCGGGTTTTCCTCCGGCCCTTGCATCGGGCACATCGGCCCGGAGGCCTTGGCTGGCGGGCCTATAGGCAAGCTGCGCAACGGCGACTTAATCGCCATTGAAATCGACTGCCGCAACCTGCGTGGGCGCATCGACTTGGTCGGCTGTGCCGGTACGGAGTTCGGCGCCGAGGAAGGCCAACAGGTGCTAGCCGAGCGCAGCTTGCGCCCCGACCTCGCGCCCGAAGCGGAGTTGCCCGACGACACCAAGCTGTGGGCGGCGTTGCAAAACGTCGGGGGCGGCACTTGGGGCGGTTGCGTCTATGACGTGGACGCGATCGTCGCCGCGCTTGAAGCGGGCCGTGAGGCTCTAAAGGGGGCGTCGTGAGTGGCAAGCAGATCATCGTCGGCATTACCGGGGCCAGTGGTGCGCTCTACGCCGGCCGCCTGCTGCGCACCCTACTGATCGGCGGGCATCACGTGCATTTGGTGCTGTCCAAATACGGGCGCTACCTGCTCGTCGAAGAGCTGGGCTTCCGCCCCGATAAGGAGAGCTTGCATGCGTTTATAACGCGGTGCTACGGGGAGGAGACCCAAGCTGGTGAATTGCGCGAGTACAACGCCAGCGACCTATCAGCCCCCATAGCCAGCGGTTCGGTATCCATTGACGGCATGGTGGTGGTGCCGTGCTCGGTCAAGACGCTGTCGAGCATCGCTCGCGGGGCGTCTGCGAGCCTGATTGAACGTGCGGCCGACGTCAGCCTCAAGGAGCGGCGGCCGCTGGTGCTGGTGGTGCGCGAGACCCCGCTCAACCTGATTCAGTTGCGCAATATGACGGCCGCGGCCGAGGCCGGGGCCATCGTACTGCCGGCCATGCCAGCCTTCTACCAAAAGCCGCAGACGTTTGACGATTTGGGCGATTTTATCGCCGGCCGCGTCTGCAACGTGCTGCGAATCGAACACCAGCTCTTCCGGCCTTGGGCCGGGCCGGGCCGGTAATGGTAATCCTATACTAAGCGATCCAAACGGGCGCGGAACGACGCCCGCGGCAGCATCCCTTCAAGCAGGCGGCCTTCTTCTCTGGCAATGGCGCGACAGACGGTCCACGGCCCAAAGCGGCAGAAAATTTCGCCTTTGAGGCCTGTGGGCGGATCGCAGTAGATTGGACGCCCGGCGAACAAGTTCTGTAGTTGGGGCCAACTCAACTCGACGCTAGGCCCCGGCATGAGGTGTCCCCATAGGGCGACGGTCTGTTGGGACAGGTAGTGATACCCTTTGTGGGGACGGGCGACCTTCATGCCAGCGCGGACGAAATAGGGCAGATGCGCTTGGATGGCTGGGCCGAGTGCCGGCTGTCGGCACAGGTGGCGGTTGCTGAGAGTGAAGATCTGGTCCGCCGGGCAGGGCAAGGTACTGGTCCACCGCTCTTCGATGGCGCGTCGAGACGCGGCCGCCGCGGGATTGGTCGTCGACGGGTCCCAAGCGGGGGGGGCTTCAGGGCTTGGCGTCGGCGTGCGCTTGGAAAGGCAGGCGACGAAAGCACCTTCGGTGTCGTGGTGGTGGGGCCAGACGCGGCCGCCGCGGGCGAATTCGGGCGGGAATTGGGCGGCCAGCGCATCCGGCAGCCGCGGTCCGGCGAATGCTGCGATGGGGAGTATGGCGACGTCTTCCTTATAGCGGCGCAGCAGCCCGAGGAGCACTTCTTCGTTTTCCTCTAGCGACAGCGAGCACGTCGAATACACCAAGGTGCCGCCGGGGCGCAACATTTGGTAGCCCGCGCGCAAGAGGCCCTTTTGTTGCTGTGCGAGGCGTTGGGCGTCTTGCGGCGACCAGTAGGCGAGCATGTTCTGGTCTTTGCGCACGATGCCGTCGCCTGAGCACGGCGCATCGACGAGGACGCGGTCGAAAAAGTTGGGAAAGTAGCGCGTTAGCATGGCCCCTGGGGCTTGGGTCAAAACGTGATTGGCCACCCCGCAGCGCTCCAAATTGCCCACGAGGGCCGGCATGCGCTTGCGCTGGAGCTCATTGACCAGTAGCAGGCCGCTGTTTTGCATGTGCGCGGCCATCTGGGTGGCCTTGCCGCCCGGAGCGGCGCACAGGTCGAGGACGCGCTCGCCGGGCTGGGGGGCCAAGACCTCGACAGCTAGCATGGGGGCCTTGGCTTGGACGTAATACGCGCCCATAGCGTGTTCGAGGGTCTGGCCGAGGCTGATGTCGCTCTCCGGCCAAGCGAAGCCCTCGCCGCACCAAGGCACGCTTTGGCCGCGTTGGTGCAGGTGGGGGCGCACGTATTGCGCTTGGGCTTGCAGAGCGTTCAAGCGCAGCGAAGCTGGGGGAGGCGTCTGCGAGCAGCGATAAAAGGCCGCACGCTCTTGGTCGTTGGGCAACAGGCGGCCAATGTACTGGAGCAGGGCCTGTAATTTATCCGGGTCGTATCCTTTGTGCATAGGTGCGGTCCTTAGCTGGCTTAGGGTGATTGCCTCATTTTAGTACATTACGACTAACCGATGGTACGCGGTTAGCTCCCTTGGACCCGTGCCCTTCGACAAGCTCAGGGCACTCAGCCGCCGGGCAGACCCCGCTAGACCCCGCTACCCCCAGCGGCATGGCGTATGCCTTCGATAAGCTCAGGGCACTCAGCCGCGACTGCTTCTAACGCTACTGTGTAACGTCCAGTGCATACGGGCCACTGGCGGCTAGCAGTAATAGAGCATTTTTTTGAACGCCATCGGAAGGGTGGTTTAGTATAATTACCCTAAGTACACGACAGTAGGGCCTCAACTAGGAGTGCGGGCGTCTCGCCCGCATGGCGGGCCAGAGGCCCGCCCTCCCAGGGGCACCTAAAAGACGCACAGGTACGGTAGGTGTCGTGTACGATGTTACGCGGTGGCGTTAGCAGCCGTCGGCTCCTTGGGCGTTGTCCCGTGCGTGGGCTTCGACAAGATCCTGCGGTGTGCCCTACGCCGGTCGAACCGTAGGGACAGACCTATGTGTCTGTCCTAAAAAGAGGCTGCTGTTGCAATGATATGGGGCGGTTCGCGAACCGCCCCTACATTGGGCGCGGGCGTCTGGCCCGCGTGGGCGGGCCGGAGAAAACGCGGACGCACATTAGGCGTCGTGTACTGAGATAATTTCGCACCCGTATCGCGTGGGACACGACAAGGACAAACACAAAACAGGCATGAACGTCACGCGCTGCTTCGTCGTCAGCGATTTGCATCTCGGCTCGGCTTACTTTTACCATCGCGACTTTTTGTCGTGGTTGGATGCGTTGCCTAAAGGGGTGCCGCTGGTGCTCAACGGCGATGTCGTAGATGAGCCGGGCCAAGCCCTGCCCGCCGCCCATCGGGCCGTGCTAGAGCGCCTCGGGCGCGAGTCGCAATCGCGGCTCGTGATCTGGGTGCATGGCAATCGCGATGCTCAATTCAAGCTGGCCGCGCCGGGGCAGATTCGCTTTGTCGATAGCTGGCGGCTCAATGAGCGGCTGCTCGTAATGCACGGCCATCGGCTCGACCGGCTGATGCCTAGGCATTCGGCGTTCAAGTGGGCTTTCCGCTGCTTGCACCGCTGCCGCATCTGGCTCGGCGGGCGCGATGCCCACGTGGCCGAGTACGCCAAGAAGTGGCCTTTGCTCTACCGAGTGCTCAACGAGCACGTAGCGCGCAACGCCCTGCGCGTGGCCCAGCAGGAGGGGGTTGAAGCTGTAGCCTGCGGGCACACGCACGCGGCTATGGCGATTGAGCGGCAGGGTCGGCGCTACTTCAATACCGGTGCTTGGACCGAAAAACCCCTTCACTTTCTCGAAGTAGCCCCGGACCGCATGGCTCTACATACATACGAGGACGACTGTGATTAAAAGACACTCCTTACTGCGCGAAATTGAGGTCTCAGAAGCCGCGATCCGTCAGCGGCCATCGGCCCGCTGGATTCCCGCTTGCGCGGCAACGACAATCCCTTGCGCCGGCACGCGCACCGCCGGGGTCGCGTACTTAGGGACCCTCTTATTGGCTGTGGCTTTGTGGCGGCCGGTGGGCGCCGAAGAAGGGGGCTTCACTTGGCCCCTGCGCCTTGCACCGGCTTTGTCTTCCACCTTCGGCGAATCGCGCTCCCGCGCTTTCCACGCCGGCATAGACCTCAAGACTTGGGGCGAGACCGGCCACCCGGTCCAGGCCTTGGCCGACGGCTATATCTGGCGCGTGCGCACCTCGCCTTGGGGTTATGGCCGAGCCTTGTACCTGAAATTGGCCGATGGCCGCATAGTGGTATATGCCCATCTAGCGGGCTTTGCCGCGCCTGTGGCCGAGCGCGTGCAGCAAGCACAGCAGCAGCGCGGACGCTATAGCGTGGATTTGTACTTTAAGGCGGGGGAAATCCCCGTGCGCGGCGGCGCGGTCATTGCTTGGAGCGGCGACAGCGGAGCCGGCCCACCCCATTTGCACCTAGAGCTGCGCGACGCCAATAACGTGGCGATCAATCCCTTGTTGCACGGATTCGCCATTGCCGATACGATCGCGCCGACTTTGCAACGCGTGGCCATCACGCCGCATGGCCGCATGGCCCAAGTGGCGGGAGGGCACGACCCTTATGTGCTGAATTTGCGCTGGCAGCCGAGCCGGGGGGAGTTCGTCGGGGTGCGGCCCGTGCAGGTGCTCGGCCCGGTGAGCGTTAGTGCGTTGATGTACGACAGGGCCGACGCCGCCCCCAACAAGCTCGCCCCCTATCGCGCGGCATTGCACATCGACGGCGATCTGGTTTTCGCGGCGCGCTACGAGCAGGTCCGATACGGCGATATGCACCAGCTATATTTGGACCGACCGCTAACGGCCTTTAAGGGCGGGGTAGGTCGCTTTTACAACTTGTGCCGCCTACCGGGCAATCGGCTCAAATTCTACGAGGGGCCTAGCGATGGAATGCTGAAGTTGGCCAAGGGGCGACACGAAGCTGTCGTCGTCGTCGCGGATGTCAACGGCAACGAGAGCCGGGCGCGCTTTGGGTTGGTAGTTGACGAACCGCCGGTCATTGCCGAGGCGCGGATCGCGGCCGAAGCGAATGGAACCTTTATCGAGGCGCGGCTGAGCGATGCAGACGACCCGCTCGTGGAAGTAGAATTGGCCAATTCGCGCGATGGCCAGAACTGGCGGCGCGTCGATTGGCGGCAGAGCCGCTCTGGCCCGCTCAAGTGGAAAATTCACCGCAACGCTTCCTACTGGCGGATCCGAGCGCGGGATCCAGCGGGTGCTACGGCCTTTGCCGTTTGTCGCCTGCCCGAGGCCGCGGTGCCTGCCTTTGCCTTGGAGCGCCGTCCCCACGCGGATTTCGTGGAACTTGTGATGCGCTATGAACAAGTGCCTAGCGCGGCGCCTTTGGTCCGCGCTGATACCGTTAATATCAGCCCGCGCCAGACCGGCTTGCGCGAGTTCCGGGTTGTAGTGCCGCTCGATCCAAGCGATCCAACAGGGAGGACGGTTTTGCTGCGGACGCCGGGGGCCGCGGTGCAAAAGATCGTCCTCGACCGGCAGTTAGTCAGGCCGGCGGTTGCGGCCAAGCTGACCTATGCCAACGGCGCGGTCGAGTTGGGCTTTGCCGCAGAGAGCGCGTACGCGCCGTTCTTCCCGCAAGTCGAGCCCTTTGAGCCGCAAGTGCCGGCTGCGCTAGTCGCAGTCGGGCCGGCTTTTGCCTTGGGGCCTGATGTTAGCTTTGACCACCGGGTTGAGTTGCGCTTGCGCTACGACCGGCGGGAAACGCTGCCGCCGGACAAGCTGGGCATCTACCGCGAGGTCGCCGCTGAAAAGTGGTCGCTGGTGAGCAATGAATGGGATGCTGTGGGTAGGCAGGTGGTGGCGCGGGTGCGCCGCCTGGGCCGCTATGCGCTGTTGGCCGACTTGGAACCCCCGCAGATCAGCGGTTTGCAGCCCGCTGAAGGAGCCGTTGTTGGCGCGCGCCCGGAAATTGTCGGCACAGTGCGCGACCGGGGCGCGGGCATTGGGCGGGAAACAGACCTTGAATTTACCCTCGACGGACGTCCGCTGATCGCCGAATACGATCCAGAAGCCGGGCGCGTGTACGGGCATTTGCTGCAAGACTTGTCGCCGGGGGCGCACCGCCTAGTACTGAGAGTGCGGGATATGAGCGGCAACCAAGCCGAAGTCCATGCGGAATTTACTGTGCGCTAGCGCAGCGGCACCGGGGCCCCGGCTTGGCGCAGCGACGCCTGTGCAGCCTCCAAGACCCGCACGACGCGCAGGCCGTCGTGGCCATCGCTGCGAGGTGCTTGGCCGGTGCGTATGCACTCGACGAAATGCTGGCACTCCAGCTTGAGCGGCTCGGCCATGTGCAGCCGCGGAATGACGACATCGCCAAAGCGCAGCGCGATAGAGTCGCCATAGGAGTCGTATTGCGGCCGCTCGGCCGATTTGTCGTAGATACGCACCTTTTCCGTGCTTTCCACATCGTCAAACACCGCCATCTTGCGGCTGCCAACTATGGTCAGGCGGCGGATGCGGTGTGGGTCGAGCCAAGAGAGTTGCATCTGCGCCATCTTGCCATCGGCAAAGTGCAAATTGGCAAAGACCACGTCTTCGACGTCGGGTTGCAGATAGCACTCGCCGCGGGCACTGACCGCATCCGGCTCTTGGCCGAGTAGGTAGAGGATGACCGCTATGTCGTGTGGTGCCAAGCTCCACAAGGCGTTTTCGTCGCGGCGGACAATGCCCAAGTTGACGCGCTGGGAGTACAGATAATACAAGTCGCCCAACGCGCCCTCCCACACCAAATCGTGCAGCATTTGCACGGCCGGGTGGTACTTCATCAGGTGCCCGACCATCAGCACCCGGTCGCGCTCGGCGGCTAGTTCGACCAAGTGGGCCGATGTGGCAGCGTCGAGGGTCATGGGCTTTTCGACGTACACGTGCTTGCCCCGCTGAAGGGCGCGGCAGGCCAATTCGTAGTGCTGGGCAGCCGGGACGGCCAATACTACGGCGTCGAGCGCGTCGTTGCCGAGCACCTCGTCGTAATGAGCGGTGATGGGTATTTGTGGGTACTGGCGCTGAAGGGCGCGGCGAATTTCCGCGCTGGAGTCGCACACTTGGCGCAGATGGACCTCGGGCAGATCGCGGAAGACGCGCACTAGGTTTTTGCCCCAATACCCCGCGCCGATGCAGGCGATTTGAACGCGGTTCATCGGCACTGAAAATAAGTGCCGATGTCGGCGGCTAGACTGGCCAAGGCTCGACCGACCTCGGTTTGCGGATGCGTTGTGACAACCGGCTCGCCGGCGTCGGCTTGGCTGCGGACGAGCTGGTCGAGCGGAATTTCGCCCAGATAGGGAATGTCCAAGCGGCTGGCTGTGGCGCGGCCTCCGCCAGCTCCGAAGATGGGATCGGCATGGCCGCAGTGACCGCAGCGGAAATAGCTCATGTTCTCGACCAAACCGACGATGGGAACCTCGGTCTGGCGGAACATCTCGACGCCGCGCCGCACGTCTGCGAGCGCAATAGCCGAGGGCGTGGTGATGATTAAGGCTGCGGTCAAGGGTGCTACTTGGGTCAGCGTGATTTGTACATCCCCGGTCCCAGGAGGTAGGTCTATGAGCAAGAGGTCGAGTTCGCCCCAAGTGATGTTGAAGAGGAATTGGTGCATCATCTTGGCCAGCATCGGGCCGCGCCACACGACCGGGGTGCCCGCGTCGATGAGCAGCCCCATGGAAATGGCTTTGAGGCCGTGCGTGGACAAGGGCTGGATGCGGCCGTGGTCCGCGGTCGGTCGGCCCGCTAGGCCTAGCAATCCCGGAATGTTGGGGCCGTAGATGTCGGCGTCGAGTAAGCCGATCTGTAGCCCTTGGCTGGCCAAGCTCACGGCCAAGTTGGCGCAGAGCGTGGACTTGCCGACGCCGCCCTTGCCGCTGGATATGGCTAGCGTATCTTTGATGCCGGGAATGGGTTGGCGGTTGTGGGTTTGTGGGGCGTTCACTGAAGTTCCTGCCGCGTAGTGCAAAATTTGAAGTTTTGAAGTATAGACGAAAGGCCGCCTCGCGGCAAGAGTAGGAACCAGGTGTCGGACGAGGAGTTCAAGCGAAAGTGGTTAGTGAAAGAACAACTACTATGAAGGTTGTCATAGCATGTATCGCTGGACTGCTTTTAGGGGGTAGAGCCGGGGCGGAGCCGGTGATCGAGGGGCAGGTGCGGCTGTCTAGCGGGCTGCCAGCGGCCGGGGTACAAGTGGCGTTGTTCGACCTGAGCGATTTGCGTCAGGGATGGACGCAGGTGGCGACGGATGCGGACGGGCAGTTTGCGTTTCCGTTGGCAGCCGCAGTCCGGCCGGCTGGGTTTGGGCTGGGGCAGAACTATCCGAATCCGTTTAATCCGGGGACGGTGATTCCCTACGAATTGGCGACGACGACACAGGTGCGGCTGGAAGTGTTCAACTTGCTCGGGCAGCGACTAGCGACGCTGGTGGATGGGGTGCGGTCGGCGGGTATGCACACGGCCCGGTGGGATGCACGGGATGCGTCCGGGCATGGGGTGGCGGCCGGCGTGTATGTCTATCGGCTGACGGCTGGCGGCGCGACTCGGACGCGGCAGATGGTGTTGGTGGATGGGGCGGCTGGCGGCGCGGTGAGTGCGGTCCCGCCGCCGAGGACGGCAGTTGATCCGACGATGCAAACGGCCTACGGGTTGGTGGTTTCGGGGGCGGGGGTGGTCGCCTACGTGGACGCGGATTTTCGCGTTGGCGTGGGGCCGGTGGAAGTGGTGGTTGAGTCCGTGGAGCTAGCGGGCAGCGGTAAGAGGGTGCAGACGGAGCGTGGGGTTTTGGGTGATGTGGATAATAACGGCCACGTTGAGTTGCTTGACGCACTGATGGTGGCCATGTACGTCGCCAATCCCGCGACGGTGCTGCCGAATGGGGGTGCTATTGCGCTCGGCGATGTGAACGGCGATGGCGCGATTGACATTGCAGACGCTTGGCTGATTGGGTTGTATGCCTCAAACCCATTGGATACGAGGTTGCCGCCGGAGATTGGCGAGTCTGTAGATCTCGGCGATAGGGGGCGAGTCTTGGCGGCTGTGGAGTTTGGCGACGAGTGGGGCTTCATCGACCCGCAAGGCAACTATGTCATTAACCCACAATTTGATTCTGCTTCGTCGTTTTCAGAAGGACTGGCGGCTGTGAGGGTCGGCGATGGGGATACAGGCAAGTGGGGCTTTATCGACCCGCAAGGCAACTATGTCATCAACCCACAATTCGACTACGCTTCGTCGTTTTCGGAAGGACTGGCGGCTGTGAGGGTCGGCGATGGGGATACAGGCAAGTGGGGCTTTATCGACCCGCAAGGCGACTACGTCATCAACCCGCAATTTGACGACACTTCATCGTTTTCGGAAGGACTGGCGGCTGTAAGGGTCGGCGGTTGGGACACAGGCAAGTGGGGCTTCATCGATCCGCAAGGCAACTACGTCATCAACCCACAATTCGACCGCTTGCACTCATTCCGCCAGAGCTTCTAGCCCGTGTGGGACGAGCAGGGGATGTCCGAGAAGCTACGTTGCAATGGTTTGTTTGGCGAGTGCCGGGCTAAAGCGGCTAGACCGGCTTTACAAGGATGCAGAGCGATAGGAGTTCCAATGTACTTTACCATTTCGTACCGAATCGCGCTTTTGGCGGTCGTTTTGGCCCCCTTGGGTTGCACCAATGTCAACCAGATGCACAAGCTCTATCAGGAGGGCGACCACGCGCAGTTAGATCGGATCATGGAGATCGTCTCGCGCCAGGACTATCCCTATGCCACGCGGCGCAAGGCCGCCCGCATCCTCGGCGAAATCGGCGACCCGCGCGCCGTGCCGGTGCTGAAAATGGCACTGCAAGACTACGACCAGCGCACTACGCTCAAGCAGGACGCGCTCCGCGCTCTGGGCACCATCGGCGACCAGAGCGCGGCCTTGGATATAGGGAGGTTGCTCAACTACTCGCTCAACACGGCCGACGCCGAACTGCGAATGGCTGCTGTTGAAGCACTCGGGCAGATGGGGGGGGTCAAGGCGGCTGAGATTTTGGTCAATGCCCTCGACTATTACGACATGCTTACCCTGCGCTCTGAGCAGCGAACCCTCCGGGGGGTGTTCACCGGCGAGGAGATAGACCCCTATGCCTACGGACGGATGCACCCCGACTCCACGAACGGCCCGCGCCGCTATCCAAATGTGGGATTGGACCCCTTTGGGGAGGGGGGCCAGCCTCGGGTGAGTATGTTCGGGACGCCCATTGAGCCTACGCAGATGGAATACGACCCCACGCCTGAGGAGCGCACCCTAACCCATCAGGCACTTACAGCCGTGGGCGAGGAAGCCATTCCAGTGATTGAAAATCACCTAGGCAGCCTGCGCGTAAGCCGCCCGACCTTGCGCAAAGAACTTTTGGCTATAATAGGCGAAATCACCGGTGCGCCGCCGGTGGTAGAAGCCGATTCTACAGTCTCCGATCGGTAAGTTGACAAGGGGACACCAAGCGCATATAATAGGGCGATTCTATCCGAAAATCACCGAGATACGCGCTAGTTCCGCCTTGTTGAAGGCGGGATACGCAGACGCTTGGTTCGCCTGTTTACCCCCGGCCGAAAGGCCAAGTATAATTCGAGGTTGTCCCCCATTATGGAACGCGATATCGGCCCGATTCTCGGCGATTGGAAATACGCCCCAGGCGAGTTGAGCGTGCGCAAGATACGTGGCGGCAATGGCAGTGCCAAGCTCCAAATCCGCATGGATATGGGCTTGATGCAGCTCGAGTGGCGGGGCCGTCCCGACGCGCTCCGTCCGCACGGCTATGGGTCGCTGTTGGATTACTACTGCCAAAAGCGACGCGAGTGGGAAAAAGCGCACGGCCCGGGCACCTTTAGTCTCTCGCGCGAGGACTGTTCCGAGCTGGCCCAAGAGGCCATGAAGTACTACTGGCGGCGGATCGGTTTTTTTGAACTAAAAGAATACGAGCGGGCCGAAGAGGACGCCGAGCACAACCTCGCCATTCTCGACTTGTGCTACCAATACGCCGAGGAGGACGAAGATCGTCAGTTAGCCGAACAATACCGCGTCTTTGTCACGGCGCATCGGGTGCAGGCGCGAGCACTGGCCTGTCTAGAGGCCGAAAACTACGCCGCGGCCCTAACTGAGATCCGCCGCGGCATCGTCGATATTGAGGAATTTCTCGCCAAAATTGGTCAACTAGATCAGCTCGACGAATGCCCTGAGCTACTCTTTTTGCGCGAGTGGGAAGGCGAGGTGGAAAGCACTCGCCCGCGCACGCTGCGCGAGCGGCTGACGGCTGATCTACAGGCCGCCGTCGAAGCGGAGCGATTTGAACTGGCCGCTTCGCTTAGGGATCGCTTGCGTTCGCTCGAGACCGAGCAAGTTGGCAGGTTGTCTTGAAGGGGTGCTTGTTGCCGAGGGTCGGGCCGCGGGGTGCTGTCTCCCGGCCCTTTTACTTTGCCCTGTTGGCCTTGTTAAGTGCTTGCGGGCAAATGGCTCCCAAGACGACGCCTGATGTGCCGACGGTCCAGATCATCCAAGAACAGCTACCCATAGTAGGCGACAACCTGCTCGACTTGCAGTTGTTTAGGCCAGGTACTGGTTCGCACCTGCTGCTGGCTCTGCTGGAATGGGAAACTCCTTCGGGCGAGCAAGGCAAGGTCGAGCACCGGTTGCAGGTACCGCAGGGGCGTCTAGTGCGTTATGCGCTGCCGTATCGCTTGGTCGAGGCTGGCATACACCGTGCGACCCTGCGGCTTTACGATCCACAACTCGACACACCTATTCACGTGGCCGAAGCGTTGCGCCTGTTTGCCCGGCCCGCTTGGGAGCTTTCGGGCGATCGCTCGTATTATACCGTAGAGGATGAGATCCGTTTTCGGCTGCGGCGCAATCGCCGTGCTGATACGACCATCCCCGCGACGGTTGAGTTGCAGCGCGGCGGCGAGGTCTTGGATCGCGTGAGTGTGAACATGATCGGGCAGGAGGTCGCTGGGGCCTTTGCCGCAGCCGCCTTGCCCACAGGGCGTTATGAGCTGGTGGCGCGGTGGCTGGACCCGGGCGGCGGGGCGGATTCGCTGGTCGTGGCCTACGAAAAGTTCGCCCCAGCCGCCCGGGAAGTGAAAATCGACCTGTTCAGCCAGTCCTTGCTCGTCGATGGCGAGCCGTTTTTTCCCCTTGGGCTATACTGGCTGCGAGCCGAAGACCTCGGCCCGATGCGGCGTTTGCACTTCAACACCGGGGATTACTTCTACAAGCTGCGCGGGGAAGAGGTCGCCTCGCTGATGGACGCGGCCGCCGCAGAGGGGATGCAGATACTCCTAGAGCTGACCGAATACGCCCGACGTACGCCCGAGCCGGATTATCGGACCATTGCCGCTCTCGTCAAACGCTATCGTCAGCATCCGGCCCTCTTGGCGTGGTATCTGGTTGACGAACCAGCCGAGACCAAAATGGCTCCTGCGTCTGCCTTGGCGATATACGAGCTAATCCGGGAACTCGACCCCTATCATCCGGTCTATTTAGTCAACAACCGACCGCACACATACGCCGCATATTCGGACGCCAGCGATATTTTGGCTATAGACGTCTATCCGATTCCGAATTATTCCATCAGTCAGGTGGGCAACTACATGGAGCAGGCGCGCTGGACCTCGCTGGAGCGAAAGCCCGTCTGGTTGATCGCCCAAGCCTTTGGCGGCGTAGAGCATTGGGCGCGCGCACCGACGGCGACCGAATTGCGGAACATGATCTATCAAGGGCTGGTTGGTGGGGCCAAGGGCGTGTTGTTTTACCGCTATTGCCAGGATAACGAACGCCACATCCAGCCCCTCGCCCTGTGGCGAGAAGTGCAGCGCCTCGCGGCCGAATTGGCCGAATTAGGCCCGGTGCTCTTGCAGGAGGAGCACCGCTTGGCGGTACAACCGGCCAGTGGCGAAGTCGCAGTGGCGATCAAAAAATACAAAGGCGATTTTTACGTATTTGCCGTCAATGTTGCCGAAGATTCGCGGCAGCTCAATTTGCGCTTGGCGGGTTTGCCGCCTATGGGACGGGCCGAGGTGCTTCGCGGGCAGGCGGCCCCGACGCTGGCCAACGGGCGGCTCGCCGCGGAGTTGGAGCCGCTGGGCACGGCGGTTTTTCGCTTGCAGACAGCGAGCATTTGAACAGATAATCCACTGGTGTTGGAGCCGGTTAAAGGGGAGAAATTATGGCTAAAAAAGTGGCCCTCAATAAACGAGATCGAGAAAGAATAAAGAAGATGCTCTTAGTGCGCCGCGCTGAATTGCTCAGCGATCTAGACGGCACCGAGCACGAGATTGACGAGCTGCAAGACCCCAAGGCCGACGATCTCGACCGAGCAGTCGAGGCCGGAGCCATGGAGCTTTTGGTGGCGCTGGGGGATACTGAGCGCCGCGAGTTGGAGGAGGTCACGCTAGCGCTCGAAAAGCTAGAAAGCACGACGTATGGCAAGTGCGAAGCCTGTCTCGAACAGCCCTTAAACCTGTGTCCAACCTGCCCGTTTATTCCCAAGCCGCGCCTGGAGGCCCTGCCCACAGCGCGGCTGTGCGTGTCCTGTCAGGAGGCCGAGGAGCAGAACCAGATTCCGTCTTATACCCGGCTGCGCCCACGGCGCATGTTTGGCGAGGACATCGAAGAATTCTCGCATCCGCTGATGAACTCAGAAGACGACAAATAGGTGCTTAATCGGCGCGTTATTAGAGAGAGCCGAATAGAAAGGCGGCCCAAGCTCGTTTTAATCAACTTGGGCCGCCTTTGTGTGAGGATTGGAATTTGGGAGACTAAGGAGCCAGCTCTTTTAGCTCGGCCATAGTGGCGAGCCGCACGTTTTTGAGCTGGCGCTGGTAGCCTATGACTGCGGCTAAAGCATTGATCTGAGCTTGCGTCAAGTTGCCTTGGGCTTGGAGCAATTGCTGGCTGTCGGCCAAGCCGAGTTCAAAACGGCTTTGCTCGACGTCATAGGTGCGCTGGGCAAATTCGAGGGCGGCTTGGCGCAGGTCAATTTGGCGCTCGGCCTCGTGGACGCGGCGCGTGGCGTCGCGAACTTGCTGGATGATTAGGCGGCGCTGCTGCTCGCGTCCGAGGCGGCTTTGCTCCAAGGCGATGCGCGCTTGGCTGATATCGGCCTGCCGTTGGCCGCTGTCGATCAGCGGCAGACTTATCTGCAGATCGACTCCCCATTGATTGCGCTCGAAATTGTCGCTGACAGCACTGATTTCGCTGCCACGCCCCTGCATGCTGACATTGGCTCCAAAGGTCGCGTTAATGCCGTTGCGGCGGCGGGTGTCTTCTAGCTCCAAGGCGCGGATTTCCGCGAAAATTTCCGCTCGCTGCATGTCGGTGCGGCGCGCCAAGCCGAGTTCAAGGGCGCGTTGGGTGTCGATGGAGTGAATCTCGTACTGGACCTCGGTGTCGATTTCGAGCGGTTCCCACACATCGAGTCCGAGGGTTTCGCGGAGCAGGTCGCGGCGCAATTCGATATCGGTTTGCGCTTGATCGTACGTGGCTTCGGCCTGCAGCATCTCCACCTGCAAGCGCAGGGCTTCCACTTCGGCGATGAGGCCGACCTCAAACTTTCGTTGGGCCAGCTCCAGATTGGCGCGCGACTGCGCCAGACGCTGTTCCTCTATTTCGAGTTCGCGGACGCTCTGTACCAAGTCGTAGTAATCGTCGATGACTTGGCCTTCTAGTTGGAGCCGCTGGCGGTCGAAGTTGAGGTGTGCGCTTTGCAGGCTGTACTCGGCGCGCTTGAGCGCGATTTCCTCGCTGGCCCGAGCGAGTAGATCGCGTTCGTAAGCAAGGCGCGTCGAACCCGAATAGTCGAGGAAGTCCTCGCGGCGATTGGACGAGAAGTCGCGGCGTAGGGCCGTAGTCGTCAGTCTGAATTGGCCGAGATAGCGCAGGCGCTGGACCATGAACAGGTTGCCCGAGTAGGAGACATCGGTATTCTCCTCGCGAACTCGGGTTTGGAGGGCGATGTTTTCTTGGGTATCGCGCAGTCCGGTGAAGCTAGGAGCCGTAAAATTGGCGCCCATGTTGAAGGCAAAAGGTGCTTGCGCCGCTTGCAGTTGGACGCGGCTGTTGTCTAGGGTTTGTTGGTCTAGCTGGTGTTGCAGGTTGTTTTGCATGGCCAAGCTGATGCACTCTTGCAGCGAGAGAACCTCGGCGGTCGAACAGGTGGTGGCGATTAGCAAACCGACGAGTGCCCATTGGTATTTCATCGCGGAAGCCCCTTCTTGTTGATGGCGAGCGAAATGAAGTGGTTGTCTATAATTATACAATACGGGTTTTACGACGCCAACCGTGCGGTGGGTGGGCTGCGGCCATTTTTCGCCAGCGAGTTTTATGTTTAGTATTTAATATTAATAGACTTATAGACTTAAGCCTATCACGCAGCTAAAGGAGCAACGCCATGACCACCCGCACTTCCCAAGTGCTAGCGTACGAAAAAACCGCCGCGGACCTCGCGGTCAAAATTTTTGCCGATGGGGCCGACCGCGAGAGCATGCTGGCGAGCTATGCCAACCCGCTCGTCTCTGGGTTTACGACCAATCCCACCTTGATGCGCCAAGCGGGCGTCACCGAATACCGAGCCTTTGCCCACGACATCGTCGCGGCCATTCCCGACCGCCACATTTCTTTTGAGGTCTTTTCAGACGACTTCGACGACATGGAGCGCCAAGCTCGCGAGATCGCCACTTGGGGCGAAAACGTGTACGCCAAAATCCCGGTCAGCAATACCAAAGGCGAGGTCAGCTACGACTTGGTCCATCGGCTGTCGTACGCCGGAGTCAAGGTCAATGTCACGGCGATCTTTCTGCTCGACCAAGTGCGAGAAGTAGCGGCCGCAGTTGAGGGCGGGGCACCGTGCTGCGTGTCGGTCTTTGCTGGCCGCATCGCCGACGCCGGGCTGGACTACATGCCGGTCGTGGCCGAGTCGGTCGAGTTGCTCGCGTCCAACCCTCGAGCCGAACTCATCTGGGCCAGCCCCCGCGAGGTGTACAATGTCGTCCAAGCCGACCGCATTGGTTGCCACATCATCACCTGCACTAGCGACATCATCAAAAAGCTGCCGACCTTGGGCAAGGAACTGGGGCAGTTCTCGCTAGAGACGGTGCAGATCTTTTACGCGGATGCCACGGCGGCCGGTTACAGCCTGTGAATGCGGTGCGCGGCCGATGAGTTATACCCAACAGTACCTAGCCGCAGCGGCTCAAGTCATTGAGCAGCTAGATCGCCAGGCGATTGAGGCGATCGTCCAACTCGTGGTCGAGACTCGTCGGGGTGGCGGTCGGCTCTTTGTTCTCGGCGTGGGGGGAGGCGCGGGCCATGCGAGCCACGCGGTCAACGACTTTCGCAAAATCGCTGGCATTGAGTCCTACGCCCCCACCGACAACGTCTCGGAGCTGACGGCGCGCATCAACGACGAGGGCTGGGATACGGCCTTTGCCAAATGGTTGGCGGGCAGCCGCCTAAACGAAACGGATCTTATTTTGGTCTTGTCCGTCGGCGGCGGCCATCGCCGGCTGAATACAAGCGTCAACTTGGTTGCAGCCCTGGAGTACGCCAAAGAGGTCGGAGCCAAAATCTGCGGCATCGTGGGGCGGGATGGCGGCTTTACGGCTCAAGTCGCCGATGCCTGTGCGATCGTGCCGACGGTCGCACCGGATGCGATCACGCCGCTAACGGAATCCTTCCAAGCCGTCATCTGGCACTTAATTGTCTCACACCCGGCGGTACAAGTGGAGCGCACCAGGTGGTAGATAGGTGTGCATCATTCACAGCGAAAGGTTAAACATGTCTGCGGTCCCTCGAGACCTGGGCCAGTTTTTGCACTGCTACATTCCAGACCTAGAAGAGGAGATGTTCTCGTTCCTCGTGGTGCGCGAGCCCGAGGGCTTCCTGTATCGGTTGATGCGCGACTACCCCGAGCGCGGCGGCAAGCGATTCCGCCCGGTGCTAGTGCTTTTGGCTTGCCAAGCCTGCGGCGGCGACGTGCAGAAAGCCATGCGAACTGCGGTGGCCTTTGAAATGTTCCAGTCGTTTGCCGTGGTCCACGACGATATTGAAGACGATTCGGAGATGCGGCGCGGCAAACCCTGTTTGCACAAGCTGCATGGAATCCCATTGACCATCAACGTCGGCGATGCCCTGTACGCCAAGGTCTTTGAGATCCTCTGCGCGAACCGCGCAGTATTGGGGGAGAACGTCGCGCTCGATTTGATGGAGGAGATGGTCCGCGGTTCGTGCGAGACGTTTGAGGGACAGGCATACGACGTGGGCTGGATTCGCCAGCGCTATATTCCCAGCGAAGACGAGTTTATGACCATGTTGCGCAAAAAGACGGGGTGGTACACGGGTCGGGGGCCGTGTACGGCCGGGGCGATTATCGCAGGTGCCGAAACGGAGTTGCGAACTTGTATCGGCGACTTTGGCGAATCCATGGCCATCGCGTTCCAGCTCCGCGACGACCTGCTAAACTTGAGTTCTTCCGAACAGGACGCTGGCTCTGCCCCGGGGGTTACTTCCGGGGCCTACGGCAAGGAGCGAGGCGGGGATATTGCGGAAGGGAAGCGGACCTTAATCATCATCGACCTATTGGGCAAATGCACGGCGGCCGAGCGCGAGGAAGTGCTGGCGATCTTGCATCGCGAGCGCCAGCGCAACACGGTCGCCGAGATCGAGCGAGTCATCGCCTTGGTTGAGCACTACGAGTGCGATCGCTACGCCGAGCGCGTGTGCCAACAAAAAGTCGCCGAGAGCTTGGGGCATCTCGAGAAACTTCCGCCCAGTCCCGCGCGCGATATGCTGGGGGAAATGCTGGATTTTTTGGTCCAGCGCGCCTTTTAGTCCACTACTGGATTTTCCAAATAAGCCAAAAGCAACCGCGCCGTGTTGACGATGCCGTCCCACGCGCAGATTTCGTATCCGTGCGTGTTGTCGCCCGGATAGCCTATCAGTGCCGCACGTGCAATGGCACCGGATGTTTTGGCAATGGACGAGTCGCTGGCATACGAAGTGAGGACGGCCGTTTGGATACCGAACCCGCAGGCGGCGGCCAAAGCGTCAAAGCGGTCGATGATGCGCGTGTCGTACAGGCCGCGACTGTCGCGGACGCCGATGATGGGGGCGCCGCTGTTGGCCGTGCCGTATTCGGTGGCCACCGGTGCGATGTCAACGGCCACGGCCGCGTCAACCGGCAGCCGCCCGAGCGCGTAGAGCGCACCGTGACCGCCGATTTCTTCGCTGGAGCTGGCCACGAGATACACGTCTTGGGCCGGTCGGTTTTCTCGCAAGTGCAGACCCACTTCGAGCAGGGCCGCCAAGCCGGCGCGGCAATCGAGATTGTAGCCGCAAACGCAATCGCCTAAATGCCAGAGCGTCTTGTGTCTGCCGGCGATGACGACCCGAGTGCCGGCGCGGACCCCGCGCTGCGCTAGCTCTTCGGCCGCGAGCCTCGTTTCAATCCACATCTGTTCCCACTTGAGGGACTGGCCGTCTTTGAGCCGCCCGGCTGGACTTTCTATAGAGACGTGCTTGGCACCGGTCGAGAGTACGCCAGGGCAGAGGCCGTCCCGCGCGAGAATTTCTACTGGACTCTCGCCTAGTGCCCAAGGGTGCAAGCCGCCCAAGGGCTGCACCCTGATCTTGCCATCGGATTCAATGCGCTTGACGATGAGGGCGATCTCGTCCTTGTGGGCGACGGCGGCCACGGGTTGGTCGTGGCTTTGGCCCTCGATGTGAATGATGATGTTGTCGGCTGCGTCCTGCCAGATCGCAGCACCGATGGGGGCGGCCAGCTCGGTGACGAGGGCGTCCATTGCCGATTCCTCGCCCGAAGGCGCGTGCGCGGCGAGCAGTTGCTCGACAAAGCTGTAGAGGCGTTGGGCATCAATGTTCATGGAGTGCTCCTAATCGAAGATGCGCGAAAATAATTAGCAGCAAGCCACAGGGCAATGACAACGCCGCTACGGGAAGACGGTAAAGAAGTCAGGCTGTCGCCGCGAACGATCCAATAACTTCTTCGGCCAGCCCGCGCAAGGTCTTTTGCAGCCGCAGGCGGCCCCGGTTGACGCGCGACTTGACCGTACCTACGGGGCAGTTGATGATCTTGGCAATTTCCTCGTACGAGAGCCCTTTCAAGTCGCGGAGGAACACGGCGGCGCGAAATTCTGAGGGCAGGTCCTCAATGGCATCGACGACGAGCGACCTGACGCGGTTGCCGTCGGTCTGTTCGCCGGGGAGTGGGTCTTTGGCCGCCGGCTCGTAAAAGGCGGTGGTCTGTTCGTCGTCGCTGGGACTGATCGGAATCCAATTCCAGCGCTTGCGGCGGCGCAACTCAGTTTTGGCCAAGTTGCCGGCAATGGTGTAAAGCCAAGTGGAAACCTGTTCGATGGTTGGGTACTGGTGGCTGTGGCGCAGGCAGCGGAGAAAAGTCTCTTGGACAATGTCCTCGGCTGTTTCCCGGTCGCCGACAAAGCGATAGACAAAGTTGTATAGGGGAATGCGGTAGCGTTTGACCAGTACGCCGAGGTGACCCTGGTCTTCGGTGGCCCGCAGCAAAACTTCCCGATCCGTGAGTTCATTCATCGCTACCATGGTGGTGCTCCTTTCTGGTATGATTCAACGATTATCGTCATGGCTACGCGTACATTAGCAATAATCGTGCCATTCTTCATTAAGGTGAAAATATGCGCCTTATCGCCCGTTTTTAGGGGTAATTGGCAACAAAATGTCGAGTGTAGCACTCAGAAATCTGAATGTCCTCAGATTTCTGAGGCGCGTCTTTTGACAGGTATAGGGGCAAGCGGTAGATTTCGCGCCGGTAAATTCACCCGCGTAATTGCTGAAAATGGAGTGCTTTCGTGCAAGAGTTGGCCGCGCGCTTGGAGGCCTTGTGCCAAGCCAAAGGGATAGAAAAATTCTCGGCTGAAGAAATAGTCGAGCTGTTGACAGACGGCGAAGAGGTAGATTGGATCGTCGATCAAGTGCTGCCAGCGGCCACCGAGGCTGATCGCAGCGAAATGGGCCAAGTACTGGCCGAAATTGCTGCTGAGGTAGCCCCGGCTCCGGCCGCGGATACAGACGACGGAGAGTTGGCCGCCGTGGAGGAGTTGGACTTGGCCCAACTCCAGCAGGCCCTGCCGCCCGGAGTTGACGTGCAGCAAGTCGAGCAAATGCTGCGCTCGCCGCAGGGAGCGATGCTGGCCGATTTTAGTGCCTTTTGCCAAGAGCGCGGGGTTGATGGCGAAATGGGCCAAACGGCGATGAGCGAGGCCATGCGGGAATTACACGAAGAGTGGTTGCAGACGCCGCGGCCCGCGCTAGAAGGCGAAAAACCGGCCGACGTGTTGGAGGGCGGTCGGCTCTTTCCCGGCAAGGTGGAGACCTTCCGCCGCGAAACCCCCAAGATCGGTCGCAACGATCCGTGTCCCTGCGGCAGCGGCAAGAAGTTCAAAAGATGCTGCGGCAAGGCGGCTTGAGATGGCCCAGCTTTGCCCGTCGGCGGCTATTGAAGGCGTCTGTATTGCCGAGCTTCAGGCGCACGGCGACGAGCGGGGTCGCTTTACTGAGGTGTATCGCAAGGAGTGGTTCCCCCAGCGTAGCTGGAACGCCTTGCAGTGGAGCCGCTCGGAGTCGCAACAGGGGGTGCTGCGCGGCTTGCACTATCACCACTGCCAAGCTGACTACTGGCATTGCGGCATGGGTGCATTGCGCGTCGGGCTGTTTGATTTGCGCCGCAGTTCGCCGACCTGCGGGCAGGGGCAGGTCATCGAGTTGGACCAAGAGATATTGCGGGGCGTCTTTATTCCAGCGGGCGTAGCACATGGCTTTTACGCTGTCACCGATGCGACGCTTTTCTACTTGGTTGATGCCTATTACGACGGCACCGACGAGTGGGGCGTGGCTTGGGATGATCCCGATGTGGGGTTGAGCTGGAGCATTGCGGGTGGGCCGATTCTCTCGCCGCGCGATCTGGCGAATCCGCGGTTGCGAGATATTCCAACACAAGAGCTGCCGAGCTAAACCGCAACAAGAAAGGAACGCATCACTGATTCATGGAAACCACTGTCTTATTTATTGTAGCTCTGAGCATCGGCTTCGTATTGGGCGGGCTTATTATAGGCTTGATTACGAAGCTCCGCACTCGCAGCAGCGATGCTCTCCGCGCCGAAATCGACACAGCCCAAAGCCGCATCCAAGATGTTCTACGGACTGCCGAGCAGTACAAAAAAGAAGCCGAACAATATCGAATCCAAGCTACCGAAAGCAGGGAAGAGAGGGCCAGCCTCCAAACCCGCTTTGATCTCACTCAAACCGAATTAAAAAGACTCCAAGACGAAAACTCAGACCTAAAAAAACGAAGCGAGGATTGGCAAAAAGAAGCGACAACGATTACCACCGCTAACGCCGACCTCAATGCCAAACTTGATGCTGCCAACAAACAACTCGCGGAACGAACTGACATCGAAAATACCCTCCTTGCCCAATTCAAAAACATCGCCACTGATGCTATCACCAACAACAACGAACAATTCCTCAAAAACGCCGACGACAAAATCGGAGTACTCGTCAAACAAGCCAAATCCGACTTTTCTCTCAGCAAAGACGCCGTACAAGAGCTCATCAAGCCTTTGTCCGACGAACTCAAACGCATCGAAGAAGCTCGTAACCAAGCTCAAGGCAGCCTCAAAGAGCAAATTTCAACCCTCGTCGAAAACAACAGTGCCCTCACTCAAGAAACCCGCAATCTCACCAACGCCCTCAAACGTCCGGAAGTCCGTGGAGCATGGGGTGAAATACAACTTCGCCGCGTAGTGGAACTAGCTGGTATGGTCAAGTACTGCGACTACGACGAACAGGTTAGCATCGCACTGGACGACGGCAGCCGCGAGCGTCCCGACATGGTCGTCCGCATGCCCAACCAACGCACTATCGTCGTTGACGCCAAAGCCCCCATGAACGCATATCTCGAAGCTATAGAATCCGACGATGATAATGAGCGTAAAAAAGCCATGAAAAAACACGCCCTCCAAGTCCAAGAACGCGCCCGCGCCTTAGGCCAAAAATCCTACCAAGAAAAGTTCAAATCTCCCGACTTCGTAGTTATGTTCATTCCTGGCGAAGCCTTCCTTCAACCGGCCCTTGAAATAGATCGCGAACTCATTGACAAAGCCATGCAGCGAAAGGTGGTAATCGCTACTCCTAGCACACTCATGGGCCTCCTAAAAGCCGTAGAGATGGGCTGGCGTGAAGCGCAAGTTGCCGAGGAAGCCGCCAGAATAGCCGACCTTGGCCAAGAACTCCACGACCGGATCAACACATTCGCAAATCATATAAATGACATGAGAACCTCTCTCACTAGAACCGTCGAATCTTTCAACAAAAGCGTCGGCTCCCTCGAATCAAGAGTTCTCATCTCTACCCGTCGCTTCAAGGAACTAGGCATCACCTCCAGCCAAGACATACCCGAACTCCAAGAAGTCGAAGTCCAAATACGCGAACCGCGTTCCCTTCCCACCGGTGAGGAAATTGAGGAGCAAAAATGACCTTTGATCTCCTAACAGCCCTCTTAGACACCCAAGCGTTGCGCCTTGCCCCACCGGGCGAGGTATTTTGGTACAAAGGCATTGCAGCCGGGGCACTCATGCGGGTAGATGAAGCCCTGTTTAGTCGCTTAGTCGCGATGGGCGGATTGACCAGACGCAAGGGGCCGGGCTCGTGGAGTACTACCGAGATCCGCAGGCGGCTGGCCGGGCAACTCGGCCACTCAATGCTGCTGAAAAAGGCGAGCTTCGGCGACTGCTCCGTTTCGCGCTTCCCGCAGAAGTAAAAAAAGATCGACTTGCAGCACGGGCTTTTTCAGTAGGCCGACCGAGGTAAAAAAGAAGGACTCCATGAACGATAGAGCTATGTTGGTCGCCCGCATTGCGTCTTTGTTATCGCCGTGTGAGGAGGTTCTCGAAGCGTACCTCTTTGGTTCTCACGCCCAAGGACGGGCGCAATCCCACAGCGACATCGATGTAGCGGTGTTTATTGAAGAAAGGTTGGCCGAGGCCGGTCCTTTTGGATACCGGGCCGCACTCACGACCAAGCTCATGGCCGGGCTCCAGACCAACGATGTAGATGTGCTCATCCTCAACGGTGCTCCACCCGTCCTCTACTACCGGGTGTTGCGGGACGGCGTCCGGGTCGTGGCGCGAGACCTCGCCGCTACGACGACGCGCGAAGGCCAAGCCCTCTCGCGCTATTGCGACTACGTCCCGCAGCTCGCCAAGATCGAGGCGTCGTGGCGTACGCCCGACAGCGCGGACGAGCGATGAATCCTGGACGCTTGGATCCCCCCCGAATTCGCCGTCACCTGACGGCATTACGCCTAGAAGTTGCCAATCTGCGCCGACACACCGGAATTTCTGTGCAGGCGTTGCTGGAAGATCGCGATCTCTGCTTAGCCATTGAGCGAGGGCTGCAACTTTGTGCACAGAACGCCTTGGACATTGCCACCCACCTATCGTCGGCAGCGGGGCTGGACGCGCCGGATTATGCGTCTGCTATCGATCGCCTCGCAGATGCAGATATCTTGCCACGCGAATTTGCGGCCGAATTTCGGAAAGTGGCCGGCTTCCGCAACGTCTTAGTGCATGGTTATTTGGACATTGACCTCGACGTAATTGCGGAAGCACTGAGCGTAGGCATCGACGATTTCGAGACGTTTGCCCGCTATGTAGAGCGGACGCTCGACCAGTGACCGTTCAACTTTTGAACTACCAAAATTAGAAAAGGAGGTTTTATGGTCTTTGATCTCCTAACAGCCCTCTTAGACACCCAAGCGTTGCGCCTTGCCCCACCGGGCGAGGTATTTTGGTACACCTCGGGCACGGTTGGCCCCTATTACATCAACGCCGAATATCTCTATGGTGGGCCGGAACAGGCGCATCAACTACTCGCCTTCATTGACGAGCGCAAAGAGGACGCAGATTTCCCACAGCGTTTGCAGGAGCGCGTGGAGAAGCAATACGCGGAAGATGCCGTGTATCGCCAAGTCGTCGATGGGTTGGTCGCGCTGGCGCGAGAAAGTGATATGCACTTTGACGGCGTATCCGGCGGCGAGCGCCGCGACTGGTTTTTTTCTTTAGCTGTAGCCGAGCGGCTGGGAAAGCCGCCGCTGTTGATTTACAAGGATGGGCGCACTGTGGTGTTGGAAGGCCAGAAGCTGCGCCCCATACGAGCAAACGACATGATTACTCTGCACGTGGCCGATATGGTGACTGAGGCGTCGAGTTACCTCCGTGCTTGGATACCGGCTGTCGCGGTGGGCGGCGGGCGGATTGCTCGCGCAGTCAATGTCGTCGATCGCGGGCAAGGTGGCTTGGAGGTGCTCAAGGCCCAAGGCATTGCAGCCGGGGCACTCATGCGGGTAGATGAAGCCCTGTTTAGTCGCTTAGTCGCGATGGGGCGGATTGATCAGGCGCAAGGGGCCGGGCTCGTGGAGTACTACCGAGATCCGCAGGCGGCGATGCGGACTTTCCTAGAAGCACATCCCGAATTTTTGCGCCGAGTGCTCAACGGAGACGATGCGCGGGCGGCGCAACGCGCTCAGCTGCTTATTGCCAACAATCCCTATGATCTCGACGAGACGCTCTGGCGTGGCTGATTGGAACAGGCGATCCCAACAGAAAGGGGCACGAACCATAGACCACGTAAGGGAAAAATGCGTAACGTGAGTTTAAAAAAAAGGGGACCTCGCCTGAGGCCCCCTTTTCGTTGGTGCGCTTCCGCTCTGGCTAGCCCGCTGCTGCAGCTTCCAATTCCTCGCCTTCGACCCGCACTGAAACGAGCTGAGAAACCCCTTCCTCGGGCATGGTGACGCCGTGCAAGGCGTCGGCTGCGGCCATGGTGATCTTGTTGTGCGTCACGACGACGAATTGCGTCTCGCGGGCAAATTCCTTGAGGACTCGCACGAAGCGGTTGATGTTGGCGTCGTCGAGTGGGGCGTCAACCTCGTCGAGGATGCAAAACGGGCTGGGCTTGACTTGGTAGATGGCAAAGAGCAGGGCGATGGCCGTCAGGGCCCGCTCGCCGCCGGATAACAAGGCAATGTTTTGCAGGCGCTTGCCGCGCGGACGGGCGATGATGTCGATGTGGGCTTCTAGGGCATCGACGTTTTCCTCGAGGTGGAGGTCGGCTTCGCCGCCGGGGAAGAAGCGGACAAAGGTCCCTTTGAACTGCTCGCGGATCTGCTCGAAAGATTTGAGAAACATCCGCCGCGCCGTGCGGTCAATTAGGCCGAGGGTTTTCTTTAGATCCTCGGCGGCGATGACTAGATCGTCGCGCTGTTGGCGGAGAAAGTCGTAGCGCTCCTTTTGTTCCTGATGTTCTTCCAACACGCCTAAGTGTACTGAGCCCAAGCGCTGTAGGGACTGCCGCAACTGGTCGATGCGCTGTTGCGCTGTTTCCTCGTCAAGGGCTTGGCCGAGCGGCCCTAGGGCCGCAACATCGCAGTGGTACTCCTCCTGCAAGCGCGTGCGAATGTGCTGGGTCTGTAGCTGCAACTCGGAGATGCGTACTTCGAGGCTCGTGCGCTGCTCGCGCTGCTGGTTGAGCTGCCTCTGCAAGTGGCTGATGCTGTCTTGCAACTCGCGGTTTTGGGTATTGGCTGCGGCCCAGTGCTGGCGGCGCTGGTCTTGCTCGGCCGCCAAGGTATCGCGGCCTTGATGCAGCCCTTTGAGCTCGTCTGTTAAGGCCGTGCTGTGCGCACTACACTCGGCCTGTTGGTGCTCGGCCGCGACCCCTTCAGCCGCTAGCCGCTCGATGGTATGGTGTAGGTTCTCGTCGATGTTTTTCAGGCGGCTGGCGTCTCGCTCTAGACCTTGGACTATTTCGGCGGTGCGGGCGTGTTCCACCTGCAGGATGCCCAGTGCTTCGCGTCGCTCGCGGCGGCGTGTTTCGCTCTGTTTAAGGGCCTCTGCCAAAGCACTGCTTTCCGCGCTGAGGCGGGTACTCGCGGCCTCGTTGTGGCGCAGGTGCTCGGTTTGTTCGGCGATGCTTTGGTCGAGTGCTTGGCGGCGCTTGGCTAAGCGGGTGCTTTCGCCGTGGAGTTGCTCGAGGCGCGCGGCGAGCCGTGCGGCATCAGCGCGGGCGCGCTGGTGCTGGTGGCGTTGCTCGCGCTCCTTGGTGCGCCAAGTTTCGCGCTCAGCGGCGAGGCTTTCTATGCGTTGAGTGAGGGCGGCGAGCTGTTCTGCGAGGGTGGCGAGTCGGGGGCCGAGGGCGGCGTAGCGGGCTTTTTGGTGCGCCGCGAGCGAGCGCAGGGTGCGGATTTCCCGCCCGCGGCCGAGAACGCCCGAATCCTCGGCTTGACTTTGGCCACCCGACGCGAGGCCAAAGAGATCAATGGCGTCGCCATCGGCGGTGACGCAGCGCACGTAGGCCGCCGGGTAGCGGCGCGTCAGGGCCAATGCGGTTTGCAGGTCATCCACTAAAAAGGTGTTGTGCAAGAGGCCGGCGATTAGGGGGGCGATGGAGGCTTCGGGATGCACGTAGTCCAGCAGCCGGCCACGCAGCCCAGGCATGGGAGTTGGGGTTAAAGCCGGGCCGAGGGGGCGTGGAGGAGCCGCTAACGAGAGAATGCCGACGCGCCCGGAACGCGCTCTGAGATGAGCAATGCCTTTGAGCAGGCCGCTGTCCGAGTCGGCGATCAGGGCTTGCAGGGCCTCGCCGAGGGCGACCTCAACTGCGCGGGCGTATTTGGCGTCAACTTCGACTAGGTCGCCTAGCACGCCGCGAAAAAGAGCGGCATGGGGCGATTCGAGCATCAAGGTGCGAACTCCGCTCTGGTAGCCTTGGTAGCCGGCGCGGACTTTTTCGAGGACTTGCAGCCGCGCTTGGTTGGCCTCAGCGGCGCGCTGCGCCGCAGCGCGTTGTGCGCCGAGGTGGCGGCGGTCCTTCTCGGTTTGCTCGCGCTCGGCCGTGGCGGCAGCGCGTTGTTGCTGGCCGGTGAATAGCTGCTGGCGAGTTTCGGCGCGCGCGATTTCGGCCTCGCCAGCCGCTTGCAGAGCTTGCTCGCGCTCGGCCGTGGCGGCGTCCTCTTCGCCGCGCATGGCAACGGCGCGTTCGTCGAGTGCATCGCGCTCGGCCTGTTGGCGCTCAAGGGCGCGGCTTATGTCGCTTCCTTGGCGCAGGTACTCCATGCGCCCGCGTTGGCGTTGGTCTAGCTCGGCGCGGTAGCGGTCGTATTCCTCTTCGGCTTGGGCGGCGCACTGCTGGTGGGTTTGCAATTCTTGCTCTAGTTGCACAAAAGTCGTACGCGCTTGGTTGAGGTGGGCGGTATTGTCGCGGCGCTGTTGCTGCACGGCTTTGAGCTGGCTGCGGTAATCGGCGCACTCGCGGGCCGTGCGTTGGCGGATTTGTTCGGCGGCCTCGCGCCGCTCGCGCACGGCTACGAGGTGCTGTTCGCGCTCGTGAATGGCTTCGATGCGGCGATTGAGTTCAAGGCCCGCTTCCTGCATGGCCTTCTCGGCTTCGGTCAGCACGAGGCGCGCCTTTTCGAGCGCGGCCTCGCGGCTGGTGAAGCGGGTATAGCCTTCTTCGGCGGCCTTGCTGAGGGCAGCGAATTCCTCGCGCAGGGGGGCAATTTGGGTGCTGAGGGCGAAGAAACGCTGGCGACCCAAGCGCACGTCGAGTTGGTCCAACTCCCCTTTGAGTTCGCGGTAGCGGCGTGCGCGGCCCACTTGGCGACCGAGATAATCGACTTGGCGTTTGACCTCGGCGATGATGTCTTCAATCCGCTGTAGATCGGCTTGAGTGGCTTCTAGGCGGTTCCGCGTGGAGCGCCGACGAACTTTGTACTTGGTGATGCCGGCGGCCTCTTCGAGGATGCGGCGGCGGTTCTCGGTCTTGTCGCTGATGATTTCATCGACCATGCCCTGTTCCATCACCGCATAAGAACCTTGGCCCAAACCGGTATCCATGAGCAGGTTGGCGATGTCTAGGAGGCGGCAGGGGATCTTGTTGAGCAGGTAATCGCTTTCGCCGGAGCGGAAAAGACGCCGGGTTAGCACGACCTCGGCGAATTCGATGGGCAGGGCGTTGTCGCGATTTTCGATTGCCAGCGCGACTTCGGCCATCCCGAGGGCCTTGCGCTGGCGAGTGCCGGCAAAGATCACGTCCTCCATGCGCTGGCTGCGAAACGTGCCGGCGCGCTGCTCGCCTAAGACCCAGCGGATGGCCTCCACCACATTGGACTTGCCGCAGCCATTGGGGCCGACGATGGCGGTAATGCCCGGTTCAAAGGGAATGACGATCTTTTGGGCGAAGGACTTAAAACCGAAAATCTCAAGTTGATTGAGGCGCACGGTCTAGCTCCTGCCGGGCGCTGGGGAGGAGCGCTCCGCTGGGGGAGAGGGTGAGGTGCGGGCGATGCTAGGGGAGCGGGTGAGGCTTGGGGAAAGCCGTTGACTAAGTACTCAAAAATGAGCAACGCTGTCAAGGCAATTGCCGCGCTCAGCAGTCCAGGGCCGAATCATCAACCGCAGCGGAATCGTCTTCCTTGCCCATGGCAATGATGTGCTCGGCGGCGATCTCTTGGCGACCTGCGTATCCGGCGTTCAGTTCGTGCCAATAGGCGACTTGGGGTTCGCCGCGCTGCCAGCACAACAGCACCCAGCGGCCTTGATAGGTGGTGGGGAAGTCGAGGAGGCCGCGCTCGAGGCCGCCGACCGGGAAGCGGATGCCTTCGGAGATGATTTCCTCGGCGACGATGCGCTTGATGTCGGTGATTAGGTCGTTGATGCGGCGCCGGTGCTGGTTGAAGTCATCGCGGTCGGGGTTGGTACTGCGGGTGACCGCTTGGCCCCAGAGTGCGTCGAGCATTTGCAATTTTTGGTCGTGATAGACCACGGCCCCCTTCTTGACCTCTATGCGCTGGAGCGCGTCTTCTAGCTGAGGCAGTTTGGCGTTGGCCTCTTCAATGGTAAATGCCTTGCGCGTCATGCGGCAAAGTATAGGTATTGCGATGCCGTGCTACAAGCCCTTGCGCTGCTTTTGGCGATGCGTGATATTTAGCACTGTTTTGCGATATGGAAGGGGTCGGCGTAGCCAGCCCCGTCTTTTTTTGAGCTAAATTCCTAAGTTCACCTATGGCGGTTACGATAGAAGAGGTCCACGAGGTTGCCGAGTTAGCGCGGTTGCGCTTTTCGCTCGCCGAAAAAGAAAGACTGGTCGGACAACTCAATCGCATCTTGCGCTATATGGACACGCTCAACGAGCTAGACACCACTGGCGTAGAGCCAACGTCCCACGTGCTACCCCTCGCCAACGCGTTTGGCCGCGATGAGGCAACGTCCTTTCCCGCCGCGGCCGAAATCATCGCCGCGGCCCCGCAGCGCCAAGAGAATTACTTCAAAGTTCCGAGAATCATCGATTGACTATTCAGAAGCGGAGGCAGGGCCCTGTCGCCGCTTCTTTGTTTGGCCAGCTCGTAAGGAGCGCACAACGTGGCCAGAGAATACAAAGGCCCCAAATACGTCGTCGTAACCGGCGGCGTGATAAGCGGCGTGGGCAAGGGCTTGACCACTGCTTCCATCGGCAAGATTCTGCAGCAGTACGGTTACAGCACCACGGCCGTCAAAATTGATCCGTATATCAACTACGACGCCGGCACCATGCGGCCCACCGAGCACGGCGAGGTGTGGGTGACCGACGACGGCGGCGAAATCGATCAGGATTTGGGCAACTACGAGCGCTTCTTAGGCTTGGATCTGCCGCGCTCCAACAACCTGACCACCGGGCAGATTTACCTCACGGTCATCGAGCGCGAGCGGCGCGGCGAATATCTCGGCGAGACCGTGCAGCCGATCCCCCACATTACGGACGAGATAACCCGCCGCTTGCAGGAGGCCGGCGCGGGCTACGACATCGTGTTAGTCGAAATAGGCGGCATTGTCGGCGACTACGAAAACGAGCCGTTCCTCTTCGCGGTGAAGACCTTGGAGCGGGACTTGGGCGAGGAGCACTTTGCACACCTGCTAATCACCTATCTGCCCATCCCTCCCCACGTCGGCGAAATGAAGACCAAGCCCACGCAGCAGGCCATTCGCATGCTCAGCGAGCACGGCATTTTCCCTGACTTCATCGTCTGTCGCGCCGAGACCGCCACCGACGAGGTGCGCAAGAAAAAAATCCAGATCGGGGCCAACGTGCCCTACGACCACATCATTTCGGCCCCGGACTCGGAGACGATCTACAACATCCCGCTGGTCTTGGAACAGGAGAGGCTCGGCGAAAAGATCCTCAGTCGGCTCGGCTGCGTGCCCAAGAAGGCTCCAGACTGGCGGCCTTGGCTGGAACTGGTCAAGCGCAGTCGGCAGCCGCGGCAGTGTGTCCGCGTGGCCGTGGTCGGCAAATACGTGGTCACGGGCGATTTTCAACTCACGGACTCGTACATCTCGGTCAATCAATCGCTGATACACGCTGGCGTGGCGTCGGATGCACGGGTCGAGATCACTTGGATTGACGGCCATCAGTTTGAGCGCGGCGAAATGGAGCTGGCCGTGCTCGACGCATTCGATGGCATTATCGTCCCCGGGGCCTTTGGTGCGGGAGGGGCCGAAGGGGTGATTGCGGCCATTCGCTACGCCCGCGAGCACAACATCCCCTACTTGGGCCTGTGCTACGGCTTGCAACTGGCCGTGATCGAATACGCCCGCAATGTCGCCGGGATCGCCGAGGCTACTTCCGAAGAGTTTGACGCGGATTCCGAGTGGAAGGTCATCTGCGTCCAAGACACCGAGCAAAAGAGTGCCTTAAAAGAAAACCGCTACGGCGGCAGCATGCGCTTGGGCGCGTATGCCGCGGTGTTCAAAAGCGACAGCCGCGTCCTCCAGCTTTACGATGCGTCGGGCCGCCTCGCCGAAGATGCCCGCCGCATCGAACAACTGCTGGCCAATCCCGACCAAGCGTTCCGCATTGGCTTGGTCATGCTGGAGCGCGACAAAGTCGCCTTGGAGCGACACCGCCATCGCTACGAAGTATCGCCCCGCTTCGTCGAATTGCTCGAAGAAGAGGGGTTGGTATTTTCGGGGTATCACCGCCGCGTGGACGGCACGCGCTTGATGGAGTTTATCGAATTGCCAGACCACCGCTTCTTTATTGCCACCCAAGCCCATCCCGAGTTCAAGTCGCGGATGGACAACCCATCACCCCTGTTTGCCGGATTTGTCGAGGCCGCGCTGGCCTACCAACAGGAGGTCGCAAGCTATGAGGAGAGGCAGGCGGCGGCCTCCTAGTTCGGTGGGTGATATTATCGCCTCAATGGGCCGCGCTTTCCCAAGGGGAGCGCGGCTTTTTCGCGCCGGTTGCTGCGGGGCTGTGCTTTGGGCCTGTGGCACCGGAGAAGTGCCCGAAGAGCCGTTGCAAATTCCCCCAGTCGATGGGGAGGCATGGGACGCGCACATTGAGCTGGGCCGCCCCGGCTATCGCATCCAGATCCGCGCCGCTTATTTGCGCGAATTTTCCAAGTCAGAACAGCTCGTCGCCACCGGCGGCGTCGAGGTCTCGTTCCGCGGCGCCGAGGCCGTTTCGACGCTGAGGGCCGAGCGCTTAGTGCTAGAGCACAAGCGGGATCGCTTTGGCGTAGCTGGCGGCGTGGTTTTGCACGCTGGGGACAGCCTAACGGTGCAGGCCGACACCCTATCGTGGGAAAGTGCCTACGAGCAATTGCACATTCCGGGTGCGCTGCGCGTGGAGGTTAGCCAAGGACGCGAGTGGGGCCGCAATCTCACGAGCAATCTCGCCGTGGATGCGTGGTCCTTAGAAGGGGTTGAGGGCCTCTGGCGCGGTCGGGATGGGGTACTGGTGGAAGTGCGCGCCCAGCGCGAAGACAGCCGCCGCGTCGAAGGGGTGCAAGAGATCGTCTACGACAGCGTCGAGGTGCGCTACGATGGGGTGCGATTGACCGGGCCGCACGCCACGTTCCGGCCCGAGGCGCACCGCTTTGACATCAGCGGCGGGGTTGAGGGAGCCGACTCGCTGGCGCAGTTTGCGGCCGACGAAGTCGCGGTGGATGCACAAAAGCAGCGGCTAGTGGCCCGAGGCGCGGTGCGCTACCAAGACGAAGAGGCCGAGCTGCGAGCTACACAAGTAGAAGAGCAGCGCGGCTCAGCGCTATTGCAGGCTGTCGGGGAGCCAGCGACCTTTGTGCAGGGCCAGCGGCAGATCGAGGCGCAGCGATTGACGTATTCGCGTTCCGTGCGGGAACTGACCGCGCAGGGCGGGGTGGCCTTGCGCGCCGGAGCGCGCGCGCTGACGGCCCAAATCCTCCGCTATACGCGCGTCGGCCAAGTCCATGCCGAGGGCGCGGTCGCGCTAAGGGCACCCGAGTTGGACGGCGCACTCGCTGGCGATTCGCTCTTTTTCGACTTGGAGCAAGAGACGGGTTGGCTGCGGGGCACCCCTTCGTTGCGGCGGCGCGAACTCGTGCTCGCGGCCCCGGTGCTGCAGTTCGATCTCGCGCGCGGTCGGCTGGCCGGGAGCGGCGGTTTTGCCCTGCGTGCCGAAGGGCTAGAGGTCGCGGCCACGCGCGGTGCATACGAAGCGGATTCGACGCGGGTGCTGGTCGCCGAGGGCGTAGTGCTGGAAGAACGGGATGGCGAGCGCGACTACCACAGCCGCCTGATAGCCGATTCCATGGTCGTCGCTTTGGCCGACAGCCAAGTCGAGTGGATCGCCATACCCGGCCAAGTGAGCGGCCAAATTGAGGTGGGCGACCGCCATAGCTGGATCGAGGGCCGGGGCGGGCACGTCTCTATGGTCGATGGAGACTTGGAGCGGGTTGAAGTGAGTGCGGCAGCCGACGTGACGCATCGCCGGGCCGCAAACGAAGAGATCAATCGCTTTCGCGGGCAGCAGATGACCCTGTACTTTGACGCGGCCGGGTTGCGCCGGGCTTTGGTACAGGGCGCGGCCGAGTTGGTCACGCGGCTGCAAGAGGACGAAGAGGTCTCGGTCAACGAGGTCAGCGGCGAAGAATTGGATATTCGCTTTGCCGAAGGGTCGCTGGCTGAGGTGCGGGTGGGGCCGGAGATTGAGGGGCGTTACTATCCGCCCCTAGAGGAGCCGTAAGGTGGCATTGGAAACGCATGCCTTGAGCAAGTGCTACGGGGGGCGGGCGGTCGTCGATGAGGTCAGCATCCGCGTCGAGCCCGGGGAAGTCGTCGGTCTGTTGGGGCCTAATGGCGCGGGCAAGACCACGACCTTTCACAGCATCGTCGGCTTCACTGTGCCGGACGGAGGCCGCATCGTACTCAACGATGCGGATATCACCGGGCTGCCGATGTATCGCCGCGCACAGATGGGCATTGGCTACCTGCCGCAGGAGACCTCCATTTTTCGCAAGCTGAGCGTGGCCGACAACATTCGCGCCGTATTGGAAGCGCGCGGGGCCGACAAAGCGCACATCGCCGCGCGCCAGCGGCAACTGCTGACCGAGTTGGACTTGCTAGCACGCGCCAATCAGCGCGCCGACACGCTTTCGGGCGGCGAGACGCGCCGGGTCGAAATCGCACGGGCCTTGGCCGGCCAGCCGCATTACATGCTCCTCGACGAGCCTTTTGCCGGCATTGATCCGCGCACGGTCGAGGACATCCAAAATATCATCGCCGAGCTAAGAAGCCGCGGGCTTGGCGTACTGATTACCGATCACAATGTACGCGAGACCTTAGAAGTCGCCGCACGTGCCTATATCCTGATAGATGGTAAAATTTTAACCGCGGGCACGGCCGAAGAGCTAATTGCCAACGAGCAGGTACGGCGGATTTACCTCGGCGAGCGCTTTAGCTGGCGGGTCGATCGGTAGGCGCGTTTGCACCTTGACTTTTCGCGCTGCACGGGCTTGTTTTTACAGCTATTAGCAAGGCAGATAATTTTCAATAAGTATTTAATTTACAATAACTTATAATGATTCGTCCCCAGCAAAGTCCCAACTTGCGCTTCCAGCAAAGGATGGCACCGCAACTCATCCGATCGCTGCGGATATTGCAGATGTCCAACGCAGATTTGGCGCAGGAGATCAAGCAGCAACTCGAACTCAATCCCTTGCTCGAAGAGGTTGTTGAACTACGCGAAGAGGGGGAAGAGGAGATGCACGAGCGAGAGGAGGGGATCAAGGAAGAGGAGGAACTGCCGGCGGACATGGAGGAGGTCGATTGGGACGCCTTGTTGGACGACCAGTTCGACGGGGCCGCGTACAATAGCGAGCGCACGGAATACGATCCCAATTGGGAGGCGGATCGCGAGCCCCAAGAAAACCGCATCACCACCATGCCGCCCCTCTTAGAGCACCTGTACCGTCAGTTGGGCGAGATTGGTGATTTGGGGCTGGAAGAGCGCGCCATCGCCGAGTACATCATCGGCAATATCGACGAGCGCGGTTACGTTGGCTGTTCGCTCGCCGATATCGCCGATGATGCCGATCTACAAGTGGAAGTAGCTGCGGTCGAAAAGGTCCTGCGCGTCATTCAGTCTTTTGACCCGCCTGGGATTGGCGCACGCGACTTGCGCGAGTGTCTGATGATCCAGTTGAGCCAGCGCAACGATCCGCTCAGTGCGCTGGCCTTGCAGGTGGTGCGCGACCATCTAGCGGACCTGACGCACCGGCGTTTGCAGCCCATCGCCCGCGCCTTGGCCATTTCCAACGAGAAGCTCAAAGAGGTTTTGCAGGTCATTGAGCACCTCCAGCCAGATCCGGGGCTGTTGGCCAGCAGCGACTACGACCATCTCTTGACGCTAGGCAACGAAGCCGCGTACATCACGCCGGACTTGGTCGTCGAAAAAATGGGCGAGGAGTGGCATGTGTGGTTGGCCGACGGGTCCATGCCGTCCTTAAAGATCAATCTTGAGTACCAGCATCTGCTCGAAAATGCCCATGGCGACGCCGAGAACGCGGTCAAGGACTACGTGGGCAAGAATCTCGACGACGCCCACTGGTTCATCAACGCCATCCATCAGCGCCGCACGACCATGCTCAAGGTGAGTAACTACCTGTTGCAGGCGCAGTTGCCCTTTTTCGAGCAAGGGCCGTCGCGGTTGCGGCCCTTGGTCTTGCAGGATGTGGCTAAAGCCGTGGGAATGCACGTATCGACCATTAGCCGCGTCAGCAACGGCAAGTACATACAGACGCCGCACGGGGTCTTTGAACTGAAGTACTTCTTCGGCAACAAGCTCAGCACGGATGCGGGCGAAGATGTATCCGTGCGCTCGGTGAAGGATAAAATTGCACAGCTCGTCGCCGACGAGGACAAGGGCCAACCGCTTTCGGACCAACAGATCGTCGAAGCGCTGAGCAAGGGCGGCTTAAAAATTGCGCGCCGCACGGTGGCCAAATACCGCGGTCAGCTAAACATTCCTGCACGGCGGTATCGGCAGGGGCTATAGGAACAACGGCAACTTCACTGGAGATCGAGTCAACAACGTGCATTGGACCCAAGCAGATCAACACGCGGCCCGCGACCGGATGGAGGACGAATGACGATGGCAAGCACACAGCAAAATTGGCCCTATCCCGGGTCTCGCTGGTGGAAGTTCGACTTCCACACGCATACGCCGGCTTCCGCCGACACCTATTGGGCTCAACATGGTATTGGCCTATCGCCGCAACAATGGCTGCTCCGATACATGGCCGCCGAAATCGATTGTGTGGCGATCACTGATCACAACAGCGGTGTTTGGGTTGATCGCCTTAAAGCCGCTTACGCGGAGATGCAAAGGCAAGCCGATGCGGGGGCACCGCCGGAAGGATTTCGAGACCTGACGCTGTTCCCGGGAGTCGAGATTTCGGTGCAGGGGGGATTCCACCTACTCGCTATCTTGGCCCCTGATACCACCACCGGCGACATCGACACCTTGGTGGGGCGAGTGGATTATGACGGAATCAAGGGAGATAGCACCGGGGTGACGCGCAAGGGTGCAGCCGAAGTGGTTTGTGCAATTAGGGCCGTCGGAGGCATTCCGATACCAGCCCATGCCGATCGGCAAGATAATAATGGCAACGGCAAGGGCCTTCTCGCCGTATGCGCCGGGACCCGTCAGTGTCAACTCGACTCCGCCGCGGTTCGCCAAGTGCTTGATACCGAATATCTGCTGGCAATGGAGTGGGAAGACATGGGGCACCCTCTGCCCATACACGTCGAGAAACGGGTCAAAAAGTTGACGCGGGTACTCGGTAGTGACTGCCACAGCTTCCAGGGCAAGAGTATTCCCGGGGCCCGGTACTCTTGGGTCAAAATGGCAGAGCCTACATTAGAGGGGTTGCGTCTTGCCCTCCTAGACGGCAACGGAATCGCGGTTCGGCGGAGCGATGACGAGGGGGAGTTCGATCCGTTTTGGAAGCCCACGCACTTCATCACCGGCATTGAAGTCGAATCTGCTCGATTTATGGGGATGGGCACCACCACACGGCTTGATCCCACTCCCTACTACAACGCTCTAATTGGTGGGCGCGGTACTGGTAAGTCCACGATTGTCCATGCGTTGCGCCTTGCGTATCGGCGCGATAAAGAGCTGCAACATTTGGGCGAAGGAACGGAGCCTTATCGCCAGTTCAAAAGTTTTTCCCAACCTGTCAAGGGGCGCAATGGAAATGGTGGGTTGCGTGATACCACGGAGATTCGCGTGGAGCTGATGCGCGATGGTGTAGAGCACATCTTGCGGTGGCGACAAGATGGTCAAGAGGCCGTTGTCGAAGAACGAGATATGGACGGCCAATGGCAACCCGCTACGAGCCAAGAGGTGAACTCCGAGCGTTTCCCGATCCGGCTGCTTTCTCAGGGCCAGATTGCGGCCATGGCCGGCGAGAGTCGGCCGGCGTTGTTGGATGTCATTGACGACGCGGCTGACGTCGTCGGGTTACATCGCGTTTTCGACGAGATGAAAAATACCTATTTCGCACAACGGGCTAGACTGCGCGCACTGGATGGAAAATTAGCTGAGCGACCGGAGTTGGAACGCCGGCTCAATGACTTGACCCGCAAGCTCGCAGCATTCGCACGGTCACATCACGCTGAAGTACTGAAAGCTCACCAACAGGCACTGCGTCAACGCCGGGAGATCGATACGACTGCGGAACTATTGAGCCAAATGCCTAGACGTATCACCGAGTTGGCGGAAGACCTATTACTCGACGACTGGCCAGATGGCGTCTTCGATGCCGCACAGGATGGCGACGCCCTCGCTTGGCGGAGTGAAACCGAGCGGCTCGTGGCGGAAATGCGGGAAGCACTCACTCGTAGCACCGATACATTTACGGACAAGGTGCAGAAGCTGCTAAAGGACGAAAGACTTAGGCAGTGGCAGCAGCGGGCCGAGAAGGCTGGATCAGACTACGAGGCCCTTCAAACGACGCTCGCCGCTCAGGGAGTGCCTGAGCCGCACGGCTTTGGGTGTTTGGAACAGGAGCGTCAGAACCTCGCAACGCAACTGAAGCAGCTCGATCAGTTGCGTCAGGATTGGACTGTCCTTAACCAAGAGAACAAAAAACAGTGGCAACGAGTGCTTGAAGCGCGCAAGGCCATCACGCGGGTACGCGCCGAGTTTGTGGCGAAAACGCTGAAAAACAACAAATTCGTGAAAATTGAAGTCGTCGGCTTCGGCTTTGAGCCTCGTCATATCGAGCACAGCCTACGTGAGGTGATCGAAGTGCCGGATGATCGTTTCGAACACGACATTCTGCGAGAGGAGGATGGCAAACCCGTTGGTGGCTTGGCCTTTGACATCGCGCAGGACGAAAATCGCGCAGCGGCACTAGATGCTGCGAAACGGCGACTGATAGAGAACTGCACTGACTTCCGTGGCCAATTCCGCAACTATCTCGAACGTAAGTACGAGAAGCCGGAGTTCTCCGATCATATCCAGTGCTGGTTCCCGGAGGATGATCTTCGGATTGAGTACAGCCGCCAAGGGGACGGCAGTGATTGGAGATTCATAACCCAAGGCTCGCAAGGACAGCGTTCGGCGGCACTACTGGCGTTCCTGCTTGCATTCGGCGATGAGCCTCTTGTATTGGATCAGCCCGAGGACGATTTGGACAACCACCTGATTTACGACTTGGTCGTACGACAGATTCGCGAGAACAAATTGCGGCGCCAACTGATCATAGTCACCCACAACCCCAATGTGATGATCAACGGGGACGCGGAAATGGTACATGCTTTCGACTTTAATGGCGGCCAATGCAGAGTCATTAGGCATGGTGCTCTACAGGAAAAAGCAGTCCGCGAAGAAGTCTGCCGAGTCATGGAGGGCGGACGCGAGGCGTTCGCTCGGCGCTGGGAACGCTTGGGGCGAGAGATTTGAGATGTTTGCAACACGCGGCGAACTGCTGGAGAAGATCCACCTCGGCGAAAGCAGCTTCCTCGAACTGAAGGAGGTGCGCTTTGCTGGTAGCAAGATTCGCGGTCCAAGGCAAGACGACCTCGCCGATGAGTTGGCGTCTTTTGCCAACAGTCGCGGCGGGGTGCTGGTGCTCGGCGTACACGACACGACGCGCGAGATTGTGGGGATTCCGCAGCCGTATCTCGGTTTGGTAGAGCGTTTCGTCCACCAGCTTTGCCACGATGCCATTGAGCCGCCTATAGCTCCCATCATTGACTTGCTGCGGCTATCGGCGGCCACCGGCGAGGATGTGGCTGTTATCAAAATTGATGTGCCCCGCAGTCTTTTCGTCCACCGCAGCCCCGGCGGTTTTCTGTACCGCGTTGGCAGCACTAAGCGCGTCATGTCTCCCGAATACCTCGCTCGATTGTTCCAGCAGCGCAGTCAGGCTCGCATCATCCGCTTCGACGAGCAGGTCGTTTCCCGCGCCGGACTAGATGACTTGCAGCCAGTTCTTTGGGAGCGGTTTTTGACTCCCTTATCCCGCGACGAGCGAGATGACTTCTTGGCTAAGCTCCACATGGTACGCACGGATGACGAGGGGACGCTGAGGCCGACGGTGGCTGGCGTATTAATGGCCTACCTGCAATCGGCGAGGAATGAAATCATCACTAGTTTACTCGCTAAATGTCCGGTTCCGCCTGACGAGGAATGGCTGATGACAGATCGCCGAACCTTGATGGACAAACGCGGAGAAGGTGTACCCATCATCATGGAAAACAGCGAGAGACTGTCTGGCAGGCTTCCAGAATACCGCCTAATCGGCGAGTCCGAGCTCATGCTGACAATTTGGGCTGCAGATGTATCGTGATACTATGGGGTTTCAGGCCGACCATTCAAGATTAACGGTGAACTGAGGCATTGATCCGTTCCCTTGAGGATGCGGTCAGGTACAACTAAAATGACGCCGTGTGCCCATGCGCTATCCGGTGGACGGATCAGGAATTTGAACTGTCGGATGATATGGCGACGCGAATCAACATTCTGTTTTATTCCGATGTGCCAGATGCGTTACTTAAGGCGTTATTGGAGTAAGCCGACTAGCGCAATCGTCCCACACCGTCAAAAGCCATCTCGGCTAGTGCGCCGGTTTGCTCTAGGTCGGGATGGTCGCCGAACTCTCGCAATAGGCTGGCGGATAGGTGGATGTGGCCGATGTCGAGGGTGTTTTTGATGCGGACGACGCGCGCCTGTTCGGGGTGGGCGAGGTTTTGTACCGAGAGCGCAGCCTCAATGGCCGCGCGGTCGGTTGCCATGACGACGGGGATGTACGCGCGATTGAGGAAGGTGGTGGTGAAGACGTTGGCGTACGTGGCCTCAAAGTCGATGCGCTCGTACAGGCGGCGGGTGATGATGTCGGCGAGGCCGACGCCATTGGCGTTGCCGTGGGTTTCGTCGGTCAGATCGAGTACCGCGATGCGGGCCGCGCCCGGAGACTCTGGCTCTTTGACGCCGGGCAGAAGCATGCGGCCGACGACGTTGGTGTCCATGCCCGTGCCCGAGATATTCTTGCCGATTTGCTCGATGATCAGCAAATCAATGCCTTGGACTAAGAGGCGGGGCATGGCGCGCCGCGCTTGGGCCAAAAGCTGCGGCTCGCGGCTCGGGAACTGCTTAGGTTGCAAAGCCGCGACGCCGAGCGTCTCTTCATAGGCGTTTTCGACGATGGCCAAGCCCATGAGGATCGGTGCTTGGTCGAGGATGCAGCGGCCCCAAGCCGGGATCAAACGGGCGAGGCTCTCGGCCCCGCCGGCGTGGGCGATGGTCGCGCCTTTGTGGCTGCCTAGGCCAATGGTCATCATCTTCATCAGGCCGCTTTCAAAGGTTCCGCGGAAAGAGGTGTGCGGCTTGACGCGGTTGATGAGCACCACGCCGTCGGCTTCGGTGGCGAGCCGGTTGAGCAGCACCGGGGTGCCGTCGTTGAGTTGGGCTACTTCGACGACGTCCATAGTCGCCTCGACCGGGCAACCCATGCGTGCGGCATCGAGACCGTAGCTGGCTAGCACCTGCTTTTGGCCGGCGGCCGTGGCGCCGCCATGGCCGCCCATAGCCGGCAGCAGGAAGGGCTTGCCGCCGGCCTCTTTGACGCAGTCGATGACCGTGCGGGTGATGAGCTGGATATTGGCGATGCCACGGCTGCCGCCCGTAACGGCGATTCGCGCACCAGCGGTGATAGCGTCGGCTAGGCCGGCATCGGCTAGCTGGCGGCGGACTTGGCCAGCCACGTCGGCGAGCGAGTCGCTGGCAAAGTGCTGCTTGACCGGGGCCATTTGCGGTAGTTGCACGGCAAGCACCGCTATCCCGCGCCGACTAGGGCGGCGCGCAGGCGCTGGGCGCGTGCGCCGATCGGCAAGGCCGGTTTGGGTACCGGCTCGGTGGCTGGGGCGATTTTCCAGATAAAGACGACCGGGCCTTCCTCGGCAAAGTGTTGGTCGAGCTTGGCATCGAAGTCGCGGTCGGTGTCGATGGTATAGACGCGCTGGAGGCCGGCCCCACGGCAGATTTGCTCGTAGTCGATAAAGGCCGCACCGGGCACGGGCTGGCTGCCAGTTACTTCGTACGTGCCGTTTTCAGTGATGACGAGGGTTAGATTCGCGGCCGGGCGTTGGGCCAAGGTGACGAGGACGCCCAGCGACATCAGGGTGCTGCCATCGCCGTTGAGGCACAAAACCCGGTGCTCGGGCTGGGCAATGGCCAGGCCCAGCGCAAAGTCGGCGGCGTGCCCCATGGCGCTTTCGACGTGGGCAAAATCTAGCGGGCCGTCGGAGTGCGCCGCCCAAGGCGTGGCCACGCTCATGGTGGTGACCACGACCTCGTCGGTGCGTTTAGCGGCTAGTTTTGCCAGGCAGGTGTATTTGTCGAGCATCTTACGCAGTCTCCGCGACCAGCAGCACAGCCGTTGGCAGCGAGGTCGCTTGGGCCTCGGCGAATGCGGCGTCGATTTGACCGCAGTCATCGTCTGTGTGCATGGTGCTATAGGGAATGTTCCAAGCCTTGAGAGTCGGCTCGAAGAACGTGGCGGCCGTATCGACCCGGGGGGCACTTGGAGCCATGGTCGCGTAGCCGCGGTAGCCGACGAGCATGACGAGCGGAATACCCATGTTGTAGGCCGTGCCGCGAAAGGCGTCGCCGGCCTCCAAAAAGCCCGTATTTTGGATCAGCACCAGCGGATGGGCACCGCCCAAATACAGGCCCGAGGCCAAGCCGAACGCCTCGCCCTCGCGGCTGGTGAGGATCACTTCGATGGCGTCGTGGTCCCACAGGTGCTCGTACAGGACGCACGAGCCGTTGTCTGGGACTCCTAGCACGTGCGTAATGCCGTGCCGTTCGAGGGCGGCAATGATCTTGGCAGCGCTGAGCACGTTACTACTCGGCGAAGATCGCCCGGGAGGCGATGCCGCTCTGATGGCCTTGCTGCTGGATACCGCCGACAAATTGGGCGGTGCGGCCCGCCGGTGCGGTGCCGGCGTAGTACGCGCTGAAGGACTCGTTGAAGGCGACCAAGCCAGCGCGATTTTGCGCGGAGTCGGCCCCGGCGACGATGTAGGCGTTGTTGAAGACGCCGTCCTCTTTGAGCCCCGCGCCTCCGGCTTCCTTGATGCGGGCGTCGAGTGTGCTGAGCTGTTGGCCGGCGTCGCTGCCGCCGACGGCTGAGAGGTGAACCTCGCGCACGCCGTGGTGGCGCAGGGCCGCCCAAGTTGCGAAGCCGTCCTCGAGCTGCCCCGAGCGGACGATTTCGACTTCGCCGGAGACCACGCGCGGCTGCGGCTCGATGATGCCGTCGAGATTGGGTATCCGCGATACCGGGTAAATCAGGCCGGCGGGCCGGTCGTCGCCGTAGTAATCGGCAAAGACTTGGCGGGTGGTCTCGATGCGCTGCCAAGTTTGGTCCGGCGCGTCGTCCACAGCCACGAGGATTTCCATGAATACGGTCTGCTTTTTGAAGTCAACGCCTTGCTCGGCAAAGGGCTTGGCGTATTGCTCGTCGAGGATGAAGCGCATTTCTTCGGCCAAGTCGTCGCCGAGCGTGGTGATCATTGCGCCGCCCCGCTGGTGCATGACCGAGGCACCCGAGGGTTGGTGATCGACCCAAGTGCCGTAGTCGATTTTGCCGCCTTGGAGGGAAACGGTCTCGCCGGCACAAGCCTTGATTTGGACTTCGAAGAGGGCCGCTGGGTCTGGGAAGCCCTCGGGGTGCGTGAAGCGGGCCATGCGGTTGGAGCGCAAAGGGCCGCCAGTAACCGCAGCGATCATGGCTCCGTAGCAGGCGTTGAAGTCGTTTTTGCGCTGGTCGCACTCGTCGCGGTCGGCAGAGGGCGTGGTCCATAGGACGTCGGTTTTGTACACGTCCGACCAGGAGACGCCGCAAATTTCGAGGCCCTTGTTGAGGTTTTCGATGGTGCCAAACCACTCCGAGCCGACATCGTTGGCGTATTGGGTGCCGACGTTGCCCGAAGGCTCGACTAGGCGCACGACGTGGCCGTTGTCGTCGGTGGTGATAACTTCGGTGGGGTTGGAAAAGATGGCGATGGGGTTGTGGCGAACGATATTGACTTGGGCCATGAGCTCCTCGATTGATTTTGTGAAAGGTTGCCGCGAATTATATAACCAAAAAATAGGCGGTCGGCCGACGATAGACAATAGGGAGGGTACATGTCCACCTGCGCCGTGCTCTTTGCCAAAAAACCAGCACCCGGAGCGGTCAAAACCCGGCTCCAGAGCCATCTGAGTGCCCATGACGCCGCACGTCTGTACGAGGCCCTGCTGCTCGATTGCGCCACTGCGCTACATGCGACACAGGCCGCTGCTAAGGTCGTGGCCTTTACGCCGGCTCATGCCGAAGACGCCCTGCGCACTCTACTGAACCCGATTGGCCTTTTTGAGTACGTGCCGCAGCCCGAAGGCGATCTAGGGCAGCGGATGGAGGGCCTGATGCAGTGGGCCTTTGCGCGGGGGGCCGAGCGGGTGGTCCTCGTCGGCTCGGACAGCCCTTCTCTGCCAGCTAGCTACATCGACGCCGGGCTGGTGCTGTTGCGCGAAAAGGAGGTAGTCTTAGGCCCGAGCACGGACGGCGGCTACTACTTGGTAGGCCGGCAAAAAGGAGAAAGCCGGATATTCCAAGACGTGGCTTGGAGCACCGAGATGGTACTGGAGCAAACCTTAGTGCGCTTGGGGCAGCAGACCCTCGGACTGCTGCCGCCTTGGTACGATGTGGATACGCCGGCTGAGGCCAGGTTCCTAAAGGTGCATCTCGAAACGCTAGCGCGGGCGGGCAGTACTCAAGGGCAGCACAGTTTGGCCGTGCTGAGCGACCTTGCCCTGCCGCTGCCCTATGACACGCCCCGTTAATGCCAATTTGAGGCCCCGTCTTTAGAAGCGGTTGACCGCGTCTCCAGACGTTACGGTTTGCGCTTGGCTTGGAACAAGGCTTCCCATTCCGCTAGTTCACGCGCATCGATTAATGGATTAGGCTCGGTGCCATTGCGGACCGTTTTCCTCGTTCCTTGCCACCGATTGAGGGGGTTGGACTCAGTAGCGGCGGCTTTTTCCGGCCCGCGAAACAGGGCTTCCCACTGCTCCAATTCGCCCGCGTCGAGCGGCGGGTGCGGTTCCGTGCCGTCGCGGGCGGGCGTAGGCTCGGGCTCGGGCCGGGCTTGGACTGTTCCTGTGAGTTCGTCGAGAAAATCCTCAGCACAGGTCGAGCGGATCTTATGGCGCGCGGCACTGCGCTGGACGGCGCGGTCGGAGCTGATGACCCGCAGCCACTTGGCCCCGTGCTTTTGCGCGACCGCTTGCGCGATTAAGTCGTCGGCCTGCTGCGGGTAGCGCGAGAATTCTATGGCGACGTACGGGCCGCTTGCACGGGCTGGGCGCGATGCTGCGCTGGTGCCGTCGTAGTACAGCGTAATGTGCTTGTCGGCGCGGCGGCCATAGGCGGCGAGTGCCTGCTGCAAGCGGTTGCGCCCTCGTTCCAGCGAGTCGCCGCGACCTTGGAAAAGCGGGCTCGCTTTGAGCAGGTTGTAGCCGTCTATGAGCAAGTGCTCTTTCTTGGTGGCCATCGCTGCCGTCCTCACACCAGATGAATGCCTTGGGCGTTGAGCTGGTAGAATACGACCCGGCTGTTGGCAAAGGCCGTGCGTTGGCGCAACTTGTCGAGCCTAGTGTGCAACTCGGCTGCTCGCCCTTCGGCGGCGATGAGGAGGGCAAAGCCGCCGCCGCCGGCTCCGGTGAGAAGCCCGCCTTCGGTCAGGTCGGTAATCTGCGGATTCTCAAAAAGGTGTTGCAAGGCGTCGTTGGTGGCTTGGGGATCGAGAAGACAGCGCAACTGCCAGTAGCGGTCGGCCAGCCGACCGAGATCGGCGTATGCGCCGGCCCGTAGTGCCGCCACCATTTCGTCGTGCAGGGCCAGCGACTCGCGGATGGCGGCATAGCGCTGGCCATCGCGCGACAGATAGGCATCCAAAACGACGTTGAGGCCGCGAGTGGCCGAGCGCGATATCCCGGTGTCGAAGAGCACGACTCGCTCGGTAAACAAGTGCTCATCTACTTCGGTGAGGAACGTGCGTTCGGGCGTGGGTAGGCCGTTGGTCGGGGGCGCGTAGAAGCTCTTGATAGCCGAGGGACCGCCGCCGGCACCGCGCGCATCCTGCCAACCGCTGTTGAGGCCGAGGCTCTGTTCGAGCATGAGGCTTTGGTCGTAGAGGCCGGGGTACTCATACGCGGGCGCGGCGTAGGGATGGCCGGAGAGGTGGTAGAGCATTTTGAGAATGGCGGCCGACAAGATGCCACTGGTTCCCAAGCCGGACCCTTGCAGCACTGTACTGCTGGTGGTGATTTCCAAACCGCCGCCGCCGGTAAAGGCGGCGATGTCTCGGATGACGTCTTTGGAGTTTGGCCGGACGATGCCCGCGTGTACTAGCCCTTGCTTGACCAAGCGCAGGGCTTCGTCGCCACTGCGGCGATAGGCGAAAAACAGATCGCTGACGGTGGCGGCCGCGCTATGTTTGTTCGCCTCAAAGTCGGCCCTGAAGCCCCGCGAGCGCGAGCGTAGGATGAGTTGGGGTTCGGGCAGCCTCCGCGCGGTGACTTGTAGCGGCGGTTGGGCGCGATCTTCCCGGTCCTGTTGCAGATTGACGGCGATGTTGAGGGTCTTGCCGCCCTGTTCTTTGCTGCGCAGGTGATTGTCCGAGGCATTGGCGCTGGAGATGCCCAAGCGCAGGGGCGATTGAATGCAAAAGGCTGGGCCGTAAGCCGCTTTGCTCATTCGCGGCACAGTGGTGCGACCCCTGTCGAGGGCGGCCAAGCTGTGCCGCAAGTCGAGGCTCTGTAGCTGGTTGATCCGCGTCTCGTAGGCGGCGGCTAGCTGGTCAATTTGCTGGGCTTCTTTGAGCTGGACGATGGCTGGGCCGTCGATGCAGCAGGGTGGCAGTGCTCGCCGCCAGGTTCGCGCTCGCGGTTGGTCGGCAAGCATTCGGTAGAGGTCGGCCATGATGCGGGCGACGCGCATGCCGCGCAGATAGCGGACTGAGCCATCGCATTCTTCCAGTAAATAGACATTGAGGCGTTTGAGCACCTGCAAGAGCGTCTTGGCGGTGGCGGAGCCGGGGGGCAAAAGCCGCAGCAATTGGCGGTGGTCGAGATCGACCACGCCATCGACTAGATCGACGGTTAGCTGCGGCAACTCTTGGGCGAGGGCCGTGCCGAAGAGCGCTTCCCACTCGTCGGGCCTGGTGGCCGCGAGGAGCGCGTCGATGGCCGCGGGGGTCTCTAAGCGGGACAAAAGCACCGGATTGAAGAACAGGTCGCGGAGGAAGCGGCGTTTTTCCTCGGGTTTGCCGCCAGACCGCGCCGCGTCGAGGATATGATCGACAAGCGATTGGACTTCGCGTAAGTCAGCGGCTTGTTCGAGGCGTTCGAGGAATGCTTTCATGCGCGGCGGCCGGGGGCGAGGGTGCTTTTGCAATGGGCGAGAATTATAGGCAAAAAACGCGCGCCGCGCATCAAGGGGGGACGGCATCACCCATGCGCTCGCCGGCTTCCACGGCAAAATTGAGGTAGTTTTGTTGCGGGGGCAGCGGGCAAATATAGGTGGGATTGTACGCACAGTACGGATTATAAGCATTATTGAAATCAATGACATACATGCCATCGTCTTCACGCCCTAGGCGCGCGTAGCGCCCGCCCCCATAGGTGGTGTGGCCGTTGGTCAGATCCTTGAAGAAGACTTCCGCTTCGCCGGTTTGCGGGCTGCGGTACACCTCTAGCCAAAAGTCTTTTTCGCCGAAGGCCGAAACAAAGCGCCCAAATCGCTCCAACTCGGTGGTGGTGCCATCGGTATTGGGGATTTCGACGATGCGCTGGCGGCCGTAGATGTGGAATTCGCCCCGCAGGCGATAGCCGAGGTCAATGGGATAGTACGCAAGCCGCCCGAAGCGGGCGCGTTGCGCTGGCAGCAGCGGCGAATTCTCGCTTTTGAGCAGGCTATCTTTGGCGGCGCGGAGTGCTTCGATCTGAGCGTAGATAGAGATAGAGTCGTCGGCTGAGGCAGCCCCCAAGGACAGGCCTAGATAGCAAGCGATGGCGCAGAGCGGACTTGGGCGCTTGGAAATACATAGGCTCACAGGCATGGCCATATCTTAGAATCCATTGGCCGCCCCAGCAAACGGCCCATAGCGACCGGCCATGCCGCCTTGTCCCCCGTTCCAACCGCCATAGTCTCAATGATGAAAAAGCCGCACGCCCGAATGGATCATCAACATGCCGCATTCGTCGGCCGCCTCGACTACCAGATCATCCCGCGTCGACCCGCCAGCTTGGACTAAGTACTCCACGCCTGATCGCTGGGCCCGGTCGATGTTGTCGCGGAAGGGGAAAAAGGCGTCCGAGCTCAGTACCACGCCCTTGAGATGGTCTAGCCATTCCCGCTTCTCGGCGGTGCTGAGCCGTTTTGGAACCTCGCGGAAATTGGCTTCCCAAGCCCTGAGCTCGGCCGGGGTGATGTCGTCTTGCAGATAGAGGTCGATGGCGTTGATTTTTTCCGGGCGCTTGAGGCCCTTGGCGAATTTCATGCCCAAGACTCTGGGATGCAGGCGCAGATACCAGTTGTCGGCTTTGGCGCAGGCTAAGCGCACGCAGTGGATGCGCGACTGCTGGCCAGCACCCGTGCCGATGACTTGGCCGTTGAGGGCTAGGCACACGGAGTTGGATTGGGTGTACTTGAGGGCGATGGTCGCCACCGTTAGGTCGCGGCGAGCACTGGCTGGCAAGTCCTGGCGGGCCGTGACGATGTTGGAGAAAAAGGCGTCGTCCGGGATAAAATCGTTGCGTTGCTGCGCGAGTTGGACGCCGAATATCTGGCGTTGCTCAACCGGGTCAGGCACGTAGTCCGGGTCGATTTGTAGGATGCGATATTGGCCGCCCTTTTTCTTTTTTAAGATCGCTAAAGCCTCTGGCTCGTAGCCGGGAGCGATGATTCCGTCGGAGACTTCGACGCGGATCAGATCGGCCGTAGGGAGATCGACCGCGTCGCTCAGGGCGATCCAGTCGCCGAAGGAAGCGAGGCGGTCGGCGCCGCGCGCACGCGCATAAGCCGTGGCCAGCGGGCTGAGGTCGCGATCGGCGACGAAGTAGGACGCGCGCAGCGTCTCGTCGAGCGGTGCGGCGATGGCGGCACCGGCCGGGGAGACGTGTTTGAATGAAGCGGCAGCCGGCCGGCCGAGGGCATGTTTGAGGTCGCGGACCAGTTGCCAGGCATTGAGCGCGTCCATGAGGTTGATGTAGCTGGGGGCGTCGTTGAGCGGCTCGATGGGTAGGTCGCGGCTAGCGGCCATTGAGCAGTGGGCTCCTGCTTGATGGGGGTTGCATCCGTAGCGCATGTCGATTGTCGCGGGCATAGTTCCTCCTCAATGAGACTATTTGACAAAAGCTGGGGCGGCGTATTATGTTCGGCAATCGCGGTAACAGACAATCGCCAATCAACCCATTTTTTACAAGCCAAGGCAAGGTAGAACGACCATGTTCAAAGGTTGTAGTACGGCCCTAGTGACACCCATGAGCACAGACGGCAGCATTGACCACGGCGGCTTGGAGCAACTCGTAGAATTCCAGATTGCCAATAATATCCAAGCGGTACTCGCAGTGGGCACGACCGGCGAAAGCCCGACCCTGCTCTGGGAGGAGCACAACGAAGTCATTGAGCGCACGGTCGCGCTGGCCAAGGGACGCACCCTCTCGATTGCCGGCACGGGCAGTAACTCCACCAAGGAGACCATGGCCGGTAGCGAGCACGCCGCCCATATTGGCGCGGACGCCGTGTTGCTGGTCGATCCCTACTACAATGGGCCTAGCTCCTTGGAGATCCGCCGCGAATACGTCGAGCCGGTGGCGCATGCCTTTCCCGAAGTGCAGATCATTCCCTATATCATTCCTGGGCGCACTGGCTGCATGATGCAAGTGGAAGATTTGGCCATCCTCGCCCACCAGTATCCCAACGTGGCCCAAGTCAAAGAGGCGACCGGCGACTTGGACAACATGGCCAAGACGCGCCGGCTCTGCGGCGACGATTTTACCATCCTCTCGGGCGATGACGACAAGACCGTGGCGATGATGAAAAGCGCAGATATCCGGGCCGCTGGCGTAATCTCGGTGATGTCCAACGTCATCCCAGGGCCTATCCAGCGGCTCACCGAACTGCTCAACGCCGGCCAAGAGGACGAAGCCGACAGGTTGGCGGCAAAACTGGCACCGCTTTTTGGCACGGTCGGCGTCGCGACCACCGAGCAGAGTGCCTATGGTCCGGTTGAGTGCAAAGCGCGCAACCCGGTGCCGGTTAAGACGCTGATGAATATCCTCGGTATGCCGGCCGGACCGGTGCGGCAGCCGCTGGGCAAGATGACGCGTGCGGGTGTGCAAACAGTGCTGGACGCCGCGCGCCAAGTACATGCCAACGACCCTATGGCGTTTGCGCCAATCGCCGAGTTCTTCGCGGTGGATGTGGAAGCGCGTCTGCACGACGACTCGCTGATCGAGCGCGTGGTGTATCCATCGTATTGAACGAGGCTAGCGCGATGACCAAAATCGTAATTTGCGGAATGGCCGGGCGCATGGGCCAACGGCTGGCCCATTTGACGTTGGCAGCGGCTGATTTGGAGTTGTGCGGCGGCAAAGAGCATCCGGCGCATGAGGCGGTGGGGCGCGACATTGGCGAAGTCGTCGGCACCCGGCACCTTGGCCTGGCGGTCAGCGACACGCTGGCGGGCATCATCGAACCCGACCGAGTAGTAGTCTGTTTTACGACCCCGGCGGCGACCCTCGAAGACGCGGCTCTCTGTGCCGTGCGCGGGGTGCCGATGGTGGTGGGGACTACAGGCTTTACCCCGGAGCAACTCGCCGAATTCAAGCAAACAGTAGCAGGCATTACCTGCGTGTTCGCGTCCAATTTTAGCACCGCCATGAACGTGCTGTTCAAGCTGGTCGAAGAGGCGGCGCGGATCTTGGGCGACGACTACGATGTGGAAATCATTGAAGCGCATCACCGGCACAAGGTCGATGCGCCCTCTGGGTCGGCACTGACGCTGGCCGAGCGGGCCGCAGCCGGCTTGGGCCGCAACTTGCGCGAGGTAGCTATACACGGGCGGGCGGGCGTGGTCGGCGAGCGGTCGCGCCAAGAAATTGGTATGCATGCGATCCGCGCCGGCGACTTGGCGGGCAATCACACGGTGCTCTATGCGGCTTTAGGTGAATGCCTCGAGCTGCAACATCGCGCTACGAGCCGCGATTCCTTTGCTTCGGGTGCATTGCGGGCCGCGCGTTTTGCCGCCCAGGCCGCGCCGGGGATGTACTCGATGGGCGATGTGTTGGGGCTGGGCTGACAGCTCAGCGCTTGGGGCGCAGGAGGTGCTGCGGCGTCGGCCACAGGCTCTGAATCTGGTCGCGCAGCCGCGCGGCCTCCTCAAAGTTTTCCGCCTCCACGGCCACCTGTAGGTCGCGCTCTAGTTGTTCGCGCTGGGACAGCGGGCGCTCCTGCTCTAATTCCTCGTACCAGGCGCGCAAAAAGGAAATCTCGGGCAGATCTTCGTCGAGCTCGGATTCCCATTCCTCGACAAAGCTCTCAATGTGGGCAATGCCTTCTTCCACGGCGTGCATGGCCGCTGGATAGTCGTCGTTTTTCAGCGCGAGCATGGCGTGCGCCCGGGTCTGCATCATAATCGCGTGGGGATAGTACTGCTCAAAGTACCAGCGGATTTCGTCGTTGGGGGCGCTTTGATCAACCAATTCAAAAATCTGTAGGGTGTGCTCGGTATCGGCGACGACCCCTTCGTAGTCTTCTAAGTTGAACAGACTTAAATAGCGGTGGTAGTACTGCCACGCCTCTTGGAACAGTTCTTCGCACTCGTCCTCGTTTAGCTCCAAGCCTTGCGGGGGGCGCGATTCGATGAGGTCTTGGTAGTAGTCGAGCAGCGAGGGGTAGCCGTGCGGTTGTTGGCCATCGGGCCGGCCATCCAATTCGAGCTGAAGGAGCCCCATGTCGATGCGGATTTGAAGTTTTTCCTCGCCCTTGCTGGTGCGGATGCGCCGAGCGAGGAATTCGTCGGGCTTGAATTCCCAACTGTTGAGCAAGTCGCCGATATCGTAATTCATGGGCGCGCTCTCTGAAAAAAATAGAATGAAGAAACCCAACCCCAAGGGGCTGGGGCACACAAGCGACAATATAGGGCAGAACCTAGTACTGCGCTACTAATTGACGTATTTCTCGGCAAATTGCTTGCCCATACAAAAAGCGCGGGGCTATAGCCTCGCGCTCATCGTAGTACTAAATATACAAAAAAAGAAAAAGAATGTCCAATCAATGGATTTAAGTATAATATAAATAATAGGTTAGAACAAATTTTATATTGACCCGATCCGCGGCCTAATTTACCTTAAAGACCGCCCCAATTCCCAATTCATTCCACATAGGAGGACCGATGTCCCAGCGCGAGAGTGATGCCCTGCAAGTGCAGGGTGACCGGGTGGTGCTAGGGGAGTGGTCGGGCGATCTGGAAGCATTGATCGCCAAGAACGTCGAGTTGCGCCAGATGCTGGGCAAAGGGCGCACCGCTGAGGCCCGGGCGCTGCTTAGGGCACTGGCCGTGGAGGAACAAGCCGCGCTGGTGGCCATAGACGAAAACCCCGAGGAGGTGCTCTCGCTGACCGGCATGGACGCCCAAGGCCGCCCGGGGTACTTGCCCACTGTCGTCGATAAACTGCCGTCGGCGATCATCGCCGAGTTGGTTGCCCCTAGCGAGTACAAGCTGGCGCGGTTTAATACCGCGCTGTTGCAGACCATGTCGGCGGAGTCGTTTGCCCGCGCCGTGGAGGACGCGCTCGACCCGGTTTATTATCACGGCAACCGCACCAAGGTGTCGTGGGAATGGCTCGAAGCGGTCGCAGCGCTAGACGAGCCCAACAAGCGCGCCGCGCTCTTGTACAAGGTGGATCAGAGCCTGCTAGAGGACGCCTTCCTCGACAAAGTCGATAGCATTGACATGCACGCCCAAGTCGGGAGGCTGGAGGATATTGGCTCTGTTTCTAGCTTCAGCCTGCTGTCGGAATCGGGCCAAGCCGTGATGCTGCCGCCGATCAACGACCCGGAGATCCGCGAGGTCATCTACGCCTTGCACCAAGCTGCGCCCGAGTTGCTGGCAAAGGTGCTGCGCGCCGCTTGGGAACGAGCCGGCGGAGGGACCTCGTGAGCCGGCTGGCGCGCGTCGATCTCAACCAAGTCCCGCTTGACAGCGGCAGTTTCATCGGCCAAGTGGTCGTTGCGGGCCTCGAATACGAGCAGTTGCCGCCGCGCTTTATGGATTCGCTGCGGGCCTATCTGCGAATCCGCGGGTTGGGCTTTGCCCAGCGCAACCGCGCTGGCATCGCTGTTGGCCGCGATCTGTTGCGCCAAGGCATGGAGCGGAGCTTGGCGTGCATGGATTTGGCGCTGGAGGAGGAAAGCGGCGGCGATCTCAACGCCGCCGTCGTCAAGCTGGCCAGCGGCTCGCTCGACGCGCTCTACAAGCAGGGCTGGGAGCGCGCCTTCCAGCGTTTGACAGCGATGCGCCAGCAGGCCCGCGCCTTGGTCGGCTGTCCCGAACTGGGCTTTTGGCCCGAGCGGCAGCCCAAAGTCGCAGTCTTGGCAAAGCTCGTGCCCGAGACGTGGACCGGTCCCAGGGCCATTGACCTGCGCGCCGATGGCCAAATGCTGCAAGAGCTGACCGGCAAGGTGGCCTTCGTGCGCTCGTTGCCAAAGCCATCGGTGGCCGTTTTGCTCGAGCAGGTCGATGTGGATTTCGCCGGTGTGCTGCACCGCGTCATCTTGGCATTGGCGCTGGGGCGCGCTGAACTCGTTGCCCAAAAGGAACACGTGTCGCGCTTGCGCGTCGAGTGTTTTGCCGAGGGTGGGCTGCTGCCGCAAGTGCGGCGGCAGGTGTTGACCCAACTCGTCGAGCACTTGGACCATGCGGTGGCGGATGCGGCTGTGCGGGCGCGGATTGCCCGCGAGGTGGGTGCGGAAATCGAGGTGCTAGAGCAGGCCGAAGCGCGGGGCGACCTAGCGGCGTTTTTTCTGTCGCCTTTTTCTGCTTGGGGAATTTGAGTAGCTTTGCGGAGGCGACTTACGGATTCCCGGCGGACCGCGTTAGTCGGGATGCAGCGCCGGGCCTAACTCCTAATCACCAACCACCCTCTTTGAGGTCTTATGGCGCATCGCGAATTCACCCCCACCCATTATCACAATACCATCGGTTGGCACGATCCTGTGCTGGCCATTGCGCCCGGCGATACGGTTTCTACCACGACCGTTGACGCCCGCGGCCAAGACCAGCACGGCGAGCGCGTCGCCGAGCGCGGGAACCCGATGACAGGTCCTTTCTACATAGAGGGGGCCGAGCCGGGCGACACCTTGGTGGTTCACTTCGACAAGCTCTACCCCAACCGCGACTGGGGCTGGACGGCTAGGGCCATCGCGCCCAATGTGCTAGACCCGGGCTTTACAACCGGGATTGCGCCCGACGACCAGCCGCTGCGGTGGCCGATTGACCTAGCGGCGGGCACGACGACGCAGCCGGATGTGCTGCCGGGCTTGGTGCTGCCCCTCAGCCCGATGGTCGGCTGTTTTGGGGTGGCTCCGCCGCGCGGTCAGGCCATTTCTACAGCGACTTCTTCGACCCACGGCGGCAACATGGATTACCGGGGCTTTGTCGCGGGCGTGACCGTCTATTTGCCGGTCGCGGCCCCGGGGGCACTCTTCCATCTAGGCGACGGGCATGCCATCCAAGGCGACGGCGAGATCGTCGGCACGGGCGTGGAAATCTCCTTTGACACAACGTTTAGCGTAGATGTGATCAAGGGTAAGCCAATCGGCTGGCCCCGCGCTGAAAACGACACGCACATTCTCGCGGTCGGCAATGCGCGTCCTTTGGACCAATGCGTACAGCACGCCACCAGTGAGTTAGTGAACTGGCTTGCCGAGGGCTACGGCCTCAGCGAGTTGAGTGCCCATGCGCTCTTAGGGCAGTGCGTGGAGTACGATATGGGGAATGTGTACGACCCGGCGTACACCATGGTGTGCAAGGTCGCCAAGTCGCTACTGGCCGATTTGGGCGCGAAGTAAGGGCCCTCACGCCCGCGCTACGTCAAAGGCGACCACGTTGCGGCTTTGACGGCTGAATTCCACCGCGAGCAGGTGAATCGGCTCGCCCCGAGCGCGATACTTAGCCGCGTAAGCCCGCGCCTGTAGCTGCGCCATGGCCGCACCGCTGGCCGCCTCAACCACCTTGAACTCAAACAGATACACGTGGCCGTTGAACAACACGGCCATGTCCAGCCGGCCGTGGCGGCTGCTATCCTCAACCGCGATGTCCAATCCCAGCGACGCGAAATACGAGTAAAACACGCTGGCATAGTAGCCCTCGTAATCGGCGATGGGATTGTTGGTATGCCACTGATAGGGGATGCTGGCAAAGAACGCTTTGAACAGCGTCTCCAACCCGGCGAAGTCGTTGGCTAACAACAGATCATACAGCCGGGCGCGGTGCTCGACGAGGTGCGCGGCGCGGCCGGCCAGATGCCGCAACAGGCTTTCGTTCAGGCTCTGCCGGACCTCCCGATTGGGATAGCCCAACCGATAGAAGAGTTGCCCCAAGCGCGGCTCGGTCTGGCGAATGGTCAGATAGCCGGTTTGGAACAGCAGCGCTTCGGTGGCGATGTCGCCGACATCGAAAGTAGATAACAGGTCGGCACTGCTGAGCATATTGTCTAAGGCCAGCGCACTGACGGCGCGGTCGACCAGCGTTTGAATCAGAAAGGTCGGCGTACCCGTCTCAAACCAGTACGAGCCGAACTGCCGCTTGTCGAACAGCAAGAGGATGTCGAAGGGATTATAGACCTTCTCCGCCCCACACCAGCTATAGCCGTTGTACCAACGGCGGATTTCGTCGCGGTCTAAGCCGGGCAAT
>RKRN01000253.1 GCA_007571365.1 Candidatus Latescibacterota bacterium
CGCGCGCCAAGTGGCCAAGAACCATCCCGAACAGGTCAACGCCGATCCAGACGCCGCGGCCTTGGCTTTGGCGCGGGTGCGCACCGCCGTGCCCGCGGCGCTCATCGAACACGTCGCCGACTTTGACGACTCGTTTGCCCTCGCCCTCTTGCACCACCGCACGGTGGACGCCTTTAATGTCGCGCCCGTCCAAGCCGGCAGCCTGCATCGCGCCCAGCGGCTGGCTCAGCTCGCGGCGGCCGCTGGCGTACCCGTGTTGCTCGGCAGCACGGTCGAGCTCGGCGTTGGCACGGCCGCGGCCGTGCATCTTGGCGTGGCCACGAAAGCCGTTTGTGGGCCCTCGGATTTGGTGGGCCCGGGCCTGTTGGCGAGCGATGTGGTCGCGCCGCGCTTGACGTACCAGCAGGGCTGCCTGCACGCTCCGACCGGGCCGGGGTTGGGCGTCGAGTTGATCCCCGAACGGGTGGAACAGAAAGGAACTTCATGAGCCAACGCCTCTCCTATGCCAGCGCCGGCGTCGATATAGACCAAACCGATGCGGCCAAGCGCGCCATGGCCGCGAGCATGGAGACCGCAGACCCGCGCGTACTCAACCGAATTGGCGCGTTCGCCACCTTGCTCGACGCCCGTTTCCCCGGCTACGCCCACCCGGTGCTGGTCCACAAGAGCGAGGAGCCGGGGTCCAAGCAAAAGCTGGCCTTTGCCCACGGCCGCCATCGCGGGGTGTGCTACGACATGGTACATCACCTCATCAACGACATCATCGTCATGGGGGCCGAGCCGATTTCGATCCAAGACGTCATCGTATGTGGCGCGCTGGAGGGCACCATCGTCAACGACCTTGTCGAAGCTTTGGCCGACGCCTGCCGCCAACAGGGCTGCACCCTGACCGGAGGTGAGACCTCGGTGCAGCCCGGCGTGGTCCCCGACGGCCTCTACGTGCTGACCGCCAGCGTCATCGGCGTGGTCGATAAGAACAATATCATCGACGGCCAGGCGATTGAGGTTGGCGACCAAGTGGTAGCACTCGCTTCCAATGGCTTGCACACCAACGGCTACACGCTGGTCCGCGCGCTCTTGGACCGGCAGCCCGAACTGCTCGCCGCAGATGTAGCCGGCGAATCCTTCCTCGATGCGGTGCTCAAGCCCCATACCTGCTACTTGCCGGCTGTGCGCGGCCTTTTCACCAACCCCGGTCTGCACGGTATGGCCCACATTACCGGCGGCGGCCTGCGCGACAACCTCAGCCGCATCTTGCCGCCGGGCCTCAGTGCACAACTCGATTTGGCAGCCCTACAGATTCCGCCGATTTTCCGCACCTTGCGTGCAGAAGGCGACTTAGCGATGGACGATATGCTGCGCACGTTTAACATGGGCGTGGGCATGGTGCTGGTGATCGCACCCGCAGCCGTGGAACAGGTGCTGGCTCACTTAGAAGCTCAAGGCTGTCGGGCTTATCGGCTCGGGGAAATCGCGGCTGGCCAGCAAGAGGTCGCCTTGCAGGGGGTGCTCGCTTGGTAGCATTGCCGCCTGAGTATGTATCCAGTATCGATCTATGAAAGGAGACGCGTTATGAACTATCGATTCCTACTAATCGTCTGCTTGGCAACACTGGGATTGGCTGGTGCTGGCTGGGGAAAAACCGAGGGTAAAATCGCATTTACCTCGTGGCGCGAGGGGGCCGGGGACGTGTGGATTATGAATGCGGATGGTAGCGGCTCGGTCAATTTAACCCAAGGTCGGCATGGGCATTGCGTTAGCCCAGCTTGGTCTCCAGATGGCACGAAGATCGCCTACCTCGCCTTTAGTAAAGATTCCGCTTCCGTCTGGGTCGATTATTCCATTGGCGACGTCTGGTTGATGGACGCCGACGGCGGCAACTCGCAACAAATGGGATCTCTAACAAAGCCCGGGTTTAAGGAGCTTTTTTGGGCTGCAGACGGAAGTCTCATTTACTTCATAAAGTACTTCACCGGGCGGTATGAAGTGTTCGTTGTGGCGCTGGACGGCAGTGGCTCCTCACCTATGGATTGGCGGGAGGCGGCCTGGATAGTCAAAGGTTCCCTCGAAAATCGCGGTCTTTCTCCAGACGAAACCAAACTAGCAGATGTAGTGTTGCAGGACTCTGAGGGCGATGCCTACCTATACCTAGCTATCTTCGCCCCCGGTGAGGTCCCGCAGCCTTCCGAGCAGATAGAAGATATCCTGAGCCGGATAGATTTCCGGAGGATTCCTCTTCCTGATCTTCCCTATCAACAAGCTGAACTTGAACCCGGCACCTTTATACCAGCCACCCCTGGGCCTACTTGGTCGCCCGACAGCATGAGAGTCGCCTTCTCCGCCGATAACGAGCAAGGAGATCAGGAGGTTTGGGTTGTTGATATAGACGGGAGCAACTTGGTTAATCTGACCGACGGTTTGGGCGGAGATTATCCCGCTTGGCAACCTGTCGTCCCTTCTGCTACTGCTACGAGCGTCGAAGCTCAGTCATGGGGACGGATCAAAGCACTGCGTTCTCACTAGTCGCGCCTCGACTTGACCGATACGGACGCAGATACTCAAGCCTTTAGGTCGGCAGTCGTATTTTTGGTACGCAATGTGCCTACACTTCCTCCGTAGCGCACACCATTCCCAACCTGCTGAAAGGAGCCATGTTGTGAACTATCGATCTCTACTAATCGCCTGCTTGGCAGTGCTGGGATTGGCTGGTGCTGGCCGGGGGCAAGCCGACGACAGTCCGCCGGTGCTGCCGACGGGGATTGGGCAAGCGGCGACGAGCAGTGGTGGGGAGGCTTGGGTCGTCGGAGCCATACGCCGTCTGACCGACTACTCGGCCAGTTACAAGGCTCCCACTTGGTCGCCAGATGGTCAGCACATCGCCTTCGGGTTCGCGCATAGCGGCGGGGCTAAGGTTTACGTGATGGGATCGGATGGGAGCAACCCTCGCCGCCTGACCGACCACCCAGCTTGGGCCGCGCTTCCCACTTGGTCGCCGGATGGTCGGCACATCGCCTTCGTATCCGAGGGCGGCGGCGCCAGCGATATTTATGTAATGGGTTCAGATGGAAGCGACCGCCGCAACCTGACCAACGACTCGCATTGGGACTGGTCTCCGTCTTGGTCGCCAGATGGCCAACACATCGCCTTCGTGTCCCGGCGCGGTAGTGCCGGTAAGGCTGAGATTTACGTGATGGGGTCGGATGGGAGCAATCCCCGCCGCCCGACCGACCACCTGGGTCAGGTCGAGTCTCCGTCTTGGTCGCCAGATGGTCGGCACATCGCCTTCGTGTCCGAGCGCGGTGCCAGCGATGTTTACGTGATAGGATCGGATGGGAGCAATCCCCGCCGCCTGACCGGCCGCTCGGCCGACGATAGGTCTCCGTCTTGGTCGCCAGACGGCCAGTACATCGCTTTTGAATCCAACCGCGATGGCGACTGGGGAATTTACGTGATGGGATCGGATGGGAGCAATCCCCGCCGCCTGACCGACCACTTGGCCGACGATAGGTCTCCGTCTTGGTCGCCAGACGGCCAGTACATCGCTTTTGAATCCAACCGCGATGGCGACTGGGGAATTTACGTGATGGACATCGCGTCTTATACCGGCGGGGAGCCGACGGCTGCGGCCGAGACCTCGTGGGGACAGGTCAAATCGCTGCTTTCAACGCATTAATCGCGCCTCGTCCGCAGGGGCAGTGCGGAGCGCAAGCCGTCCCTATGTGCCCTTAACCTCAGGAGGTAAACTATGCACCGCTTTATCGCAGCTATTTTGCTGTTGGCGGCTCCACACAGGACCTTTGCCTCAACAGGAGAGTTGCCCGGTGCGTTGTTCGCAGAACCTGACTTTTTCATCCTTGGCCCGGGTATCGGCATGGGGCTTACTGATGACACCGGCACTTTGGGCGATGTAGACGGCGATGGCGATGTGGATCTCGTGACAGTTTGGACTCGCTGGTCGCCACACGTATATGCAGGCGACGGAGCCCCGGGCGAACACTTTCCACACTGGGGCTGGACTGTGGCGTCCAACGATGGCTTGGGTGGCTTGGTTCCCACCCGCGACGTCATGCGCGCAAAAAGAGAATCAGGAGAGAGCGTACCCCTCCTTAGCCTCTGGGGGGACGACTTCGACGGGGATGGACGCTTAGATCTGGCCTTTGAAGAGGGCTTAGACCTCGAACTGTGGCACAACCGAGGCGAGGACGGCTTTGCAACTATCCTGCAACTGCCCAACGTTGGTTTCATAGGCCTAGCCGATGGTGAAGGCGATGGCGATGTGGACCTGTTGGTCATGGAGTATGACGAAGCGGCGTTGCACAATCACGAGGGGACGTCTCAAGCGACCCTATGGTTCAACGAGGGCGCCGCGGAGTTTGTCCGCAGCGATCGGTTTACTCTCGACAGCGAGGAGAGGCTCTTTCCTAGGCTTTGGCCCACCGAGCCATTGTTGGGAGAGGGAGGAGCCTTGCGCCTGTTATGGACCCGAACGTGCTACCAGCAACTCCAAGGAGCCCAGCCGCCGGGGGCCTGGCTAACCCAGCCGTGGACAGCTAGCGCGGAGCCTCCGCGTTTTTTTAAGTCCATGGTCAACCCCTGTTACGCTTCCCCTCTACAGATCGACCGCGATGGGCAGATGGATTTAGTCAGCATCGCCGAGGTAAACATGCACATCTACCACGGCTTAGCACTGTGGCGTCTAGACGCGGCGGGCGCGGTGAGGAGCCACGCACTGCTCGGCTCGCAGGTACACGTGCAAGGTCGCCCCTTGGTCAGCGACCTCAACGGCGATAGTCTGCTGGACGTGGCCTTGGTTGATAGCAACTTGGAAACCGGTCCGGCCTTGGTCGTCTTGGTCGGCCAGCGCGATGGCGTACCCGTCCTTGAAGGCCGCTACCGGCTGCCGGGTACGGGCAACGAGGTGCTCGACGGCGACCTCAACGGCGATGGGGCCGCTGATTTGGTCGTGTTGGGGCGGAATGAGGCAGGCGGTCCTGGTGGGGCTTTCGTCTTTATCAACCAGAGTAGTCCGCCCACAGCCGTAGCCGTTGAGGCGGCCACGCCGTCGGACTTTGTCTTAGGTGCGAACTATCCCAATCCGTTTAATCCGGCCACGACCATCCCCCTGTCGGTGCTCGACGGTTCTGCGACTGTGGATGTAGCCATCTACAACTTCTTGGGACAGCTTGTGCGTCAAGTGTGGTCGGGGCCGTTGGCAGCGGGCGAACACCGGCTGACTTGGGATGGCCGCGACAGGCAGGGCCGGATCGTCTCTTCTGGAGCCTATTTGTATCAGCTACGCGTGGGAGATCAGGTACGCACCCGAAAGATGGTCAAGCTCGAATAGACGATTTAACCGCCGATAACATCGTGATCCCCGCCCTCCTCGACCGCATCGTCGAACTAGCTTTCGACCCCCGAGTCGCCGCCTTCTTCGGCGTCTGCTTGGGGCTGTATATTCTGCGGGACGTAGTCCGTATCTGTTGGCGGCTGTTGGGGACTTTTTGGCGGGGATGGGGGAAGAAGGATGGAGAGTGAGGAGCACCCGCACCGAAATGGGGAAGGGCTGGGACTGACCCCTTAAACGAAATGCTCGGCGGTGTGCAGCCGGGCACCAGCAAGGAGTACTTAGAAGCTGCTGAGCTATTCGGAGTACGCTACGGAAAAGGGCGAATGCCCACTGGGTGGCGCGGGCGTCTCGCCTGCCTGCGGGCCAGACCAGACGCCCGCGCACCCGAAGGCCGCAGCCCGAACGGCTAGAGGCCGCTTTTCGCTTTTAACGCAACAGCTTCTTAATAACTGACGTTACGCAACCCGCTTCCATAGAGCAGATCCTTTTGGGACAGACCCATATTTGGGGACAGACACATAGGTCTGTCCCTACGGGGGGCCACCGCCGACCGTGGTGGAAGTCCACGCACGGGACACCTTCCAATGGGTCGACGGATTCTAACGCCACGGCGTAACATCACTTAATAAACGAAATGCTCGGCGTTGTCTTGGGGGGCGTAGCCTAGTTCGCGGCGGGCGTTTTGGAGGTCCCAGTAGGCGCGGGTGTTGCCCGAGATGCCGTAGTAGATGCCGAAGCGCACGTCGGCTTCAATGGAGCACTGCACGAGCTGGACGCAGTCGCGGTGGCTCAGCCAAGTGGAGAGAATCCGCTCGCTGCGACGCTCAATAACCGCAGAATCCGGCTGGAATGAGCCGATGCGCAGGCATACGACCACCAAACCGTAGCGATCCACGTAGTAGCGTCCCAGACTTTCGCCAAATGCCTTACTGGCTCCGTATAGGCTGTCGGGCCGCACGGGCATCTCCGGCGTGGTGTACATGCCCTCTTCTTCGTAAAGGCCGGTCACGTGATTGGTGCTGGCAAAGACGACCCGCTTGACGCCCGCGTTTCTGCAGGCCTCATAGGTGCAGTACGCGCCTTGGATGTTCTTTTCGAGAACGGACTCCCAAGTGGCGCTAACCTCTGGATCGCCGGCGAGGTGGACTACCGCATCGACGCCGGCGACCGCGGTGGCCATAGCGGCCAAGTCGGCGACGCTGCCGCGGACGACCTCCTCGCCACCGGCGGTTTCTCGCACGGTGCGGTGATACATCAGCCGCAGGTCGTAGCGCGCCCGCAGCCCTTGGTGCAGCACCTCGCCGATGCGGCCCGCCGCCCCGGTGATCAGCACTTTCTTGCGGCCCATCATTCCTCGGCCAGTCGGTTTACAAGCCACCACGTCAGGACGACTAAGAGGAGGCCCGCCGCCAGCCCAAGGACCCAAAAGAGACACGCCGGCGAGGCAAGACAGAGGCTGTTTTTGCGTAGTTTCACAGTGCCTCCTCAGCGGCTGGCCCAGAGCATACCGCGCCGCTGGATCTCGCGCGCCTCGGGCACGTCGAAATCCCGCGCCGCGTGGCCCAACGACGAATAGAACACCCGACCCGCTCCCCACGCGCGCTTCCACACCACTGGCATAGTCGTCCCGTTGACCCAAGGTGTACTCTGGCGACCCACCACAGCTGTCGTGGCTAGCACTTGATTGCTTGGGTCTGTGTGCATGTAGTACTGCTCGGAGTGCATTTGAAAGTCATCGAGGCCGGCGACGATGGGGTCTTCTGGAGCTGCGATGTTGACCGTGTAGTCGATGATGCCATCTGGGTGGGCGACAAACTGGCCGCCGACCATGAATTGATAGGTAGTATTGTTGCGGAACGAATCGGCCATGCCGCCGTGCCAACCGGCCACGCCGCTGCCGCGCTCAACGGCCGCGAGCAGCCCCTGTTCCTGCTCCCCGGCGATTTGGCCCATCGTCCACACCGGCACGATGAGATCCTGCTCGGCCATTAGGTCGCGGTCTTTGTACGTGTCGAGCGTGTCCGAAATGAGTACTACAAACCCTGCTGCTTCTAAAATAGGGGCGAAAATATCGACGCACTGCTTGGGCTCGTGCCCTTCCCAGCCGCCCCAAACCACGATTGCTTGCTTGGCCATGACGCTCCTTTTGCGTTATCTGGCGCCGCGCGCCAGCTCGTTGCCAACGAGGTATTGATAGCTTTTTTTTACGGCTTCCATCATGTCGGTTGCACAGCGGTCCAACTCGACGATCAGCCAGTCGCAGGTGCCGTGGCTGGCCGCGACAATGGGCGGGAAATCCATGTCGCCTTCGCCGACGGCGAGCATGTCCTGCGCCGGGTCGCACGGGCCGTCCTTGATGTGCAAAAGCGGCGCTCGCTCGCCCAACTCCTCGACGACCTGCACCGAGTCGCCGCCGCCGGTATTGACCCAATAGGTATCGACCTGAAAGAAGATGGATTCGTCGAGCTCGTCGACTAGGTGCTCAAAGCCCGGACGCCCTTCTACTGCTTGGAATTCCCACCAGTGGTTGTGGAGGCCCAATTCCAAGCCGTTCTCGGCGGCGATCTCGGCGGCTTGGTTCCAGCGATCGCACAGCGCCTTGAGCGCGTCCGCGCTGGCGAAGGCATCGCGTGGCGTGGAGCTTACCACGCGGGTGGCTTCTAACTCGTGGGCTAGTTCGATGACTTGGTTTTTTTGCTTGCCCAAGGGTAGCTGCGTATGCACGCTGCATACGTCTAACCCTAGATCGGCAAATAGGTCGCTAGCTTCATCTACGCCAATGCCGGGAAATCCGGCCGTTTCGACGCCCACGTATCCTATCTCGGCAATCCGGGTGACCACAGACTTGAAGTTTTGCGCGAGGGCGTCGCGGACTGTGTAGAGTTGAAGCGCTATGGGGGCAGCCATTTCTTCCTTCCTTGTGGGGTGAGAGATGTGATAGGGATATAAAAGTTAAAGCGATAGCTAAGGCGGGCAGGCGAATGAATGATCGGGCGTCGCTAGTCGATAGAGGGCTCATGTAACGTTAGATAATTAAAGAAAAAAAATAAGCCAATGGGCAAATTAATTTCTAATGACGCCACCCTTGCTGCGCCGCTCGCTCGCTCCTACATTAGCCGCTCCAACCAAGGAGCAACGCCAATGAGCACCCAAGACAAAGTGCGCCTCGGGTTTATCGGCGCTGGCTGGTGGGCCACTAGCAACCACATGCCCGTTTTTGCCGCCCGCGACGACGTCGAACTGACGGCTGTGTGCCGTTTGGGCCAAGCCGAGTTAGAGCAGGTGCGGGACCACTTCGGATTCGCGTTTGCCACCCAAGACTATCGAGAGCTATTGGCCAACTGCGAACTCGACGGGGTCGTGGTGGCCTCGCCGCACACCTTGCACTACGAACACGCCCGCGCCGCCTTGGCGGCGGGCCTGCACGTGATGTGCGAAAAACCCCTGACCACTCGTGCCGCCCACGCCCGCGAATTGGTGCGCGTCGCCGCCGAGCGGGGCCGCCACTTGCTCGTGCCCTACGGTTGGCACCACAAGCCTTTTATCCAACGGGCCAAGGCCCTGATGGACGAGCAAGCCATCGGCCAAATCGAATTCGCGCTCTGCCACATGGCCTCGCCGATCCGCGCCCTGCTTTCCGGGGAAGAAGTCGATGTGTCCGACATTTCCGGGCAAGACAGCACCAGCCTCTTCGGCCCCACGCCCTCTACCTGGGCCGACCCGGCCATAGCCGCTGGCGGCTACGCCCACGCGCAAATATCGCACTCCTCGGGATTGCTGTTTTGGCTGTCCGGGCTGCGCGCTGGGCGCGTCTTTGCGGCTATGAGCGCCCCGGGGGCCGAGGTTGATTTGTACGATGCGCTGACCGTGCGCTTTACTTCGGGGGCCGTCGGCACCGTCAGCGGCGCGGGCACCGTGCCCACGGACCAGACCTTTCAGGTTGATTTGCGCCTGTTCGGCTCGGAGGGCATGCTGCTCGTCGATTGCGAGCGCGCTCGCATGCACCTGCGCCGCCACGATGGCCAGCACGTCGTCGAGGAGGTGGCCGAGGGCGCGGGGGCCTACGAGTGCGATGGCCCGCCCAACAACTTCGCCGACCTAATCGCGGGCAAAACCGACGTGAATTGGACGCCGGGCGAAGTCGCCATGCGCGGGGTAGAAATGCTCGACGCAGCGTACCGCTCGGCCGCTTCGGGCCGCGAAGAGCAGGTGTAGCATCGGCCCTTCTCGCCTGCGGTAATGGCCTTGCTGCTCGACGTCATTGCCCCGCTTTTCCTGCTCATCGGCTGCGGCTATCTGTTGGGGCGGCGGCGCTCTATTGACCCCGCCCCCTTGGCCGATGTGGCCATATACATCTGCCTGCCCTTCTTGATGTTTGCGGCGCTGGTGCGCCACCCGGTCTCTGGTGCCGCGGCCGCTCAAGCCTTTGCTTGGCAGGTTGGAATGTACGTAGTCAGCATACCCGTCATTGCGCTCGTCGCCCATCTCGCTGGCTGGGACAAACCCACGCGCAGCGCGGTCACGCTCTCCCTACCTACGGTCAACATCGCCTCGTATGGCGTCCCGGTCGTGCTGTTCGCGTTTGGCGACGAGGCGTTAGCGATCGTCATGCTGCTGTTTGTGTACGGCAATGTCATGGCCGCGTCGCTCGGAACGTACATCGCCGCGGGCGGGCGGCAGCGTCCGCTGCAAGCGTTCAAGAGCATTTTCAAGCTGCCGCTGATTTACACCGCGGCCTTGGCTTTGGCCGTCAGTGCCCTCGCCGTGCCGATCCCGGTTTCCATCCTCGACGCAGCCGATCTGATCGGCAAAGCCGGCCCGATTCTCGCCATCATCCTCCTCGGCGTCCAAGTCTCGCACATCCCCATCCGCGGCCGCCACTCTGCCGCCCTGTACGGCGGCATTGGTGCTAAAATTCTGTTGGGGCCGGCTATTGGCATCGGCCTGACGCTGCTCATCGGGGCGCAGGGCGCGGTGCGCGACGTGCTGCTTTTGTGCTCCTGCCTGCCCACGGCCATCAACGCCCTCATCCTCACCGTGCGCTTTGACGCGCGCCCCGATCTGCTCGGCGGCATTCTCATTGGCTCGACTTTGTGGAGCCCGCTCGGGCTGTCGATTCTGCTCTATTGGATAGGCTCGTAGTAGTGATTAGCTAATCACCCCGACGCGCGTTTTAATAAAATTTTCGCATTCCCTTGACACTGTTTTACGCTCCCTCGTAACTAGAATTTACAGGGCCAACGACAGACTCCCCGCGCTTTTTAAGAGCGCCATAGGAGAATGAAAATGATAGGTGTACATCGCTTCGACATGTGCGGGATGCCGCGCATCGCTGCCGGGGGAGTGTTAGACGGGTGCGCCGGTCTAGCGGCCGCTGTGCAGCTCGAAAACACCCTATTCGCGCCGAGAGGACAAGGCTGTGTCCCCGACTGAAACTCGCCTTTGCGAGAAGCTCAACGCGGCAAGAGGCCGTGGCGCGAAAAACAACGCGCTACGGCCTCTTTTTTTGTGAAAAACACTTGACATTGTGCTATGTTTAGAATTGAACTTTTGTTCAGGTAAAAACAATAAACGGAACTGTGAAAATCACGACACTGCAACACCGCCCACGGCGGTGCCAAAACGCGCGTTGCGACCAGGGCCGGCCGGGTCGTCGATGCGCGACAGCGCTTCGTCGCTTTGCGGCGCGGCTTAGACAGCGGGACGCTGCCGCCCACCCCGGGCGAGCGGCAGCGGGTCTGCGCGACATTCACCCAGCCAACCAAGGACCTCATCGCAAGGAGCAACTACACTATGCGACGCGAGATCATCAACCAAGGACTGATGTACGTCATCATCAGCCTCTTTGTATTCGCGATGATGCCGCTCCTGCGCTTCCTCAGCTAATGGCTATTTGACGCGCAGCGGCATTGCAAAACGGCCTGGGGCAGCGGTGGTCGCCGCTGCCCCAGGGAATATCAACCTCCTCGACTTAGGACACAGACAAACAACATGCAAAACCGCAAGACAAACACGTGCTCTCGGCTGCTCAACTGGCTGTATTGCTTGGCAGCGGTGGCCTATGCGGCCCTCGGCCCCCGCGCTCTGCACGCTCATCAAGCGCCAGACCGCGCGCTCGACGCCGTGCGTATAGAAGGCACCGGCCCGCAGATCGACGGCGTGCTCGACGACTCGGTGTGGCAGCAGGCCCCTGTTTTTACGGGGTTCGTCCAGCGCGAGCCCGAAGAAGGGCAGCCGGCGAGCGAAAAGACCACCGTCCAATTAGCGTACGACGAGGCACTCTACGTGGGGGTTATGGCCTACGATTCGGCACCCGAAAAGATCGTCTCGCGCTTGGTGCGCCGCGATCAGTGGACCGAAGCCGATTGGATTCGAGTCAGTTTGGACACGCATCACGACCACCAGACGGGCTACGCCTTTGCCGTGTATGCTGGCGGGTCGATCTACGACGCTGTAATCAAGGACTACGGGTGGGACAACGACACTTGGAACGGCGCGTGGGACATCGGCACCCCACCACCATTCTGGGGGCGGCCAAGCTCACGGGCAAGACCGCATCCAAGACCACCTTTGGTCTGTTGACGGCCCTCACCGCCAAAGAGTACGCGCAGGTCGAAACGACGTTAGTGCGACAAGTATCGGGCGCCGAGCACCAAGAGCACCGCGACTTCCTCGTCGAGCCGCGCACCCACTTTCTCGTCGGGCGCGTCAAGCAAGATCTATTTGCTGGCAACTCACACATCGGCCTTTTGGGCACGGCCGTGCAGCGCGACCGCGCACCCAGCGCCTATACGGGCGGCATAGATTGGACCCTCAAGTGGCGCGACAACGGATACTCCTTTTGGGGTCAGCTCGTCGGCAGCCGTGCCACCGAGGACGACCGGCGTCGCAGCGGTTGGGGCAATATGGCGGTTTTAAGCAAGGACAACGGCTGGTTGCGCGGCGAGCTTTGGTGGGGGGCCTATTCGCGGCATTTCGAGATCGACGACCTTGGCTTCCAGTGGCGCAGCGACTTCTACAACCCTTGGCTCTGGATCCAACTGCGCCAAGAAGAAGACTGGGCCGTCTTCCGCCGCAGTTTCTACAACTTCAACCGCTGGGGCACTTGGAACTATTACTGGCTGAATATCTAGGGCCGGAGGATTTGGGCGGGCGGGTGAGACGCCCGCGCACCCAGTAGGACCCAATGGCATCTCGATGGGGCCACAGCTTCTTAGGCCGACGCTTGACACCATCGCCGCACGGCTGGTATTTTATACGCCATGATTTCTGCAATGCTCACAGTCGCTTCCACACAGGGCCTCAGCGGTTTCCCGTCGGGGCCGACGGCTTCTTCCACCCCTACTACGACTCTATGCGCCGGATAGCGACGGACTAAAGTTTATCTTACAACCTCTCCCCGCTGTCGGCTCCAATGACAGCGGGTTTTTTTATGCCAAGGAGCACGTCATGCTGATCAAGGTCCCCCAAGGACAAGCCATCGAATACGCCGGCGAGGGTACGCTCAAGGCGATCCTCGCCCAAGAGAACAAGGAGCTGTTAAAGCAATACATTGCCGCCCGCGCCGGCGACGAGCGCATCGACTTCCACACCCGACTCGGCCGCGAGGCGGAAGTCGAGCTTATTCCCTGGGATGCGGACGAGGCGGCCTGGATCTACCGCCACAGCATGTCGCACGTGTTGGCGCAGGCCGTGCTGCGCCTCTTCCCGGACGCGCAGCTAGCCATCGGCCCGGCCATTGATGACGGCTTCTACTACGACTTCGACGTGGCCGAGCCGTTTACGCCCGCCGACTTGCAAAAAATCGAGCGCGAGATGAAGCGGGTCGTCAAGCAAAACCACAAGTTTGAGCGGATCGATGTTGTGCGCTCAGAAGCCGAAGAGCGGGTCGCCAACGCTCCCTACAAACAGGAAATCCTCGCCGATTTGGCAGACGACCAAACCTTGTCCTTTTACCAAGACGGCGAGTTCATCGACTTGTGCCGGGGGCCGCATATACTCGGCACCGGGCAAGTCAAGCACTTCAAGCTCCTGAGCGTGGCCGGGGCCTATTGGCGCGGCGACGAGAGCCGCAAGATGTTGCAGCGGATCTACGGCACGGCCTTTGCCACCCGCGAGGCCCTCGACCACCATCTGGCGATGCTGGAGGAGGCCAAAAAGCGCGACCACCGCACGCTGGGTAAGCAACTGGAGTTGTTCACCTTTGACGACGAAGTGGGGCCGGGCTTGCCCCTGTGGCTGCCCAAGGGGGCCGTGCTCATCGACGAGTTGGAGGACTTGGCCCGCCGGACCGAGCGCGAGGCTGGCTATCGGCGCGTGCGCACGCCGCACATCTGCAAGGAGTCCATGTATCGGCGCAGCGGCCACTTGCCGTACTACGCCGAGTCCATGTTCCCGCCCATGGAGCTGGAGGGGGTTAAGTACTACCTCAAGCCGATGAACTGCCCCCACCACCACAAAATTTTCGCCGCGGCCCCGCGCTCATACCGCGACTTACCCCTGCGCTTGGCCGAATACGGCACGTGCTATCGCTACGAGCAGTCGGGCGAGTTGTTCGGCTTGATGCGCGTGCGCTCGTTGCAAATGAACGACGCGCATATTTACTGCACTCTCGACCAATTCGAGGAAGAATTTCTCGCCGTCTGCCAGATGTATCTGCGCTATTTCGAGCTGTTCGGCTTGGAGAATTACCTGATGCGGCTGAGCACTCACGCGCCGTCGGGCTTGGGGGCAAAGTACGTCGACGCCCCCGAGAAGTGGCTCCGCACCGAGGACATGGTGCGCGGCGCCATGGCGCGGGGCGGGATCAACTACGAGGAGGTCCCGGACGAGGCCGCCTTCTACGGCCCCAAGATCGACGTCGAGGTTTGGAGCGCCATCGGGCGGCAGTTTACCATCGCCACCAACCAAGTCGATTTTGCCGTGCCCGTCCGCTTCGGCTTGACGTACACCAACGCAGCCGGCCAAGAGGAGACGCCGATCTGCATCCACCGCGCACCGCTGGGCACGCACGAGCGCTTCATTGGCTTTTTAATTGAGCACTACGCCGGGGCCTTTCCAGCGTGGTTGGCCCCGGTGCAAGCGGTCGTTTTGCCCATTGCCGAGCGCCACGTCGAGTATGGGAGCCAGCTTCACCAGCAGCTTCTCGCCGCTGGGATCCGCGCCGAACTCGACGCGGCCAGCGAAACCCTCAACAAGCGCATCCGCCAAGCGCAGACGCAGAAGGTGCCCTATATGCTCATTGCCGGAGACCGCGAAATCGCAGCGGGCGAGGTGGCGGTCCGCCAGCGATCCGGCGAACAACTCGCCCCGCTCCCGCTAGCCGAGGCCGTGGTGCTAATCGGCACTGCGATTAGGGGCTAGCGGCCGGTTTTGCTCCGCCATGTTCGGCCGCATCCGCTATATCGCCGGGGTTTTCTGGCAATTTCGCTACTATCTCCTATGCACCGGGCTGGCACTCGCCTTTTGGGACTCCGCCCCGATCAAGCCGTTTCGCTTGTTTGTGGTACTCATCCACGAGGTCAATCACGCGGCCGCAGCTCTGCTCACGGGCGGTGAGGTCCTCGAAATTCGCACCCATTGGAACGAGTCCGGGCACACCCTGACTAAGGGGGGCTTCTTCCCGCTGATCAGCGCGGCCGGGTACGTGGGGTCCGCGCTGTGGGGGGCTTTGCTGATGTACACCTCGCTTTATCCGCAAGCGCAGCGGTTGGTGTTGCTGTGCATTGGCGCGGCCTGCGCGGGGATGACCCTGATCTATACGCCGCTACAGGAAGGAGGCGTTGATTTCGCGTTGGGGATCGGCGGCGGGCTGGTCTTGTGCATCATGGCCGGCAAGTCGCGGCGGCTGGCGAGTATCGGCGCCGTGTGGATGGGGGTGATGCTGTGCCTGTACAGCCTCTACGACTTCCGCACCGACCTGTGGCTTCATACAGAGCAGACGGACGCCGGGATATTGTCGGCCTATTGGGGGATCGATCCGTTGCAGTTCCCCTATCTGGCCTATCTAATTGCCTTGATTTGGGTGCTGGTGTCGCTGTCGTGCATGTATCGGGCGATGCGCGCCGTGGCTCTTAAGCGCTGAGGTTGCTCGTGGCAATTGAGTGCAACGGCTCAATGCGCTACGTTACCCAATAAGCAGAGAGGAATGTAAAATCATGCGAATGAGTCGGCTTTTTAGCCAGACCTTGCGCGACGTCACCGCCGACGTGGAAGTAGCCAGCCACCAGCTCTTGCTGCGGGCCGGCTTTATCCGCCCGCTGGCCAGCGGCATCTTCAGCTATTTGCCCCTAGCCCAGCGGGCGATGTGCAAAATTGAGGATATTATCCGCCGCGAGATGGACGCCATCGGCGGCCAAGAGATCACCATGCCGGTGGTGCATCCGGCCGAACTCTGGCAGCGGACCGGGCGTTGGTACGCGGTCGGCGCGGAGATGGGCCGCTTTAGGGACAAAAACGACCGCGACATGGTGCTGGCAATGACCCACGAAGAAGTAGTCGCCGACCTAGTCAGCCGCGAGATCAAGTCCTACAAGCAACTGCCCCAGCTCGTCTACCACATCCAAACTAAGTGGCGCGACGATCCACGCCCCCGCTCGGGCCTCATCCGGGTGCGCGAGTTCACCATGAAGGACTCCTACAGCCTCGACGCCGACTGGGAGGTCTCGAAAAGCAATACCGCGCCCACTACCAGCACTATTTCAACATCTTCCACCGCTGCGGCCTCAATGTCCTCGCCGTGCGCTCGGACACCGGAATGATGGGCGGTGAGCTGGCCCACGAATACATGTACCTAACGCCGATCGGCGAAGACACCCTGCTGTTGTGCGATGGCTGCGGGTACTCGGCCAATCGCCAGATCGCCACCTTCGCCAAACAGGCCAACCCCGCAGAAGCACCCGCCGCGCCCGAGAAAGTCGCCACGCCCAATACCACGACCATCAAGGCATTGACCGCGCTGCTCAACATCCCGGCGCACAAGACCGCCAAGGCCCTGTTTGTGATGGCTACCGTCGGCAGCGGTCAAGATAAGAAAGATGTGTTCGTGCTAGCGGTCGTGCGCGGCGACATGGAAGTCAACGAGACCAAGCTGGCCAACGCAGTCGGCGCACTCGAAATGTGGCCGGCGCGGGACGAGGAAATACGCTCAGTCGGCGCCGAGCCGGGCTACGGATCGCCCATTGGCGTTGAGGGGGCACTGGTGGTCGTCGATGACTCGGTGGCGTCCTCGCCCAACTTAGTAGCCGGTGCCAACGAGCCGGGCTACCATCTCAAGCATGTAAACCACGGCCGCGACTACACGGCCGACGTGATCGCCGATATCGCCACGGCCCGGCAAGGCGATGGCTGCCTTACCTGCGGCGCAGCTCTGCGCGAATCGCGTGGCGTGGAAGTGGGCAACATCTTCCAGCTCGGCACCAAATTCACCGAGGCCCTCGGCGGAGACTTTCTCGACGCTGCCGGCAAGGCACAACCCGTCGTCATGGGCTCTTACGGGATCGGCGTGGGGCGGCTGTTGGCCTGTATCGCCGAGGAGTACCACGACGAACACGGCTTGATATGGCCCGTGGCCGTCGCGCCCTACCAAGTACACATCGTCCTCCTCGCCAAGGGCACCGGCGCAGCGCAAGAGGCGGGCGAACAGCTCTACGCCGACTTGGGCCAGCGCGGGCTTGAAGTGCTGCTCGACGACCGCCGCGAAAATCCAGGCGTCAAGTTCAACGACGCCGACCTGATCGGGATTCCGCTGCGCGTGACCGTGGGGGATCGCGGCTTAAAGCGGGGGATTGTCGAGGTCAAGCTGCGGTGCGAAAAAGAGCGCCGCGAAACGCCGGTGGAGCAGGCGGTGGAATACGTGGTGGAACAAGTGGAGAAGTTGCAACGCGAGTTAGACGAGCGCGTCGTAAAAGTCGAGTACAAAGGATAAGGTTCTCCTTCGCATCCTGTAGAGGCCTGTAGGGGCAACTCTTAGAGTTGCCCCACCACCAACGCAAATCGGAGGTTTTTGCTATGCCTACGCTGGATTTCAAGGGAAAGCAGCATATCTACGCCCACCATCTCACCGTGCCTTACCGCCCGCTGATACCCGACGCGGGTCGGTCGCTAAATCCAGCGGAATCAGACGACAATCTCATCATTCACGGCGACAACCTGCACGTGTTGAAAGCGTTACTGCCCCGCTATGCTGGCCGCGTTAAGTGCATCTACATCGACCCTCCCTACAACACCGGCAACGAGGGTTGGGTCTATAACGATAAGGTGAACAGTCCGCTGATGCGCCAATGGCTGAAAGACAACGGCCCGGTTGACAACGAGGACTTGGAACGACACGACAAATGGCTGTGCATGATGTGGCCCCGTTTACAACTGCTGCGGGAATTGCTCGCGGACGATGGCGTGATCTTTGTATCCATTGACGACAACGAACAGCATCATTTGCGAATGTTGATGGACGAGATTTTTGGGGAGGAGAGTTTTATTGCTAATATCATCTGGCAAAAGAAATACGCCCCTGCTAACGATGCAAAGTACTTTTCAGATAATCACGATTTTGTTCTCTGTTACGCTAAAAACCGTATTGACGGCAAAGATAATTCGTCGGTGGCTTGGCATCGCAGGCTCCTTCCGCGCACAGAAAAACAGGATAGGCTCTACAAATACGATGATGATGACGGTAGAGGTCCTTGGCGTACGGGAGACCTGTCTGTCAAGACCTATTCTCCTGAATATGACTATCCTATCGTAAATCCGAACACGGGCGTATCATACAATCCGCCTGATGGGAGATGTTGGTTGACGAACAGAGAACAGATGCAGATTTGGATAGCGGAAAATCGGGTTTTCTTTGGAAAAGATGGGAAAAATTCACCTCAACTAAAGAGATATTTGCGAGAAGTACAGCCGGGGGTAGTTCCGTTGACTATCTGGTTATACGACGAAGTGGGGCATACAGACGGTGCTCGTAAGTTGCTAAAAGAAATTTTTAGTGACCAGCAATTGCCTTTCGACAATCCAAAGGCTTTAGGGCTATTGCAGAGAATATGTACAATAGCGGGGGACGAAAATGCCCTCGTCCTCGACTCCTTCGCTGGCAGCGGCACCACCGCCCACGCCGTCCTCGCGCTCAACAAAGAGGACAGCGGCAACCGCAAGTTCATTCTCGTGGAGTGCGAGGATTACGCCGACGGCATCACCGCCGAGCGAGTGCGCCGCGTCATCAGCGGCGTTCCCAACGCCAAAGACGACGCCTTGCGCGAGGGGCTAGGCGGCTCGTTCACGTATGGTACGCTGGGCGATCCCATTGATGCAGAAGCCATGCTGACCGGCGAGGCCCTGCCGGACTATGCCGCTTTGGCTGCTTACCTGTTGTACACAGCCTCCGGGATCTCCGCGGGCGCATCCGCCTTGCCGCCCCTGAATGACGACGGTCTGTTCCACAGCAACCATACCACCGATTACTATTTGCTGTACGAACCCAACTTGGATTACCTGCGCAGTGATGCGGGGATATTGAACGAAGAGCGGGCGCAGCGCATCAGTGCCGTAGCTAAGCAAAACGGCAGAGAAGCCCTCGTCTTTGGGCCGGGTAAGTACATTGGTCAAGCGGAACTTACGAGAATGGGCATCACCTTCTGTCAGTTACCCTACGAAATGTATAAAAGCGGGCCATAGGAGACGGACCATGGAAATGAAGGAGTATCAGGTCCGGGCACTCGAAGCCTTCGATCGCTGGCGGAATGCGCTAGCGGCGGCACGGACGCAGGCGGGTGCGGCCGTTGCTGCTTTGCGTGAAGCGGGTGTTGACATGCCCGGCGACCTCCGCAATTACCCCAAAACAGCGTGGCAGCAACTCGACGTAGCCGACTACAAGGTCCCCTATGTCGATCGCACGGACGAAGCCGGGCGGCCCATTCCCCATATCTGTTTCAAAGTCCCAACCGGCGGCGGTAAAACACTGCTAGCCGCGGCCGCACTACAACGGCTCAACCGCCAAACCGGCCTAACGCTGTGGATAACTCCCACCCGCGCTATTTACCAACAGACCAAAGCCGCTCTCCGCAACAGAGAGCATCCCTATCGGCAAATGCTGGAAATCGGCAGCGGCGGACGAGTCAAGTTACTGGAAAAGGACGACTTGTTCACGGCCGCGGATGTGGCCAATTACCTATGCGTGATGCTCCTCATGCTGCCTGCTGCTAACCGGCAGAAGGGGCGAGAGTTTCTGCGGATGTTCCGCGATTCCGGACGTTATCCCACGCTTTTTCCCGATAGCGACGATGCAAGAGGCGCGGCGAGCTTGTTGGCCGAGCACCCCGACTTGGAACGCAATGAAAACAACGGCCCAGTCAAGCACAGCCTATTCAATGTATTCAAAATGCTGCGGCCGGTAGTGGTATTGGACGAAGCGCACAAAGCCTACGGTGCCCGCAACCAGCAAGCCAACGAAGAGTTCGCCCGCTCAATCAACCGACTCGACCCTAGTCTCGTGATTGAATTGTCGGCAACGCCCAACCGCGGCATTAGCAACTTGCTAGTGGACATCACCGGCGTTGAACTGAAAAACGAGGAAATGATAAAACTACCGGTACAGGTGACGTCGTTCACCAACGCCGATTGGCACTATACCTTAGCGCAGGCGCACGACCAACTAGAACGGCTGGACGCCGAAGCACAGTCCTTGCAGATGAGCGAAGGTCGCTATATCCGCCCCATAGCGGTCGTGCGGGTGGAACGCACCGGCAAACAGCAGCGCGATGGCGAGCGCATCCACGCCGAGGATGTGCGGGAGTACCTAACGCAGAATTTGGGAGTGTCGGCCAATGCCGTCGCCGTCAAATCATCGGAAAAGGACGAATTGGCCGGCATGGATCTGCTATCGGGGTTTTCGCCCGTGCGTTGGATAATTACCAAGTCGGCTCTGATGGAGGGTTGGGACTGTCCATTTGCGTACATGCTGGTGATTCTGGATAACACGCAAGCCAAGACCGCCATAACACAGCTTGTCGGGCGCGTGATGCGACAGCCTTACGCACGACGCACCAAGCGGGAGGGACTTGATCAGTGCTATGTCTATTGCTGGAACACCAACGTGGGGCAAGCGGTCAGCCACGTTAAAAACGGGCTAGAAAACGAAGGAATGGACGGCCTAAGCGATGAGGTGCTGGGGACCGGGGTGGATTGGCAGCGAATTGAGGTAAAACGGCGCGAGCCGTTTCGGGATAAGGCCATCTTTTTGCCACTAGTGCTACACAAAGACGGCGATGGCTGGCGCGAGTTGGATTATCAGCAACACATTCTGCCCGGCGTCGACTGGGCGGCCATCAATGCCCCGGACCCCCAGAGCAGTCTCCCCGACCACGCTAGCAGGCAGTCGGCTTCCGTAGATATTGGCGATGCACTACCCGTGTTTCGCGCCGACAGGGCGTTGTTTATCGACAAGACGCTCAAAATATCGTATTTCGCCCGCCGACTATCCGACATTGTGCCCAATACTTGGCAATCAGCCCGCATTGTACAGCAGCTAGTAGAGAAGCTACAAGCGGGCGATGGCAATGAAGACGAAATCTATGATCGTCGATCTTATCTGGCGTTTGCCTTGCGGGAACATCTGGCCAATGCGATAGAAGAGCAGGCCGAAAGCGTCTTTCGCCACAAGCTGCAAGTCGGTAAAATCCGCTTTGATTTAGAAGCCGGGCAGCCTAATTTTCGCATGCGGGACTCCTACGAAGTTCCCATCACCGACCACTATGCGCTACTGGCGGGCAATGACGGGCGGCCCGTGCAACTCAGCCTGTTTGAACCCGTGTACGATCAGCAGTTCGATTCGGTGCTGGAGCGCAAATTTGCCCGCTATCTCGACGAGCAAAAAGCACTGCGCTGGTGGCATAGAGTGGCCGTACAGCAAAGCGGCGAGTACTACCTACGGGGCTGGAAACAAGAACGCATCTGGCCCGATTTTGTCGCAATGGCCGGAGAAACGGCCGGTAAGCCGCACGTGCTGGTTTTTGAGACCAAAGGCGAACACCTACGCGGCAATCCAGATACGGACTACAAAGAACGCGTACTAGAAACTCTACAAAATGCCTTTAACTGCGGAGCTATGATCGTCCGCGACGGACCGATGCGAGGAACATTTCGGCTGGTGTTCACTGAGATGGAGTTTCCAGTAGCCCCAGCCGAATCATATGAAACGCAGTGAGCTTGATAATCGTGCGCTGGACAGGCGAGTCGTAGCCGTGGAATACCGAGAGTAATGTTCGTCGAAGGCTACACCGACCAACTCAGCTACCGGGCCGGCGAACAGGTGCGCTTGCACGTATCTACCAGTGCGGACGAGTACGCGCTGGAAGTGGCGCGAATCGGTGTCGAGCGCGAAGTGGTGTGGCGGCAAGACCGGCTCTCTGGGGCGGCCTATCCAGTACCCGAAGACGCTTCGGCCCATGGCTGCGACTGGCCGGTTTCCTGCGAGTTGGAAGTACCGGACCACTGGCGCAGCGGCTACTACGAGTTCGCGCTATGCATCGAGGACCACGGCGGTAAGTTCGTGCGGCGGGGGCGGCGCACAGCCGAGAGCCGGGGCTTTTTCATCGTCCGTCCCACCGGCCCCACCGACGCCCGCATCCTCCTCCAGCTAGCCACCAACACCTACAACGCCTACAACAACTGGGGCGGCTACAGCTTCTATGGCTATCACGGTCGCGGCGGCTTGCAAGGGCATCGCGTCTCCTTCGACCGGCCGCTGGCCGGGCTTTTTGACCGCTGGGAGCGCGACTTTGTCGGGTGGGCGGAAGCCGCTGGATACGCGCTCGACTACTGCGCCAATTCCGATCTCGAATGGCATCCCGAACTGTTGGATCACTACCGGCTCGTGCTCAGCGTGGGGCACGACGAATACTGGTCGGGGCCCATGCGCGATCACCTCGAAGCCTACATTGCCGCCGGGGGCAACGCCGCGTTTTTCAGCGGCAATTCCGTGTGCTGGCGCGTACGTAGCGCGGCCGCGGGCCGGGCGTTGGTGTGCTGGAAGCAGCAGTTCAACATGGACCCGGCCTACGCGGCTGGCGACTACGCCAACCTTTCGACCTTGTGGAGCCACCACCTCGTGGCCCGGCCGGAAAACGAGCTGACCGGCGTCGGCTTCCTCTACGGGGGCTATCATCTAAGCCATGGGCAATACATGGACGGGTCGGGGGCGTTTACAGTCCACCGCCCGGAACACTGGGTTTTTGCGGGAACGGACTTGCAGCGCGGCGATAGCTTCGGCGGCG
>RKRN01000069.1 GCA_007571365.1 Candidatus Latescibacterota bacterium
CAGTGGAATCAGTTGGTGTTCGACTATGCGTATGACATTGGTTTGGACTTGACCGAGACCAATGGCGCACATCGGTTCTCTTTCGCATACGAATTCTAAGAAAATATCTAAATAAACCCCGAATAAACTCCAAACTATTAAATCTTAGGGTAACAAGGAGATACACAAATGACGGTCTGGGCCGGACTTATCGCGCTGGGATTGGGGCTAGGAGCTAGCCTTTTCCTACCGGTGCCGCAAAATCTGAAGACCAGTTTTGACGCCGGACAATCTCTCTACGCCCTTGGCGAGTTTGAAGGGGCGATCATTGAGTATTCGAAGATCGTCAAGTTTGACAGCAAGGCCGTCCGCACCGACAGTGTGCGGGTAGTGTTTGGCAACAACTTGGAATTGCCCGTAGTTGCGGCGGCGTGGTATCAGCTTGGCAACGCCTACAAGAAGAGCGGGCAACACGAAGAAGCGGTAGAAGCCTATCGTCAAGTTCTCGACGTAGGAAGCGTAGCCGAGGATTTCAAGTCACTAGTGCAATTCCAAGTTGCCGAGACTCGTTTCCTCGCCAAAGAGCATGGCGAGGCAGCAAAGGAATACAAACGCTACGTCGAATTGTTCCCCGAGACGCCGGAAGCCGGCAAGGCGTATTTTTACGCGGGCTGGAGCGAGTTTAATTCAAAAGAATACGATCAGTCCATCGAAACGCTCAACGGCATGTTGGCGGCTTATCCGCAAGATCGCTATGCGCCGGATTCCCAGTACCGCATCGCCAGTGCGTTCTATGAGAAGGGTGAGTACGCCAAATCCGTTGAGATGGCCCAGATAACCCTCGACCAGTATCCCAATAGCCCGGTCATTGCCCAAGCCCTCTATCTTCAGGCTAGGGCCTACGACCAGATGGGACGCGACGAAGAGGCGATTAGAGCCTACCGCGATGTGCGCAATCTCTACGACCGGATGTTTGAACTCTTGCGTGGTTCGTTCCGTGAAGGTAAGAACGTTGACTTTGAAAACTATCGGGAGCTTTTTGAGACTTCCTCGTTGCGCGTTGCTGAGATTTTCCGCAAAACAGACCAGTTTGAGGAAGCCTACCAAGAGTTGATCGCCGCCCAAGAAACCGCCGAGGAACGTTTTTATAAAGCCAAGGTGCAGATGAGAATCGGCGACAACTACATGGAGTGGGAGAAGTTCGACGAGGCGTGGACTGCTTACAACCAAGTGATTGAACTCTACGGGGATACGCCTTATCCGCCGAATGCTCAATATCAGAAAGGCGAAGCCAAGTACTTCGCCGGAGACTACGCTGCTGCCCGTGAAGACTACTTACAATTGCTGGAAGACTACCCGGATAGTGATACGGGTTTGCGCTCCGCAGCACTCTATAGCGCAGGTTGGTCTGCCGAGAAACTCGGCGTGGTAGATCAGGCTATCGCAAGCTACGCGCAGGCAGTGGACAATTTTCCTCGCTCCGACCAAGCACCGTTGTGCTTATTGCGCATCGCTCGGCTAAACTACGAGCAGCAGAAAGTCGAGGAGGCCATTGAAGCCTACAAGGCTATAACGGAAAGCTATCAGGATACGCGGCATACGGCTGATGCTTACTATGGCCTTGGTATTCTCTACCGAGACGAAGATCGGAAAGACGAGGCCATTGCTGCTTTTTCCAAGGTCGACCGCGATGCTCGCGAGACGTACATCGCCGCGCTGATTGAGGCGGCTAACCTTTACATTTCTCAAGATCTCATCGCCGAGGGGCGTGCGCTGCTCAATCAGTTGCTGGAAGGCGTGACCGGCGACCGCGATTTGGAGTCTAGGGCCCATTTCCAGATGGCTCAACTCGATCTGAATAATAAAAATTACGTCGATGCAGTCGAGCGCTATACCATGGTACTTGAAGAGTATCCAGAAAGCGATGTTATTCGCGACACCCGCTACGGACGTGGATTGGCCTATCACTATTCGGGCCGTTACGACCGTGCGTTGCTTGATTACAAGTGGCTATTGGATACTAAAATTCCCAAGGCGATGCAGCTAAAGGTCTCCTTCTCGATGGCACTGTCGTACTCGGCAGAAGGCAATGACGACGAAGCGGAGAAGCTGCTGAACGAGGTCATTGCTTCAGGAGACGAGAGCTTGGTACGTTCGGCGCGGCTGCAGCTAATCTCAATGGCCGAGAAGAAAGGCAATCCAGAGGAAGCGGTGCGCATCTATGAAGAGATGTTGGCTACTACTACCTCCAGTGAAGACCGGGAGCGTTTACTAATTCGCTTAGCCAATGCCTATTTCAAACTAGATAAGTTCCAACAGAGCATTGAAGCAGCCCAGGAACTCATTGACTTGGCCATCAATGCTGAGAGCATTGCCAACGCGCTCTTCGTCCAAGGCAACTGTTTCTATAGGTCGGAGCAGTTCGTCCAAGCGATTGCCACGTATAACACCATCATCGAAAACTACCCGCAGATTGCTTGGGCCAAAAATGCCCAATTCCAAATAGGCGTAGCTTATAACAAGCTATCGGCTAACGGCAATGTTGACGTGCTGCCAGCGATGTCCCAAGCATTCAACACCTATTACACTCAATATCCTGACGACGAGCGCGCTGTGCATGCCTATTACTACGATGCTTGGGCGCATTATCGGATGGGTAAATGGCGCGACGCCAGCGGTATTTTTGCTAGCCTATCAGATAAGTATCCGCAGTCTCGCTATGCATCTGAGGCACTTTTTCGCGCTGGCGATGCCCTGTTTAACATGACCAATAGAAGCGGCGTGGAGGACAAAAACCAGCTCTATCTAGATGCCATGGTCTACTACGACCGAATCATTAGGCGCTATTCTCAGTCGAGCCATGTGGATGATGCCCTCTACAACAAGGCTTGGTGTCTGATCAACCTCGACCGCAAGGAAGAAGCGGTGCCAGTCTTCGAGAGAATAGTCGCTGAACATCCCAATGGTACGTACGGGGCACGTAGCCAATTTACGCTGGGAGATTACTATTATGGCCTCAAGGACTACGAGAAGGCCACCGAAAGCTACCAGACTTTCTTAGATCGCTTTCCAGCTAATAAGTTGATTGCCCAAGATCGAGCACTGCCTAACAAGGCAAGGACTCTGCTCGGACATTTGGCTGAGATCGATGCCTACAATCTTTATGCAACAGGCGAACAGCTTTTGGCTGAGAAGAATTACGACGAGGCAATGGCGATCTTCAAGGAAGTGCAGCAGAAGTATCCCAAGAGCGATCAGGCTGTCAACTCACTAGTCAACATCGGGGCAGCCTATATGGCCCAAGAGGAATTCCGGCAGGCTGGTGCCGTCTTTCAGGAGGTCGTCGACAACTATGGCGACAACCCCAAATACGTGACGCAAGTAGACTATGCCAGAGAGCAGCTACAGGTAATGCAGGAAGCTCGCGTCCTCTAACTTCTGCTTTTTTTGCGTCCTAACTTAAGGAGGGAAAAAGAAAATGATTGAACTTTTTCGCGAAGGCGGACCTTTTATGTATCCTTTGGGACTCTGGTCTATGCTTTCCATTGCGTTCTTTCTCGAGCGCATTTGGACGTATGCAAGGCTGCGCTCCGAGGACGAATTGGCCGAAATCACCAATGATATCAACGCACGTATAGACTCGGGTGCTTCCATTGACCAACTCAAGGAATACTGCGCCGAGGTTGGCAAGTTAGAAGGCGAGGTGTACGGCGAGGGGATTGAGCGCTTTGAACACTTGTCGCGTGAGCAACGCACGATGGAGGAGATGCGCGTGGAAATGAATGGCACGGTTGAACGCGCCGCTTTGGCGTATCTCGAACGGTATTTGGCCGTTATCGACTTCGTGTCCAAGTCCGTGGTGTTGCTCGGCCTGCTGGGCACGGTCAACGGTATGATTAACGCGTTTGAAGGTATTGCGGAAAAGGGGCTTGGTGAGCCGACGATCGTCGCCGCAGGTATTTCCGAAGCGCTAATCACCACAGTTACCGGTCTGGTGATCGCCGTGCCTTCAATTGCTATCTTCACGTACTTTAGCAACCGCGCCACCGGCAAGTCTGTTGAGTTCGAAGCATATGGCCACGGTTTTGTGGACGCCCTGCTACGTCGTTGGCAAGGTACGCAAGCTGCCTAAGGCGGCTCTTCTTAGGAGGCATGAGATAGATGGCTGAGAGAGTAGAAAAAAAAGAACTGACCATGCCCGATCTGACTCCGATGATTGACGTGGTCTTTCAGCTACTCATCTTCTTCATGGTAACCGCTGTGTTCGCCATTACTCCGGGTTTGGATATTAAATTGCCCGAGGCCGAAGAGGCTCAGGCACCGGAGAAGGAGAACCTCTTTATTGTCGTAGATCAGGACGGCAACATGAAGCTGAACCACAAGTCGGTGACCTTTGCAACTCTCAAAGAGGAATTGCAAGCGAAGAGACAGCTGTTGGACAACACTACGATGATTATCATCCAAGGAGACGAGCGCTCTACGCATGGGCAAATCGTCCAGATCATGGACATTGCTCGCCAAGTGGGCGTCGTTGATCAGGTCATCGCCACGGAACCGCAACGCAACTGAATGAGGTTTCTAGGCCCTGCTAATAGGGGGAAGAACTGTGGTAGACGAGTATAAAAAAGCAGTACAAGCCCAGCGCCAAAAAACGGCCTATATGGCTGTCGGTGTGGCCTTGCTCATTCACGTACTTTTCATCTTGTCCAAGTGGGTGGTAATCGCCGCCGGTTTGGCGGGTGTTGGAGTACTGTTATACGCCCTATATACGGCTACCACCGGCCGTCGGATGAGCATGGTAGTGGCCTTTGTCCTCTCGGTAGCTATCCACGCTGGCGTCTTCGTTTACGATTATCTCTTTGGCATTGGCGAAGAACAGGAAAAGGAGCAGCTTATTATTTTTCGTGCTCCTCCGCCCATTCTCGAAAAGAACTTCGACTTAGCCAAGCGACCTGAGATATCCGAAGTGCAGATGGAGATGCTACAGTCGATGGCACCGCCGGATTTACCGCAGGATATATCGGCGATAGCCGATGTTAGCGCGGTAGGTAGCGACTTACTGAGTTCGGTCTTACCCGGGACGCAGGTCTTGGGTGCCTTTTCAGGTGCCAAGGCCGAAGAGTTGGCCTTCGACGAGGTCGCGATGATCGAACTGGCAGAAACGTCGGCACCAGTACAAGAAGCTCTGAGCCTGAGGCACGAATTGCTCAATGTCGGCGACTTAGACATCGGACGCTATCAAGCGATCTTGATTCAGGACCCCGACAACAAACGCAATATCCGCGGCTTCTTTAACATGACAGTCATTGACTACGATATCGCAGACAAGAATCGAGATCGGTTCCCAACCGCGGTAGAAGAGTTGATGCGCTATATGCGCGATCATACCCAAATTAATGCCCGAATCGAGGGCACGACCTTGGAATTTTCGGATCCGAGTATCATGGACGCCCCCATGATTTATGTGACGGGCAACGATGCTGTCTTGCAAATCAGCGGTACAGAGAAAACCAATCTAGGCGACTATCTCAAGAATGGTGGTTTTCTCTATGCCGAGGAAATCCGCCAAAGCGACGCTGAAAACGGACTTGACGGCAAAGAAGCCGGGGTTTCGGGTACGCCGTTTGACCGCCAGTTCAAGGCCCTAATGAAAGATCCACTGGTATTGGGTAGCGACGGCTCCAAGTGGCAGAAAGTGCCCAAGAGCCATGATCTCTACTATAGCTTCTGGGATTTTCCCGATGGTCCGCCTATGGGCGGTGCGCCGGCTGGTAATGTGTTCGATTTGGAGATGCTAGAACTGCGCGGACGGGTTGCGGTGGTCTTCAGCGATCTAAATATTAGCTGGTACTGGGGCGATCCGCTGGCTGATGCACGAGAGCGCGGGTTGCAGTTCGGGGTCAACCTAATCGTCTATGCGTTGACTCAGCCGGGCGGCATTGCCAACGTGACCCAGTTTACTCAATAAGCACGTACCCTTTAAGCAGCAATAAGCTCGGATGCCCTACTGGAACCACCAGTAGGGCATTCTTGTTTCGATCATTCCTTTCCACTCACGCCGATCCTCTTATCTGATCCCAGACATCGAAGTATGTCGGAAAAGTTTTGCCAACGCATCTTGGGTCGTTGATGTGGATTCCGGGCACTCGCAAGCCGGCTAGAGCAAAACTCATAGCTACTCGGTGATCCTTATAAGTGTCGATGCTGCTGCTTTTGGGTTTAGAAGGCGCGATAGTAACGCCATCTTGGTGCTCTTCTACTTCTACGCCGAGCCGACGCAGTTGGGCGACCATAGCGGCAATCCGGTCAGTCTCCTGCCAACGCGTGTGCTCAATGTTGCGGATTCGGACAGGCCCCTTGGCAAAGGGAGCGATCGCGGCCAGCGTCAGCGAGGTATCTGACATGGCTTTCATATCGACGTTGATCCCCCTGAGCTGGTCCGGCCCAATCACCTCAACTCCGTTGGCGTAACGGTTGACTGTGCATCCCATTTTCTCGAGCACATCGACGAAGTGGATATCGCCTTGGGCTGAATCAGCGGCAATGTCGGCTACGCGTACCCGACCACCGGTGAGCGCAGCAGCGGCAAAGAAGTACGAGGCGTTGGAAGCATCCGGCTCAATGGCGTAGGTACAGGGCGTATAACATTGGCCACCAGCGACGCGAAAGTGCCGGTATTCGTCGTGTTTGACCTCAATCCCAAATGCCTGCATTACCGCCATAGTGATGTCGATATATTCGGTCTTGAACTCGCTGATCATTTCGATTTCCAAGCCGTTGTCGGCGTAGGGAGCGACGAGTAACAGCGAAGTGAGGAACTGGCTGCTCTTGCTGGCGTCGAGCCGGATTTTGCCGCCGCTGAATCCCTTGGCTTGTACCTCTATAGGTAGGCAGCCATTGGCAAAACGCGAGCGAGCGTCGATCCCGAGTTGCCCGAGTGCGTCGAGCAGATCAGCCATCGGTCGGCTCTGGCGCATGGGCGCGTCGCCATCGATGGTGAAGGTGCCATTGCCGAGCGCGACATAGCTTGTGATTGACCGCGAAGTAGTGCCCGAGTTGCCAATGTACAGCTCGGCACCATCGACGGGAACTCGTCCCCCATTGCCGGCGACCACAAAGCTGGCTGCCTTTGGATCGGCTTGTATGGAGACGCCGAGTTTGCACAGTGCTTGGGCCATGTAGTCGGTGTCGTCGCTAAAGAGCGCACTCGTAAGGTGCGATTTTCCGTTGGCCAGTGCCGCCACTAGCAGTGCCCGGTTGGTATAGCTTTTGGAACCGGGGACGGAGACTTCCACGTCGAGAGGTTTTTGCAGAGGTTGTATTTCGAGCGAATCAGTATTCATGTTTAGTTAAACCTTGGGTGGCATGATGCGAGCGGCACGAGGCCACGCATAATCTGGTATCCCGCGGTGCCCTGAGCAATGCCTGTTAGGCTGGAGGGCACTGGTGTTTTCCTCTACATTTATGTGCGAAAGGAATGCGTCAATGCCATCAGTCAAGCAGCCGGACGAGATCAAAAATTTACTCGAAGGTCCGGTCAACTCCATCCCCACCACATTTTTGCCCAACGGCCAACTAGATTGGGAGGGCATCGGCCGCATAATCGACGTTGGCATCGCTAACGGCAGCAAGGTCAGCTTGCTGACCTATGGGGACAGCCAGTTCGAGTTTCTCAGCGATGAAGAAGTCGCCCAACTCACTCGCTTTTTGGTCGACCGGGTCGCCGGACGGGCGTTGACGGTGGCGGCCACTCGGCGCTGGCCAGATGACCGGGCAGTCCAATTCGCCGAATATTGTCGCAGTTGGGGAGCCGACGTGCTGATGGTGCTGCCGCCGGAACAAGCCCAGCCGCCGGGGAAGATTGTCCAATACCGCAAGGTAGCCCAAGTTATGCCGCTGATGTTAGTGGGGTATCCTCCCTATGAAATTCTCGACGCGCTACTCGACGTGTCCAATATTTGCACCTTCAAAGAAGACGGCACACTCGAATACGCGAAGGCGACTATGCACCGCTATGGCGATCGGTGGAAGTTCATGACGGGCGGCGGTCTATGGCGCAATTTCGCGCAATGGCCCTGCGGCATCCGCGCCTTCTTTTGTTATCCATCTTCGTTTGCACCTCACATAGCACAAAGCTACTGGCAGGCTTTCCAAGACGGCGACGCCAAAACGGCCCAGACCATCATCACCCAAATCGAAGAACCTTTCTGGGGAGTGGCCACAGATGTGGTAGGCGGCGGCCAAGCCGTGTGGCGCACTGCGCTTGAACTCAACGGCATCGCCTCGCGCTGGTTGCGTCCACCTATGGTCGCGGCCACAGACGAGGAGGTGGAAAAGATCGGTGCAGTCTTGGATGCCATCGGGCTGATAAATCCCCTCTGAGACGAGGGATTCTCGCTCCAAGCATTGATCGCGGCTTAACGGATAATTCTACGCGGTCTTCACGCCTACGGGGCGTTCAGCCGCACAGTGCCGGCCTCGCTGGTGCCAAAGCAGCCGGTAGCATTAGACTTGCCTATCAGCGACGACCTGCCGCGCTGGGGGCGGCGGGCCGGATTCACATGGAGAAGTTTATGGTCAGCCATCTCGAAGACGTCGAGTACAAAAACGGCAAAAAACACGGCCCTTGGGTGCTGTACTACGCCGATGGCGGCAAGCGGCGCGAAGGCACTTTCGACATGGGCAAAAAGACGGGCAAATGGGTCGAGTACCACAGAAACGGCCAACCCGCTAGCATCAATCACTATCGAGAAAATCAACTCACCGGCGACCACGTGGCTTACTATGAAAACGGCCAACGGAAACAAACCGGGCAATTCAACGAATACCGCGGCAAGAGTACGGACGGGCGCAAGACGGGCACTTGGACTTTTTACGCCACGGATGGCGAGACGGTCTGGCGGCGCATTACCTACAAACATGGTCGCCGCTGCCGCGAGGACGAGCATCCCCTCGGCTTGTGTCCAGATTGCGACAAGCCGGTAGAATCGCCCGAATGGGATCACTGCCCTCGCTGTGACGCCGAGTTGATCTAAAGGCTCATTGGCAAAATTGACCAAAGGAGAACCCCATAAGCGAGCATAGTGCCGCGCCCGTGCCCATGACCGAAGAGCAGAAGTTTTCAAGCGCCGATCATTGTTCCGCGGCACGTGGCAAATAGGCGGCGACAACCGCGTCTATTCGCTAGATAATCGCTCGGTTTAAAATCGCAGTAGCGCGAGAATATAGAGAGGGGACATACATTATGCCCAAACCTATCGCCGACAAACCGCTCAATGCGTACCTCTATCCCGAAGGAGGCCCCGGTCGTCAGCTCAAGGCTCGTTTACGGGCCGGGGAGGTATTAGTGGGTGGCATGATTGCCGAATACGTGCGGCCGTCGCTGGTCAAGTGCTTCCAGCAGGCCGGCTGCGATTTTATTTATGTCGAATTTGAGCATGGCTATTTCGATCTGACTGCGCTAGCCGATACCGTGCAGGCCGCACGCGACAACGGTCTGCCGGTCATTGCCAAAACTCCGCAGCTAGAGCGGGCCGCAGTGGCCAAGCTGTTGGAGTGCGGCGTGGTAGGGCTACAATTGCCGCGCACGGAATCGAGAGCGGATATCGAGACCTTGCGCAGCTATCTCAAGTTCCCGCCCTTGGGCACCCGCGCCGCAGCGCCGGGATACGGCAACAGCGACTATTGCAAAGTCGCGGACCACCGGGCGTGGATGGCGGCGCAAGACGAGGAAATATCCCTCGTGGTGCATATAGAGACGCGACGGGCCTACGAGCGGGCCGAGGAAATCGTCTCGACACCGGGGGTGGACATGGTCTATGTGGGGCCGGGCGATTTTTCCGTGGAAATGGGGCAGCCTGGAAAACCGGATCACCCGGATGTGCGCGGCCCGATGGAAGCGATCCTACAGTTGTGCAAAAAGCACGGGATCCCGTTCGGGACCACAGCTTCGGGGCCAGAAGCGGCCCGGTACTGGGTGGGACAGGGGGCCTTGTTCTTTGAGGCCGAAGACGAGCGCAATCTGATCTTGGCGGGGGCGACTAAGCTGGTGGAAGCGTACCGGGCTTTCTGCTAACACTGGCTCAGAATTCGTGGCTCCTGTAGATCCCCATAGCGAGTCTGGTGCTCGACGGGCAAGGTGGGAGCGAATGGCCGAGACTTTTATCAGCCGAGCCAATCAGGCGGTGCCTGCTGCCGAGGAGAGCCAGTCCCTTTCCATCCGGGCCTTTTTGTTGGGTGCCCTGTTGTGCCTGCTCATTGGTGTCGGCACCATCTACGCCAACGCCATCATCCAAGGCACCTTCATGGCTTGGTGCTTCAGCAACCCCGTCGCTCTCTTTCTATTCTTCTATCTAGTGTTGGGCAATATCTTGGTGGGAACCTTGGCCCGCAATTTGGCGCTGAGGCGGGAGGAGTTAGTGCTGATTTACGCCATGATGATGGTGTCGGCCTCGATTCCCACCTTTGGCTTGGTTGAGCACTTGCTGCCCATGATTACCGGGGTCTTTTACTATGCTACCCCCGAAAACAATTGGGGTGAACTGATCCAGCCCTATGTTTCCACTTGGATTGCCCCCAGCGCTGAGCCGTTGATCCAAGGGTTCTACGAGGGCCTGCCCAAGGGGATGCCGGTGCCTTGGGCAGGCTGGTTGGAGCCGTTGGGCTATTGGTCTGTTTTCCTCCTCGCCCTCTACCTAGTGTCGATTGGCCTGATGGTGCTTTTGCGCCGGCCGTGGATGGAAGGGGAACGCCTGCTCTATCCGATGATGCAGGTCCCCATTGAGATGATCAAGGGACGCGAGGGGACGTCCTTGGTGAGTGCGGTCTTCCGCCAGCCGCAGATGTGGATCGGCTTTGCCCTGCCCGTCCTAGTGGGCTGCTGCAACGCCCTGCACAACTACTACCCGCAATGGCCGGCACTGTACTTTCGCTCCAGTATGTACTTGTTCCGCGATACCATTAACCTGCCCTTTGAGTTTTCGTTTTCTCTGGTGGGTTTTTCCTATTTCATCAACCGCAACCTCGCCTTGGGAATCTGGTTTTTCTATTTGCTAGCCCTCGTTGAGCAGGGCTGTTTCAACCTGCTCGGCGTCCACAGTACGGAAAAACTGGGCTGGTTTAGCAATCCTAGTTCCCCTTATCTGACCCACCAAGCTCTGGGGGCCATGCTGGTATTCGCTCTATATACTTTGTGGAAGGCGCGCTCCCATTTGCTGGCGGTCGTGCGCCGGGTTTGGAGCCGCGGCGGCGGCGATGGCGACGAGATTATGTCGTACCGGGCAGCCTTGTGGACGGTGCTGGTGGGGTTGGGCGTCATGGTGGTGTGGCTCGAGGCCACGGGCATCCCCTTGGTGGCGGTATTGCTCTTAGTTGCGGTGGCCATGTTGATTTTCATCGCCTTATCGCGCATTGTCGCCGAAGCTGGGGTGGCGCTAGTGCGGGCGCCACTGATTGCGCCCGATTTTGTCATGGCCAGCATGGGTGCCTCTTTCCTTGGGCCGAAGGGCTTAACTGGACTGGCCTACACCTATCCGTGGACTGCGGATATTGTCACCTTTCCCATGGCGGCCTGCGCCAATAGCCTGAAGATGATCCACGAGGTGGTGCGGGGGAGAAAGCGAGCCTTTTTCTGGGGCATGGTCTTGGCCTTGGTGGTTACGTTGGCGGGCGCGTTCTGGATTGTGCTGTACCTGTCCTATCGGCACGGCGGAATCAATCTCAATAGCTGGTTCTGGCTCACCTCTTCCTCCGTTCCCCTCTCCTATATCTCGATGATGATGCGCAGTCCCTCAATTACAGATCTGGGCGGTTGGCTGTTTACGGGCTTGGGTGCCGGACTGATGTGGCTGCTAATTGGAGTACACCAGCGAGTTCTGTGGTGGCCCATCCATCCGCTGGGCTTGGCCATGACCGGGACGGTCTTCACCTCCGGGGTGATGTGGTTCAACGTCTTTTTAGCTTGGGCCATAAAAGGCTTGGTACTCAAGTACGGCGGGGGCGTTTTGTACCGTCAGACCCGGTACTTTTTTATTGGCATGATTTTGGGTGCCTTTGTCGTGGCCGGCACTTGGCTGGTCATTGATTTTATAACCGGGAAGCAGGGCAATTTCGTGTTGATATGGTGAGTGCCAAGCGAACTTGCTCATTCAATACGCCACACGGACCGCGCCCGTGTGCTCTTCCCGTCCCTCGTCCGTGTCCACGCGCACCTGATATAGATACGTCCCGGGGGCCACGTCGCTTCCGTCGTCGCGGCGACCATCCCACAAGTGGACATGGCGACCGCTGTGCAGGTCCCCCCGATAGAGCAGTCGGACTAGATGTCCCGCAAGGTCGAATATGTCCACCGCCACGTGGCCGGTCCCGACCAATTCCAGTAGCAAGTACTCGACTCCAGCCGCGTCGTTGATCCCGTCTCCGTTGGGTGTGAACACAGATGGCTGCGCCCGCACCGCGCTCACTAGGCGGCCGCGCAGGCGTATGCCGGCCCACACTTGGTTGCCATCCAGTGCAAAGGTGGCGTCTCCGCCCTGTACCTGCTGGCCCACTTCGAGGGGGCGTGCGGAGTCGAACACCTGGCCCGCAAAAGTCGTGCCGAAGTGAAAGACTTGGGCGCGAAAGAAAACCTCGACCAACTTCTGACTATCGGTGGCGTCCATGCGCGGCAGCGATAGCGCCAACCGCTTGGGCGCGAGCTCTGCGGTCCAGTCCACCCCATCTCCATTGACGTGGACAGAGTCGATGCCGACAAATCGTCCAGAGGTCTGTAGCACTAATTGGTCGAAACCACTGTTGTCCGGCACGATGAGCGGTTTAAAGGCATAGGTAAACGGCGTCACTTGGCCTGGTTCGGCTTCCACTGGCCAGAGCTCGGCAATTACTTGGTCGGTTATGGGCGGCTGCGAGGCGGTGAACTCGACAAAGTTGAGCCCAGCCCCTTGAAAACCCTTCGGCAAGAGCAGGAGCTGGAATTGCAGGTACTGCCGGGCGTTCGGCGCCATAATGGGCGTGCCAGTGCTGTCGGCAAAATCGTAGGTTCCAGACCAAGGGTTCCAGTGGTCCAAGTCCGTGGTAATACCGGCTTTATTACCCTTCAGCTTGTCGTAGGCCGTGCGCGTGAGGGGCTGGCCAGCCTCGTCGCGAAAGGTCTGCTCGTCGCCGCGGCCCGTAAAGCGCCAGTAGCGATTGGGGTCGGCCGCGGTGCCATTGCGCGTGCGGATTTTGACGCGGGCGTCTCGTTCCTTGAAACCGGACCAGCGAAGGTCGCCCACGGTGGCGGGGCCGCCCAAGTCGAAGATCTGAGTTTGGTACAAGCCCTCCAAGACATAGCCTTCTCCGTAGGCTTCGAATTCGGCGACTTCCCAATCGCGTTGGCGGAAAGCCATGCTCAGCACCAGCCGGTCGGCGGCCCGAGGCGGAAAGAAGAGATCGACGATACTGGAGCGATTGTCCGTCTCTGAGACGACGACCTCGTCGCGCCCATCGTCATAGGCCGTGAGGATGAATTGTTCGATGAAGTGCCGGGGAAATTGAGGCGAGGGATAAAACCGCACGCGGTTGATCGGGAAACGCCCACCTAAGTCGAGAATGAGTACGACGCGTGCTCCGACGTGCTCCGAATCGGTGTTCTTGAACACGGTCGTCGAATCGCCATCGGCGATTCCGTCACTCACTTCGTTCTCTGTTTCCAAAAAGCCGCCTACGCCAAAGCGGGCGCTCTTGGGACCGCCGCCCCGGGCTTTGGCGGTAAGTGCCAGATTATCGTCCGCCGTGATCAGAATGGGCGTTGCTTGGCCATCCTCAAATAGCAGGCCCTCGGCCCGCCCGTCAAAACCCGCCAAGGCTTCCTCCCAAGCCAGATGGACGAGGTCCACGCCCTCCATCTGTGGGGGCGGAAGGCCGCCAATTCGGTATAGGGTCAAGCCCCAGTTGTCGCACGGCCACAGGGCAATAGTGGTAGCCCATATCGCTAAAATGGACGCTCTCATGTCGCTTCATCCCCCATTATAAAGCGGCTCGAGTCACGAGACAACTGCCTGTTGGAGCTAGTCGTTGCTTGACCTATCTTTCCTAGCAAAGTAAGGCTAACTGCAACGAGCACATCAGGAGGAGCAGATGGGAGTGTGGATCGAAAGAGCACCGATGCCGACCAATCGGCACGATCTTCAGGCGATTGCGGTGGACGACCAGATCTATGCCATTTCCGGGGCCGGAGACTACACGGTCCACGCGGTTGAGATCTACGACGTAGCCAGCGACACTTGGCGGCCGGGACCACCCATTCCCAAGCAGCGGGGGTGGTTCGGCGCGGCGCGGGTCGGCGACGAGATTTACGCTTGTGGCGGTAAGCGGGTGCGCACAGAGGAGGAAAAGCGGCAAAGCGGCGACGACTACCACTTTGAAATTCGCGCCAGCGTCGAGGTTTTGAATCTGAAGACCCAGACTTGGTCTGCGGCCGCGCCCTTGAGCAAACCACGGGCTGGTTTAGTGGCTGTTGTCTGCCAGGGGAAGATCTACGCGGTCGGCGGCAACAGCATGAATGCCGAGCCAGCGATCGGCCAGCGGCACTTGGATCGCGTCGAGGTTTTCGACCCGGCCACAGCCCGCTGGAGCTTGGGGGTGCCCTTGCCCAAAGCAGTCCAAGGGCCTGGAGTTGCCGTGGTGGACGACCAGATCTACGTCGCAACCGGAATCGGCGGCGACGGCCCCCGGCCCGACTTCCATGTCTTCGACCCAGACACGGGCCATTGGTCGCCGCTACCGCCCATTCCCACGCCGCGCTGCGATCCGGGCTGTTTGGCCGTAGGGCGCAAAATCTATGTCTTTGGCGGCTGGGGTGGGTCAGTGCCCTATCACACCGCGGTCGAAGTGTACGATATCGACGCCGGCACTTGGGCTAGCGAGACCGCCATGCCCGTAAAAAAAGCTTGGATGGCCACTGCGAATGTAGGCGACCGAATTTTCGTCATGGGTGGGGCCCACAAGTGGGAAGACCGAGAGGGGTACAACTGGATCGCCGATCTGCACGAATACGTGCCCTAGGTCGGTGCTCGTGTCCAAAGGGATCGCCCAAGTCCTAGTGGTCATTTTACTGGGTTGCCAAGCGCAATCTGGACAGGCCCCTTTTCACTTCGTCGATGTCAGCCGGGCAGCCGGGCTAGACTTCATCAACGTCTCTGGTAGTCCAGAACAGAATTACGTCCTTGAGTCCATGTCCACCGGAGCGGCTTTTCTCGACTACGACAACGACGGTTTTCAGGATCTTTTCGTCGTCAACGGGACGCGGTTGGAATACCAGCCAGAGGAGGCGCGCAACCGGCTTTTCCACAACGAACTGGGGGCCGGAGGGGTGCGGGTTTTCCGCCAAGTGGAAGCCGATCTAGGCGCTGGGGGCTGGGGCATGGGATGTGCGGCGGGGGACTACGACAACGACGGCGATGTCGATCTATACGTTACTTATTGGGGCCCCAACCAACTCTGGCGCAACGACGGGGCGGGCCGCTTTGCCGAAGTTGCCACGGCGGCCGGAGTGGATGACGGTCGCTGGGGTGCTAGCGCCGCTTTTGGGGATGTCGATGGAGATGGGTGGCTCGATCTATACGTGACCAACTACCTCGAATTCGACTTGGACAATCCACCGGCCGGCGGCTCTAAATGTCACTACAAAGGTCTGTACGTGTACTGCGGGCCCGAATACGCCGCTCGGCAGGCGGACCGGCTTTATCGCAATCGGGGCGACGGAACGTTTCGGGACATGAGCGATTCCACCGGAGTCGGTGCCCTGCGCTACCCGGCCATGGGGGTCGTCTTCAACGACTTGGACCGCGATGGCGATCTCGACCTGTACGTGGCCAACGACACCGAACCCAACCTGCTCTGGCGCAACGACGGCGACTGGCGCTTGGTCCAAGTGGCCGTCCAAGCCGGGATCGCGTATAGTGGCGACGGTTTGCCGCAAGCCAGCATGGGATTACACGCTGGCGATTTTGACCGCGATGGCGATCTCGATCTCTTTGCGACGCACTTTTCAGCAGAGCTCAATACCCTGTATTGCAACGAGGGGACTTGGAGCTTCCGCGATTGCACTGGCGAAGTCGGCTTGAGCCAAATTGAGGCCCCCTACTTGGGATGGGGCACGGCCTTTGTCGATTTTGACCGGGACGGCTGGCTCGACTTATTCGTCGCCAACGGACACGTTTATCCTCAGTTAGATCACAGCTACGCCGATGTGCGCTACGCCCAGCGCAATTTGCTCTATCGCAACGAGGGCGGGCGGTTCAAAGAGGTGGGTGTGCAGAGCGGGGCCGTATGGAAGTTGCAGAAGGTGAGTCGCGCCGCAGCCGTGGGCGATTACGACAACGACGGCGATGTCGATCTTTTTATTATGAACTTAAACGATACGCCGACCCTGCTGCGCAACGACAGCCAAGCGGATCACCGCTGGTTGGGGCTGCGGTTGGTAGGCGCCGAAGGCCGGATAGCCATTGGTGCCGCGGTGCGAGTGCGGGCCGGCGGCATTGAGCACGTGCGGGAGGTCCATCGAGGGTACAGTTTCCAAGCTCAAAACGACCCGCGCTTGTTGTTTGGCCTAGGATCGGCGGCCGAGGTGGATCAGGTGGAAATCTGCTGGCCTTCTGGGCGGCGGCAGGTTTTGTCGAGCCTGCCGACCGGGCGCTATGTGGAGGTGGTGGAGCAGCCCTGACTGCCAATCTCAACTCGAGGGCGCGGGCGGATCGGGATCGAGCTGAATTTGGGGGATTGCTTCGGCAAAGATGCGCACCTGATCGGCGTATTTCTCTCGGTAGTGGGCGACCAATTCGTTGAAGCGCCGTTCCTGCTCTATGACGCGCAAGATCGCCGCTATGCGCTTGTGAATTGCTTTTAAGGGGGGGATTTCTCCGCCGCTGCGCTCTTTGAGGCGAAAAATGGAATACCCGCCGGTCACCGCTACCGGGCCGACCAAGACGCCGATTTCGGCTGCCATAGCATGGTCCACCAGCGCCCCGTAGATCGCCTGCTGATACGAGTGCAGGTGAATTTTCCCTTGGCCGTCGGGACCGCCGTGGCGCTGGCTCAGGGAGGCTAGCTCGGCTATGGTTTCGCCGCGGTCTAGACGCTGGCGCAGGGTCTTGGCTTGATTGAGGTCGTCGACTAAGAGTTCGTCTAGCCATAACTCCACCGGGGTGCGAAATTGTTCCCGATGGTCTTGATAGTACTGGGACACGGCCGCATCGGTTATGGCTATTTTGTCGCCGATCTCGCTTTGGCGCAGGGCGAGGATGAGCATTTCCTCGGTCTTGCGCTGCTTCCAGTAGCGCATGGCCGGGCTTTCGGTGTAGCCGGCTTCTCTGGCCGCGTGCCAGACCAGCGACTTGGGAATGGGCAATTTCCAAGCCGCGCGAATTATCTGCAAACTGTCGCCTAGGGCCGGCACTTGGCGGCTGCGGCGGAAAGACTCAATGTAGTGAGTCGCGGTTATGCGACCGCCGTCAAACATGAACAGGGGCACCGAGCCTTCTTTAGGGGCGAGTTTGGGATAGGGTTCAACGGCGGGGTCTTGGGCCATGAGGACCGCCAGACCAGCCGAGTGCAGACGCAGATTTAAGGAAGTCGCCAATTCCTCAATCAGAGCCTGATGTTCAGCGACGAAGCGCTCTTTCCACACATTTTTGTACAAGTCTTGGCGATACTGGGCGAAATCGGCATGTCGTTCAGCGGTACAGAAAATTAGCTGGTAATTTTTGCTTAGAGGCAGGATTTCGGACAGGGAGCCTGGCTCTAGGCTAGCAAAGGCTTGAACGGGAATCCCGTGATTGGCGGCCCCGACGCGGTTGACATAGCCCAAATCGCCGCCGTGCTCGGCAGATTGCAGGTCGAGTGAATAGGCCCGCGCCAAGGCGGCGAAGTCGTCGGCCGTGGCGATCTGCTGGCGCAATTTCACGGCTTCGTCGCGGGTACGGACCAACAGGCGGAGCAAGCGCTTTTCGCGCTGGAAGTCGCCCGCGACAAAGAGTTCTTTGAGTTCCTCTGTGGAAATCTCGATCTGGGCGCTTACTTTGACACTTTGGTAGGTGTTGATGACCTTTTCGCGAAATTTCCAAGCGAGTTTGTTCGCGAAAGTCAGCACCGTGTCCAAACCTTGGGCCCGGGCCGCGTGGGCCAGCAGTTTCTGGTCTATGAGCGATTGCAGATAGTCGCGGCGCGCGGCATTGCCGCGCTCTTTGGATTTTAGCCCGGGGCCTAATGAGGCAATGAGACGCTCCACCTCAATCGCAAAAATAGAGTCGCTGCCGACTTGGGCAACGGCGATTTGCCGGGCGGCTTGCTCCGGCGCGGAGGGTGGTTGTATAGCGGCGGGGGCTTGGTCTTGTGGCGTACAGGCAGACAGCACCCAGCTGAGTGCCCAATACGGCATTGAGACCATGGTGCGATACATAGCGGTTCCTTTGTAGCTCAAGTGGGTGGCAGCCGAGCGATCTTAGCCGTAGTTGAGCAAACTATAACCAATCGGCGGCGGCGGCAAACGGGCGTTTTAGTCGCCCCTAGAAGCCGGCGCTGGTGCCTGCTTGGCGTTGGCTTTTGGCATCGACCATTGGGTTGGCGGCGAAGCGTTGGCCCGGATTGCTCGAGCGCACGCCTTTTATTTTGCTTGATTTTTAATTTTTAAATTTCGTACCTTGCAGTTGGAGCCGTACCATTGGCTTTTGTCCCACCCGATCGCGGAAAGGAGGAGAAGGCATTAGGCGCAGAGCAGCATTCCTATTAGAACGCAACTTGCGAAAAACGAGAAAGGAACTGATATGACTCGTCGCATCACGACGGCTGCTGTGGCCCTTACTTTGGGTCTAGCGGTCGACATTTCGGCGCACTCGCCCGAGGGTGCTATTTTTCCGGCGTTCCAGTGGCCAGCCGGCCTCGAGCCCGTTCTAGACGGCGTCGGCAGTGAATACGATATCGTCCCCGAGGCGTACTGGCAGACTACCGAGCAGTTTCCCGATACCCAAGGTGGACGGGAAATAGACGCGTCGAACTTCGACGCCAAAGCCACAGTGACCTACAGCTTGGGGACCAACCGGCTCTATTTTTACAGCCAAGTATTCGACGACATCAATCGACCGGGCGATACTTGGCAGATTCTCCTCGACGCCGATCACAGCGGTGGTGAGTGCTATCCGGGTGATGAGCGCTTAGACGGCTCTCAGTGCTACCAGACCGAAACCTACAACAATATCGGCGACACGCTGTTAGGCTCGGAAATCGTCCACTTCTTCTGGGGCGCAGCGACTTGGTTGCCCGAGGAGGGCTGGTACAATGCGGTGGCCACCTTTGAGGGCGACCACTACGGTCCGGGGACGACTTGGCTGGAAATCCGCTTGGCTCCCACCGACGACATCAATCCCGCCGGTGCTGGAGAGTCGATCCTGCACGAGATGCAAGAGAACAATATAATCGGCATCCACTACAACTGGATGGATTACGATGTCGGCTGCCGCCAAGCACGCGAAGGCGAAGAGTGCAGCGGTTGGGACGCTTTCTACAACCTGAGCCAGAGCGACATTGGCTTTAGGAACGCCGATGGCTGCAGCGACTTCTTCTTGTCGCCCATTGATGAGAGCGTTGACTTCGGTGCTATTCCCTCGGCAGTTGAAGCCACGACTTGGGGTCGGCTCAAGGCAGGTTTCGTCGATTGAGCTGATCCGCCAGTTCCGGTGTTGTTTTCGCTGCCTGGTGTGCCGAGACGGTGCGCCAGGCAGCACATTTTAAGCCAATAAGCATGAAAGCCGCGATGCTGCGTCTAACGCTGCTGTCTTTGCTGGTCCCGACCTTGTCTTGGGGGCTCACCATTTATCGAGTGGGTGGCTACGGACGCCCACAACCCGAATTGGCGGACGAGCCGGACGTGGAGTTTGTCCAGTTGAGTTGGGAGGACTTCGCCGCGGGGGCCGAGGGCATGATGGTCGGCTTGGAGGTCGGCAAGGAGGGCCGGCTCGCCCCGGTATTCATTCCCTCGGACGAGAATATGGCGATGTCTTCCTTTGCCCGGGGCGGCGGTCCCGGCAGTTGGAAATACAACTTTCTCACCAAAGGCGAGGAAATCGATCTGATCGCCGATGGCGACGCAACCACGTTTCTCGACCCGGCCGTCTTAGTCGCCCGCTCGGAGTCGTCGCTGGTTTACCTCGACTTAGGCGGCCGCTTCTTAGTGAATCAAGTCGTCGTCTATCCCCGTCCGAACCATCCCGACCGCCTCATCGAGGGCTATACCCTGTACTGGCTGCCCAAGGGGACGATAAGGCCGCAGGGCAAAAATGTAATTGCGCGGGGGACCGACAACCGAAATCCGCGGCTCGAGATCAACTTTGTACCCCGCTTGCTCGATCAAATACAACTCAACATGCACAAAAAAGAGGGTTGGGAGATCGCCGAGTTAGAAGTCTATGGCGAGGGCTATGTATCCAGCGCCCAGTATACTTCCGGGGCCTTCGATCTCGGCGAGCTGTCTAGTTTAGGTGCGATCCGCTGGTCGGGTTTCAAAGATACGGGTGCCAAATTAGGCATCCGCACGCGCAGCGGCCATACCGCCGATCCCAACCGTTATTGGCGTTTTACCGGCCGCGGCGCGGAAAAGACCTTCCGCAATGCACAGGGCGTACCCTTGACCGCGGCCGACTACAACAACCTGAAGGGCAACAAAGCCGAGATCACCACGGACCTAGACCATTGGAGTTCGTGGTCGGGGCCCTACGATTGGGCCGACAGTCTCGGCACGGCGATCACCTCGCCAGGCCCCCGACAATTCATCCAAATGCAGTTGGAGTTCGCGCCTAGTGGATTGGCGGGCGCGGCCATCGATTTTATCGAGTTTCGCGTCACTCAGCCGCCGGTAGCCGGGCGGGTGCTCGGCGAGATCTGGCCTATTGAGGTGAAGCCAGGCGAAGAGACGGCCTTTGTCTATGCCATGCGGCCGGATTTTGCCGGGGGCGAAAGCGGCTTTGACCGCTTGGTGCTGGAGACTGCGGGTCAGTTCACCGGCGTCGATTCGGTGCGCGTCAACGAGGAATTGCAGGATTGGCAACTCGCCGAGCCTTTGACAGACCAGCGGCTGGTATTGGCCGTCGCGCGCATAGACCGGAGCAAGACGGGCCGCGTGCTGGAGATTTTCTTCAGGGGGCGGGTGTTCCGCTTTGGTACGGTCTTTGCCGCCCAAGTTTTTGATAGCCAACGTCCGCTGGAAGTGGGGCAGTTGGTGGAAGACGGAGATGCGACCTTCCGCCTCGACGGCAATCAGCGCTCGGTGGGGATTGAATTGGGCCGCGATATCGTCAGTGAGTTGGTGCTCAGTTCGCGGGTATGCACGCCCAATGGCGACCAAGTCAACGACCAAGTTCGCATGGAGTACATTTTGCTCGAACTGGCCGGCACCGGGGTGGTAGAAGTGGGCATATTCGATTTGGCGGGTCGCCGGGTGCGCCAGCTATATCGGGGAGCAGACACCAGCGGTCAATACGCCCAGACCTGGGACGGCCGGGCCGATGGCGGAAACGTGGTGACACCGGGTATCTATCTCTACCGAGTGCAGGTGGATACGGACGAGGGACCGGCAGAGCGCAGCGGACTAGTCGCCGTTGCGTATTGAGCGGCATCCCGTGAGAAGGAGCAATATGGACAACATTTATCTGCGCTGGGCCGGATGTGGGCACTTTGAGGCGCTATTGGGCGATATCAACGTGTGTTTCGATCCCTATCTCTTCGGCGAAGACCTCGAACGGGCCGAACCGATATTCGACTATATTTTTATTAGCCACGAGCACTTCGACCACTGTCATCCCAAGACCCTGCGCAAGCTCTGCGCGGGGGATCGCTGGAAAAAACTCTTCGTCCCCATCGGTTGTCTGACGCCCAACGAACCTGTCGACAAAAACTATGGCGACGCCGCTTTTGCCCGCGACCTGCCCGTCACCAAGCACATCCCCGCCGACAAGGTCCAGGTGGTTTATCCCAAGTACCAAGATGTCGAGCGCTATGGCCGCCGCGAATTTCCCGGACCCTTTGAGTTCGACCTAGGTCCGATTCAGGTCGAAGTGTACGAAAGCGGCGAAAGTGCCCGGCCAGACCTGCCCACTTGCGCTTACTTAGTCACTCATGCTGCAAGGGACGTAGCCATTTTCCACACCGGAGATTTGCACGGGGCCTATCCGCCGCTGGAGAATCTGCGCGGCCGGGTCGATTACTTGGTACACATGAAGACGCCGATGGGACCGCTCGTCGATGCGGTGCAGCCCAAGTTTGTCATTCCCACCCATTACCGCACCGATCGCCAGTCTGAGCCGATTCCAGCCGGGCACTGGCCGCCCAATCTGACCGACGTCAACGCCTTCCTCGAAGACCTGCGGGAGCAAATTGGCGGCAAGGCCCAATTGTTGCCTTTTACCGCGCCCATTCAATACGAAGTCGAGATGCCGGCCAAGCAGGTCAAATGGGCGTGGGAATGGTACAATTCATGGGATATTCCGGCTTGGAGAGCAGAGTAGGGGCCCATGGATGCGCCGATTGGTCCGCTAGCGAAGAAACGCATGAGCGGGAACACGTACGGCC
>RKRN01000077.1 GCA_007571365.1 Candidatus Latescibacterota bacterium
TACTAATAGCGGATAGCCGGGCGCCGTATCGGCTCAGACAGCTCGATGATGCACTGGCCACAGGAGAGAGCGTGGCCTACCGGCACGAGCTAGACCGCGCATTGGTCGCTTGGCGCCTAGGGCGCGGCGAGTTGCAAATCGGTCGTCAAGCTATTGGGTGGGGGCGTGGCGTGCTCTTTGGCGCGGTGGATATTTTCGCGCCGTTTAATCCCTTAGAAAGCGATCGCGAATGGCGGCGCGGGGTGGACGCCCTGCGCGTTTCCATGCCCCTTACCGATCGCTTTTCGCTCGACGCGGTAGCCGCTGGCGGTGCGGCGGTTGACGAGTCGGCCTTGGTCGGCAGACTCTACGGCCACAGTGGTGCGCTCGACGGAGAGTTGTTGCTGGGGCGTCGGCGCGGCGATCGCTTTGTCGGCACCGCCGCATCCATGCGGGTCAAAGGTGCTGAAGTACACGGCGAACTGGCGTCGTTCAAAATCCCCGCAGCAGCAGGGGGCGAGGTGGTATTAAAGGCTCTTTTGGGCGGCTCGTACGCGTGGGACACCCAAGGCGGCTTATTGCTGGTGGGCGAATACCACTTTTCTGGCTTTGGCGTCAGCGATGTTGCCGAGTTGGCTGCGTCCCCGTACTTAACCCGACTGATTCGAGGCGACGCGCAGATCTTGGGGCGGCACGCCGGAGCCGTGCAGCTATCGCAGGGAATCACCGGCACCCTGCCGCGGACGCTGGGTTGGCTCTGCTCGCCGCTAGATGGCTCCGGCGTACTAACGGGCGTGGCGACGTGGATTTTCTCCGACGCGCTGACCTTAGCAGCCAGTGCGTACTGGCCCTATGGGGCAAGGCCGAGCGGAGCGGTCTTGCACAGCGAGTACGGCGGTGCGGCGAAGAGTGGGTTGCTACAGATAAGTTTTTACTATTAGCCACCGGCCGGGATGGATTCAGCGGCGTGGTTGCGTCAGTCGCTAAATGCGTCTGAATAACTCAACAACTTCTGATAGTCATTCACGTAGTGAATAACAATTCAAGAACCGGCAAAGACCTTGTTTTTGTCCAGACGTGATGACGACGCCTACTAGCCCATCCGCAACGCCCGATTCGCCAGCGGTAAATCCACCCGCCCATGGCCCTGCCGATGCGACTCGCGCAAGCCAATGGCAATCTCTAGGGCCTCGCGCCCAAACTCCCCCGGGCAAATCCGCTCTTCCCCCGCCTCAATAGCCCGACAGACGCCCTCAATCGCATCGACCATAGACGAGCGCGGGTGCCACGGGTTGGGAAAGGGCCGCTGAATCGGCTCGCTGGTCTCTGGGTGCGCCCCCCACAGCTCGAATTGCGCGTGGGCGTTGCGCGAGACGATCCGGCCGCGCTCGCCGATAAACTCCAAAGTCCATCCATGCCCCGAGCGGTCGGCGCGGGAGTTGAGAAAGCCGCGTACTTCATTGGCGTAGGCAATGTAGCCCGAGCCGGATAAGTCCCGGTCGGCCGCGGCTCGATCGGCGTCGTCCATCTCGCCCACCACCCACGCAGCCGGTGCTCCGGCAAAGAGCCGAAACAGAGCCAAGGTATGGCTTTGCAGATTCGACAGACTGTGCGGGCTGTGGCACACCATGGAGCGCAACCGGCCAATCGCCCCGTCGGCTATGGCCTGCCGCGCATTGGTGTACCAGTTATACCAATTGAGATGGCAGGCGATGGAAAGAATCGTGCCGCTTGCCTTGCACGCCGCGATCATGGCGTCGGCGTCGGCCAAGGTGCGGCACATCGGCTTGGTGGCAAAAATCGCCCGTACGCCGGCCTCGGCTAGGCCGATGACCACCTCGGCTCGCTCGTCGGGCCGCGTCGTTACCGCCACCACGTCGGGCCGCTCTTGGGCGACCAACTCGCGATAGTCTTCGTACAGGGCGTTCACCCTCCAGCGCCGGGCAAAATCGTCCAACTTGGCCCTATCCACATCGGCTGCGCCGATCAACTCAATGCCCCGCGCTTCGATCATGGCCGGGGCGTGTGCCCACGGCCACGGATAGTGCGGCATCCCGATGTGCTCGTCGTCGATGGTGCTGCCCATCCGCCCGCAGCCGACTACTGCACCGCGATACGTTCCACGCGGCTGCGTCGCCGCGATCTGTTTGTAGGCCACTGCCATGTCCTAGCTCCTTTGCGTAAAATTGCAAAAAGGGATCTGATTAAATAGAATAAGGTGTGTGCTTTGCTTCTTCCTACCAAGGAGAAGCCTCCTATGTACGTCGGCATCCAGCAACTTAATTCGAGCCATGCGCCTTGCTTTTTACACCTATAGCTACACCGACCGGCTTGAAATGCCGCTCGAGCCGGCCTTGGAGAAGATCGCCGCTACTGGCTACGACGGCATTGACATTTCCGGGACTCACGGGCCGTCGGCAGACCCGCGCTCAGTAACGCCCGAATTGCGCGTTCAGACGCGGAGCATTGCCGAGCGGCTGGGCCTGACTATCGAAGCAGTCGTCACCCATGCCAATCTCGCTAATTCGCTCTTTACCGAAGAACCGCTCGATCTCAAGGGGTCGGTCGATTTGGCCGTAGATATCGGCGCACCGCTCGTCGTCTTCCACATGGGCGGGCCTAAAGACGATGCCGCGCAGCGCACCCAAGCGTGGCGGCGAGTGGTCGCCTATCTCCAAGACGCGCTGGCTTACGCAGAGCCGCGCAACGTGCAGTTGGCAGTCGATGGCGTGTGGGTCGGCTGGCTCACCGACACCCCCGAGCACTTCTTGGAGCTGCACGACGAGGTTGGCAGCGCGTCCTTGGGCGTCAATTTCGACCCTTGCTATCTGACGCTCCTCGGCTTAGATCCGGTCGCGGTCGCCCACCAATGGCAGGGGCGCATCGTGCATGCCCACCTCAAGGACCACATCGGCACCTATCCCGACTGGGACCACAAAATCCCCGGCCAAGGCCGCCTCGACTATCCGCGTATCGTACAAGGGCTGCGGGATGTCGGCTTTGCCGAGGCCCTAGCGATAGAGACGTTTGTCACCATGGATTTCGCCGAATCCTGCGCGGTTGGCTACGCGGCGTTGGCCCCGGCGATGAGCAAGGGCCGCTCTCCTGCACGGCGGCGATGAGTATTTCCCACTCCCTCTTCTACATGGCCCGCATTGACGGCTCCCGGCCCGTACCTCGCATGGGTCGGTGCTGTGGCTCAGCGACTGAATTTTAACCGGAGGAAAGGTATCACCTTGACTACTTTTGACTTCCACGGCAAAAAGGCCGTGGCGACCGGCGCTGGCGGTGCCATTGGCGGCGAGATCGCCCGCGGCTTGGCCCGAGCGGGCGCTGAGGTGGCGATCTGGGACATTTCTCCTGAGGCGGCCCGCGCCAAAGCCGCCGAAATCAACCAAGACTTTCCCGACCAGGTCCTCCCCGTCGAATGCAACGTCGTCTGCAAAGACAGCGTCGCGGCCGCGCTCGCCGAGACCATTGAGCATTTTGGCACCGTTGACTTTCTGCTCAACGGGGCCGGCGGCAGCCACAAAGACACTACCACCTCCTCAGAGCTTGAGTTCTTTGATATAGAGCCAGAAGCGGTCAAGATGGTGATGGACCTCAACTATCTAAGTGCCGTCCTGCCCTCGCAGGCCGTGGCCCGCGTCTTCGCCGCCAAAGGCGAGGGGGCAGTCGTCAATATCACCTCCATCGGCGGGGGGCTGCCGCTGTCGCGGGCCTTGGCGTATTCCAATGGCAAGGCGGCGGCCGATAGCTTCACCCGCTGGCTAGCCGTGCATCTAGCCACGACCTACGCGGCCAAAATCCGCGTCAATGCCGTGGCTCCGGGCTTTATGATTACCACGCAAAACCGCTTCCTGCTCCTCCAAGAAACGAGCGGCGAACTGACCGAGCGCGGCCAGACCATTCTCAAAAACGTCCCCATGGCCCGCTTTGGCGACCCACACGAAGTAGTAGGCGCGGCCCTGTGGCTTTTTTCGGACGCCGCCGCGTTTGTCACCGGTGCTATCGTACCTATTGATGGTGGCTTTTCCGCGTTTTGCGGCGTATAGACCCACGTATTCCAAGCAGGAGTCCGCATTGCTACCCGATATCGAAATCGCCCGCCAGACTTCGCTCCGCCCCATCAACGACGTGGCCGCCCAGCTCGGAATCGGCTCCGAACACCTCGAACACTATGGCCGCGTCAAGGCCAAAATTTCGCAGGAATTCTGTCAGCAGCTCGAAGACGCACCGGCTAGCGGCAAGCTAATCCTCGTCTCGGCCATTAACCCGACGCCGGCTGGCGAAGGAAAAACTACCACCACCATCGGTCTCGGCGACGCGCTCAACCGCATTGGCAAACGCACCACCGTCTGCCTGCGCGAACCTTCGTTGGGGCCTTGCTTTGGCCTCAAGGGCGGCGGGGCCGGCGGCGGCTACGCTCAGGTAGCACCCATGGAAGACATCAATTTGCACTTCACCGGCGACATCCACGCCGTCTCTGCGGCCCACAACCTACTCGCTGCGGCCCTCGACAACTACATCCACCACGGCAATGTGCGCCGCATCGATCCCCGCCGCATCGTCTGGAACCGCGTCCTCGACATAAACGACCGGGCCCTGCGCGATATCGTCGTCGGGCTAGGCGGGACGGCCAACTCCTTTCCGCGCCAATCGGGGTTCGACATTGCCGTCGCCTCAGAGGTCATGGCCATCCTCTGCCTGTCCGAATCGCGGGCTGAACTCAAACAGCGGCTCGGCCGGATCGTCGTCGCCCAGACCCGCGCCCGCGAGACCGTTCGCGCTACCGACTTAGCGGTCCACGGCGCCATGGCGGTGCTGCTCAGGGATGCCTGCCTGCCTAACTTGGTGCAAACCCTAGAGGGCAACCCAGCGTTAGTCCACGGCGGTCCTTTTGCCAACATCGCCCACGGCTGTAACTCCATCGCCGCCACCCGCCTGAGTACGCGCCTGTCTGAATACACCATCACCGAGGCCGGCTTTGGCGCGGACTTGGGCGCGGAGAAATTCGCCAATATCAAGTGCCGCCAAAGTGGCCTAGCACCCGACCTCGTAGTGTTGGTGGCTACAGTGCGCGCACTCAAGTTTCACGGCGGTGCTTCGCTCAAAAACATCGCCAAACCCAATGTTGGGGCGGTTGCACAGGGCGTCGAAAATCTCAAAAAACACATCGAAAATATCCGCCTCTTTGGCTTGCCGGTCGTCGTCGCGGTCAATGCCTTCGCCACCGATACCGACGCCGAGATCCAGTGCATCCGCGACAAGTGCGCTCACCTCGGCGTTGAAATCGTCCCGGCGCATCACCACGCCCTCGGCGGTGCAGGAGCCGCAGACCTCGCTCGCACTGTGGTACAAGTAGCCGAAAATACGCGCAGCGACTTCAAGCTGCTCTATCCTGACGACATGCGGCTGTGGGACAAGGTGCGCACCGTCGCCCAAGCAATCTACGGCGCCGACGACATCATGGGAGACAAGCTGCTGCGAAGCAAGTTCAGGCGGCTCGAAGACGAAGGCTACGGCAACCTACCCGTCTGCATTGCCAAAACTCAGTACTCGCTATCGACCGATCCCGGGCTCAAGGGACGGCCGCACGGCTTCGACGTGCCGGTCCGCGACGTCAAGGTCTCGGCCGGGGCTGGCTTTGTAGTGGTGCTGACCGGAGACATTACGACCATGCCCGGCTTGCCGAAAAAGCCTTCAGCCGAGTCGATTGACCTCGACGACACAGGTCAGATCTCGGGATTGTTCTGACAGGGACCGAGAACCTGCAACCTATATAGGACGACGTATCATGGCACTATCAAAGCGACTAGAATCGTGCTCGCTCGAACGCATTACCAAAATGAAAGACGTGGTAATACAGGAGATCGCCAGCATTGACCGTCAGCTCGCCGATCGCGAAAAAGAACTCGACGAAATGCTCGAAACGGTCGAAACGGTCCGTTTGACCAAGAGGCACGGCCAATACGAACTGAGTCTGGATAAGGCCGAATCGCAGATCGCCAGATTGAACGACGAAAAAGAGAAGTTGTTGGACAAGGTCCGAATCATTGAGCAGGCGCGGCAAAAGAAGCATCTGATGGATGAGCAGGCTAGAGTCCTAGGCAGCGTCGCACGGGTGAAAGCCAAAGATCTGCTCATCTTCTTTCTCATTCTTTTTTTGATCGTGATTTTGGCCGTCGACTTTCTCGGCGTAGGGGCCGCTGGCAGCGGTGCGGTTGCAAAGGCTGAAGTAGTAGAAGGCAGGATCTATCGAATAAACGTTCTAAACGGGGGAGAAGGGTATGAGCGGGTGAACATTCACCTAGTGGATGCGGTTGGATCTGGTGCGCTTGTTTCTGGACAGATCGTTGAAGGCCAACTAACCCAAGTGGACGTCATCCACGTCGGAGAGAACTATACAAATCCCGTCGTGGAAATAGAACCCCATTTTTCCGTTGGCACGTTGTGGATATTCTGGATCATCGACTTGATCTGCTGCACCATTTTCATGGCCAACTTCTTTTTTGAGTACCGGCTCGCCGATTCCAAAAAGTGGTATTGGAAAAACAATTGGATCGACTTCATAACGTCCATTCCGCTGCCCCCGGTACAGGTCATCGCCGCATCACAGGTCGGCGACCTAGGTATCGTTCGCTTGGGGCGTTTGCTCAGGGCCGTGCGAATTTTACGGGCGCTGCGCTTGTTCCGCATCGCGCTGTTTTTCTGGCGCGGCATGGATCACCTAAGCACCACGTTGGACGTGCGGCTCCTCAAGCGATCCCTGCTGTACGGTTTGTTGTCGCTCGTGTTTGGGGCCTTCATTTTCATGGGCTTGGAGCGCATGGAGTCTGGTTCGGGATTTGGGGCGAGTCTTTGGTGGAGCTTTACGACGCTGGTCACCGGCGGGTACGCCGACATCCACAATCCCGAGACGGCTTCGGGCAAAATCCTCACTGTTTTTCTAGTGATTACGGGGATGGTTCTGGTGGGTGTTTTTACGGCGACGCTGACGAGCATCCTCGTCAGCGATGAGGATTCCTTGAAAGTCGAGGAACTAGAAGAGCAGGTCGGGATCGTAACGAAAATTCAAGAAGACGTAAGAGACATGCACGAGCGGCTAGACCGGCTGGAAGGCACCCTGCGCGAGATTCGGGACACCGTGGCGACGCCCAAAAAATAGCGGCTTCATCTCTCGCTTCCAAGACCTCTGCCACTACAACTTCGATATCCCTCTCATCGACAAACGGCGACACAATAAAGGACTTCAGCGCGACGATTGGTTCTTGGTATTGGGTGTGCCGGTAGCAGGCGGTCGAGGAAATGACGACCCCGCGTCCGGCCATGGCTTCCGCATGCACATAGTCGAAAATTTTCGATTGTAGTCGTTGTGGGCCAGCAGCATTTCCCGCTAGGCAGAATCCTCGAATTCTTGACGCTTGATCGCAAAAGTATGATAAGGCCATGTCTTGCATCCAATTCACGAAAAGGGTTAGACGCAAAAGGCCGAGTACCCAAACAGGTACTCGGCCTTTTGTAAAAGTAGGATTCGGCGTTGCTAGCGGCTGTAGCTGTATTTCACGTACCAGAACGCGCCGCCAAAGCCAAATGGGCTAAACTGGCTGTACTTGTTGCCGGTCCGCTCCCTAGCTTTTTCGTGCTCGTCGGGATAGGTGTTGAGAATGTTCTGTACACCAATGGAGATGGCGGACTGGGCCTCGTCAAACGAGATGCTGGTTTCAAGGTCAAACAGCACCTTGCCGCTATAGGTCTGATCGTCTTCAGAATCGTACCATTCGCCGTAGTAACTGGCGCGGCCCAGAGCACTCCAACGGTCGCTCAGGGCTTGGGTCAGCGTTGCGTTCCCGCGCTGCTTGGGCAGATTCTCCTCCAATTCCCGCAGCCGGAGATCGTCGAGAATATCCGGGTTGTGGTCGGTGACTTCGGTGCTCGTATAGTTGTAAGCCAAACTCATCTGCCCCGAACCCACCGGCGCCGAGACGACGAGGTCGATCCCGTTGGTAGCGGTGTCGAAGTCATTGGTGAAGAAGCGGAACTCCTGCAAGCCAGCCGCGCTAGTTAAGCCCTCTTTGATTAGCTGCTCTTTCTGCTCATCGGTCAGCGCGTAGTCTTGCGAGACCGTCAGGCGGTCCTCCACCGTGATGTTGAAGTAGTCGATCGTCGCGCTAACGACGCCCATGTCGACGACGACGCCCCCGGAGAGGTTGACCGAGTTTTCAGGCTTGAGCGCTGGCCCGCCGCCCTCCAAACCGAGGACCAGCCCAACTGCGCGGCTGGTGGAAGGCACGGTGCCGTTGTTGACCAAGTCGTTCTTCTCGAAGTTGAACTCGGTCGTTATGTTGAAGGCATTTTGCTGGCCGGGCGTCGGGGCCCGGAAGCCGGTGCTATAACTACCGCGCAACTTCAGATCGTCCGTAAGGGCGAAATTGGCGGCTCCCTTGTAGTTGGTAGTGCTGCCAAAGTCGCTAAAATCCTCTGAGCGCAAGGCCACGGAAAGCACCAACAGATCAATCGGCTCAAAATCCGCCTCCACGTACAGGGCCGTGTTGGTTCGATCCCAGCGGCCAGCGGCCACCTTGCTAAAGCCCGAAAAACCATTGGTAGCAGGCTGAAAACCTTGGCTGGCCAACGGCTGACCAATCAGGTAGGACTCGATCTGCCCTTCCACGATCTCAAATGCTTCATTGCGGCGTTCGACTCCGGCGGCCAAGAACAACTGGTCGCTGACCGGGTACGTAATATCGAAGTTTAGGTTGACATCCGTCTGGATGTAATCTCCAGGGTTGAACGATGTCGGCGTGTCGGGCCCCATCGAGGCATTCACGGTATTGAAGATGAAATAGTCCGCGTGGTGCCGACCGTAGGACGCGCTCAGGCTCCAACCCAACGTCTCGGCCGCAAACCCCTTCAGGCCCAGCAGGATGGATTCATCCGTGGTGAAGCCGCCAAAGCGCGGCGTGAAGCCACCGGGAAACATTTTTAGGAACGAGAAGCAATTGGGGTCGTCGCGAATCTGTAGCCAAGCCTCTTGCTCTAGCTTGTTGTCGATTATGGGGACCGGGGCGCAGTTGCTGCCTTGGCCCACGCCGTCCAAATCGCCCACCAGCAAGGACGGAGTCTCGGGCGTACCATCCTCATCTAGATCGAGCAACGGCCCCTTAAACACGCCGCTGCGGGTGTGGGGATTGCGAAAATAGAACCCGCCTTCCGTTTCCTTGCTAGCGTAGTTGGCGTGACCGTAGAAGTCGAGGTTCTCGCTGAGGTTGGCACCGTAGTTGGCGAAGAACTTCAGATCGTCCCTGATAAAGGGCTGCCCCCAGATTTGCGCGGGATTGGCTACGTTCGTATTGCCCGCGGCAATCAGGCCGGCGGCATCATTGCGCTGCACCGAGCGGATGGTTTCGCCCGAGTTGCCGTATTCCAAGCTGAGGTTGGCCCACGCATTATCGTTGCCCAGCCCGAGATTGCCAGCGATAGAAAACAACTCGCCATCGCCGAGGATGCCTTTGCCATCTTGGAAGCTGCCGACTTTGGTCTCGATCGACAGCCCGTCGGCACGGTCCTTGAGGCGGAAGTTCAACACGCCGGCAATGGCGTCCGAGCCGTACTGGGCCGACGCGCCGTCGCGCAGGACTTCCACGCGCTTGAGCGCGATCGCCGGAATGGGTGCCAAATCGGGGCCCTGTGCGCCGTCGGCGACGCCATTGCCCAACCAGTGAATCACGGCGGCGCGATGGCGGCGCTTGCCGTTGATCAGGATCAGCGCGTGGTCGGGAGCTAGCCCCCGCATGTTGGGCGGCCGAACGACCGTGCCGGCATCGCTGATCGGCTGGGTATTGACGTTGTACGAGGGCACGACATTCCGCATAAGGTCTGCTAGATCCACCCCACCTTGCTTGGCAAACTCGTCGCTGCCAATGACGTCAATGGGCACTGGTGAGTCGGTTACGGTGCGCGACTGCGCACGCGAACCTGTTACTACCAACTCTTCGATCTCTACCACATCTTCGAGGACGATGTCCTCTTCTTCATCCCTTTCCATGGCCTCTTGGGCCGTGGCCTCTGCTAGCAGGCTCAGCGAAAGCAAGGCCAAAAGCTGCAAATGCAAAATAGACGCGAACCTATTCATGGGAATCCTCCTATGAGAAGCCTGAAATACTGTACGGATTGCACGATGCAAAAGTAGGTGCAAAACAGGGACTAGCGCGGATGCCTGAGATTCGGCTACAGGGGACTATGCAAAAGGTCAAGTACCAAACGGTACTTGACCTTTTGCATGAACATCTCTCAGCAACGCCTCTAAAGTTAGAAGCTGTAGCCGAGTTTTCCGTACCAAAACGCGCCGCTGTAACCCCACGGGGTAAACTGGCTATACAGATTGCCCGCGCCCGCTGGGGCACTCGGATTTTCTTCTGAATAGGTATTGAGGGCATTCTGCCCGCCAACACTTACCATTAATCCATTGCCAAGCGCATAACTTGCCTCTAGGTCGAGCACGGCTCCGCCTCCGTACTTGTGTTGATCGTCGTCGTCCCACCAAGCCGAGTAGTAACTCAGGCGACCTAGTGCGCTCAAGGCATCGTTTATAGACTGGGTCACAGTTGCGCTCCCCCGGCTCCTTGGCAGACTCTCCTGCAACTCCTGGATGCGGCCGGCGCTATTGGTTGCAGGATTGTGGTCGGTGACCTCGGTGTCGGTGAGGTTATAGGCGACGACCAAATCGCCGGCCCCAGCCGGAACCGTGAGCACGATGTCCACACCTCTAGTTGTGGTCTCGAAATCATTGGTGAAGTAGCGGAAATTGGACAAGTTGCGCACGTAAGGCACTTCTCCAGTTTCAAGCTGTACGATCTGTTCCTCGGTCAAGTTTTCCGTCAGCGCGAAGTCTTGCGAAAGGGCGAGGCGATCTTTCAACAGAAGCTGGAAGAAGTCGATAGTTACTTTTGCCGACGCGAGATCGGCGACAATGCCCGCCGTGAAGTTGGTTGACTTCTCAGCGTCGAGCGGCTGGCCGCCCACCAACTCGGCGACCGGATTGGTCGAAGGAATAGTGCCGTTGTTTACTAAGTCGTTCAAAACTAGATCGAACTGCGTCGATACGTTGAAGGCATTCTGCTGCCCAGGCGTCGGGGCCCTGAAACCAGTGCTGTAACTGCCGCGCAGTTTCAAGTTGTCGTCAATGCCGTAGTTGGTCGCCAGCTTGTAGTTGGTCGTGCTGCCGAAGTCGTCGAAGTTCTCGTAGCGCACCGCACCGGCCAGCAACCAATTTTCAAGTGCGCTGTACTCGGCCTCCGCATAAAAGGCAGAATTGGCGCGATCCCAAGTGCCGGCAGCAATGTCGGGAAACCCGGGAAAGCCATTAGACCCCGAGCTGAACCCCTGCGCGGCCAACGGGCCGATCTCCCAAGACGCTCTGTCGCCGGCCACGATTTCAAATGTTTCCGTGCGATACTCGGCACCCGCAGCGAGGAACAACTGGTCGTTGATCGGGAAGGTAAAGTCGAGGTTCAAATTGGTGTCGGCCTGTATGTATTCGCCCGGATCAAAAGATGTGGGCGAGTCAGGGCCGAGAGAGGCGTTGACCGTATTAGAGATGAAAAAGTCGGCGTTGTGGCGGCCATAGGAGGCACTGAGATCCCAAGTAAACGTCGGGTTCCACTGGGTCCCTTTGATTCCAAATAGCACGGACTGATCGGCCGTATTCGCACCAAAGCGAGGGGTAAAACCACCGGGCCTGCCGGGGAAACTTCCCTGTTGTTCGCGGAAGGTGAAACAATTGTCGTCGTTAAAAACCGCTTGCAGCGCATCGGGGTCTGGCACGTGGTCGGAGATCGACACCGTGGGACACTCCCCGCCCGTCCCCACGCCATCCAAGTCGCCGACCAGTAGGGTCTGCCCGCCATCGCCACTAAAGACGCTACCCCGAGTATTTGGATTGCGGAAGTAGAACCCGCCTTCCACTTCTTTGCTGGCGTAGTTGGCATGGCCGTAAAGCTCGACGTTATCATTTAGGCCGGCACCGTAATTGGCGAAGAACTTGACATCGTTTTTAATGATAGGTCGACCCCATTTCTGTGCGGGATCGGCCACGTCGGCATTGCCCGACTGAATCAGGTCAATAGCATCTTGGCGCTGATAGGAGCGAACGGTTTCGTCGGCGTTGCCGTATTCCAAGCTGAGATTGGCCCAGCCCTTCTCGCTGCCCAAGCCGATATTGCCGGCGAAACTGGAGGTAAACCCATCGCCTTCTTGGAAAATGCCGGGCTTGATTTCGATAGACCCACCGCGGTAGCTATCTTTTAGTTGAAAATTCATCACCCCGGCAATGGCGTCGGAGCCATATTGTGCTGAGGCACCATCGCGCAACACTTCCACCCGCTTGAGGGCAATGGCCGGGATGGGGGAAATGTCAGGGCCTTGTGCACCATCGGCGACCCCGTTGCCTAGCCACGTGATCACCGCAGAACGATGGCGGCGCTTGCCATTGACTAGAACCAAGGTGTGATCGGGTGCCAAGTTGCGTAGGCTCGCCGGGCGGACGACAGTGGCGGCATCGCTGATGGGCTGAGTGTTGACATTAAAAGAAGGCGCGATATTGCGCAGGAGATCGGGCAGGTCCGTGCCGCCTTGCTTGACGAAGTCATCGCCACGGACTACATCAATCGGCACGGCAGATTCCGTTACTGAACGCGGTTGCCGGGCACCGGTTACCACCTGCTCTTCAACCTCCACCACCCCTTCGAGCATTTCCTCCTCGGCAGGGGCCGCCTCTGTGGCTGCGGTCTCCGCTTCTTCCATGGCATCTTGGGCAGCCGCCTTTGCTGTAAGGCCCAGCGAAAGCAAGATCGATAGGCCAAAGACCAAGGGCTTCCAAACGCATCTGCATTGTTCCATTGGAGCTTCTCTCCTCTTTGAAGGTTAAATAATAAGAGTTTTCACTTTCATCTTACGATATTATGGCCTAAATACTAATAGGTCAAACTTTGCAATACTACGGTTTTGTCTCTTTTGCATCTTAGATAGTGTAATCGAAAGACGAGGATTTATGCTGGGCAAGTTTTTTAGTAAAGTGAAGCAGGGGCTGGCGCGGACGCGCAAGGCGATGACCGATGTGATCGTTAGCAACCCCCGCTTGGACGACGACGCGATTGACGATATCGAAGCCGCGTTGATCGGCGCGGACCTGGGGCTGGAGACCGCCACCGAACTCGTCGATGAGTTGCGCGAGCGGCTCCGGCGCGGGCAAATGGCAGACGGGCCGAGCGGCGTGATGCAGGTGCTGGAGGAACAAATTGCCGCGCTGATGACTCTCGACAATGGCGCGGCTTTACCCCTGGCCGGCGAGCTGCCCGGCAAGCCGTTTGTCGTGCTGATCGTCGGCGTCAACGGCACGGGCAAGACGACGACAGCCGGCAAGCTGGCCAAGTGCTACGCCGATACCGGCAAGAAGGTGGTACTGGCGGCCGGCGACACGTTCCGGGCCGCAGCCATTCCCCAACTCGCTATCTGGGCGGAGCGCGCCGGAGCCGATCTGATACGCACGCAGCAAGGAGCCGACCCCGCGTCCGTGGCCTTCGACGCGCTCGCCGCGGCCAAATCGCGCCGGGCCGATGTGCTGCTGGTAGATACGGCTGGCCGCTTGCACAACAAGGTCAACTTGATGGAAGAGCTCAAGAAGATCCGCCGCTCGCTGGCCAAGCAAGACCCAACAGCCCCACACGAAACCTTGCTGGTCCTCGACGGAACCAGCGGCCAGAATGCCCTGTCGCAAGCGACCGCATTCAACCAAGCCACCGAGTTGACCGGACTCGTGCTGACCAAGCTGGACGGGACGGCGAAGGGCGGGATCGTCGTCGCGCTGCGGCGGCAGATGGACCTGCCGGTGAAGCTGATTGGCGTGGGCGAGGGGATAGATGATTTGCAGCCGTTTGACGGGGCGGCCTTCGCCCGGGCCTTGTTCGCTGAGTGAGAGGTTACAGTGCGGCCAGTGCCTCTTTTAGTTCCTCTCGCACTTCCGCATCTTCTTCTGTTTCCAAGCGCTGCTTGAGGGCCTCTTTTGCCTCAGCGCCTCCGAGTTGACCCAGTGCCCAAGCCACGTGGCCACGCACTAGCGGCTCTTCGTCGTCGAGCGCACTGATCAGGGCCGGCACCGCAGCCTGCATCCCCGAATTGCCCAAGGCCACGGCGACGTTGCGCAAAAAGCCGCGGCGCTTCGGGCGCTTGACCGAATTGCGGCGAAAGAGTGCGTTGAAGGCCTCGCGGTCGAGTTGGATCAGATCGAGAAGCACCGGGCTGTCGAGGCAGGCGCGGCTCTTGTACGCCGGCTCTGCAGCGGGCGCGGCCTTGCGGTTCCACGGGCACACTTCTTGACAAATGTCGCAGCCAAATATCCACTGGCCCATACCTTGGCGCAGGTCGCGGGGAATCGACCCCTTGAGTTCGATGTTGAGGTAGGAAATGCAGCGCTGGGCGTCAAGCACGTACGGCGCGGGGAAGGCGTCGGTGGGGCAGGCGTCCAAGCAGCGGGTGCAGGTGCCGCAGTGGTCTGGGGCGGGTTCGTCGTAGTCGAGTTTGAGGTCGGTGATGATTTCGGCTAAGAAGAAGTAAGATCCGCGGTGCTTGTCGATCAGGCAGGTGTTCTTACCCCACCAACCTAAACCCGCCCGCTGGGCGAGTTCGCGCTCTAGAACTGGAGCCGTATCGACAAAATAGCGGCCTTTGGTCTGCTCCCCGGCCGCGGCTAGCACGAATTCCCACAGGGCTGCCAATCGCTTTTTAATAAGGTCGTGATAGTCGTCGCCGCGGGCGTAGCAAGCGATCCGGCCACGCAGGGGATCGGGTGCTGCCGGCGTGGGCTGGTAGTAATCCATGCCGAGGCAAATGGCGGTTTGGGCACCGGGAACCATCCGGCGTGGGTCCGCACGCTTGTCGAGGTGGCGTTTGAGGTAGTCCATCTGGCCGGCGTAACCCAAGGCCACCCAGCGGGCGTAAAACTCGGCTCCTTTTAACGGGTCGGCCGGAGCAAAACCGACCGCAGTAAAGCCCAAGGCTCGGGCCTTGCGGCGAATTTGTTCGGTCAGCGACATGCCGGGCCGCGCCAGCGGCTATTAGAACATCTCCGCGATGCGGCGAAAGACCATCTGATTGAGGTCGTTGAACGTGACCAGCACCATGATGAACAGCATGATGGCCAAGCCGATCTGCTGAAAAATCTCGCGCTGGCGCAGCGAGAGCGGTCGGCGCATAATGCCCTCTAGCGTGAGGAAGGTCAGGTGGCCGCCGTCGAGCACGGGGATGGGCAGGAGGTTGATAATCGCCAAGTTGACGCTGAGTATGGCGAGGAAATTGATGAAGGAATGCAAGCCCTGCTCGGCGGTCTGGCCGGCTAGCTGAGCAATGCGCAATGGGCCGCCCAATTCGTCGGTCGAGCGGTCGCCTTGGAACAGCTCGCCTAAGAAGTCGAGGATCAGCCAAGAGGAATTGTACACGCCCAAGCCCCCCAACACCACTGCACGGCCCAAGCCGACGGTGTGGCGCGTCTCCTGCGGGCCGATACCAACGCGCCCCACAGACGCTTCGCCTTCGGCGTGGGTCGCCGGGGTGATTAGCTGCTCCATGCGCTGGCCGTCGCGCTCCCAAACCAACGGAATCGTCTCGCCCGGATAGCGGCGGATCTCCTCGCTCATCTCGGCCCAACTCGCGACCGGAGCTTGGCCGACGGCGAGGATAATGTCGCCCACTTGCAGGCCGAGGCTGTCGGCCGGCATTCCAGGCTCAACGTACCCCACCGTGGTGGGGCGCATGAGCTGCACGCCATAACCTTCGTCTCCTGCGGGCGGCAGGTAGAAGTCCAAGAGGATGCCGTCGCGTTCGATCTCGAGCGCGGCCCCGCGGCTTGAGATCTCGTCCAAAGCACTGGCCAGCTCGTAGGCATTGCCGACGGGCGTGCCTCCGACGGTGCGCACGCGATCGCCGCGCACCAGACCGGCCTCGGCGGCGAGGGAATTCTCTTGCGGATTGACGCGCGTACTATCGAAGGAGTCAATTCCATAAACGCTAAAGAGGAAGACCAGAGCCACGAAGGCGAAGAGGAAGTTCATCGCGGGACCAGCGGCAATGACCGCCATGCGAATCCCCACCGACCTAGCGGGGAATTCCCAGTGTGCGCCCGTGGTTTCCTCAGTGCCCACATCGGCCATGCCAGCCACCTTGACGTAGCCACCAAAGGGGACCCAAGAGATGCAGTATTCGGTTTCGCCGCGGGTAAAGCCGATCATCTTGGGCGGATAGCCCAACGAGAACCGCTCGACGCGGATGCCCGCCCATTTGGCGACCAGAAAGTGGCCCAACTCGTGGACGAAGACCAAGACGCCTAAGGCGATGAGAAATGAGGCAATAGTCGTGAGGGTATCGAGCATACTCTAATCCATCTCAAGAAAAAATAGCCAGCACATCCACGTAGAGATACGCCAGCGGAAAGGCTAAAAAATAGGAGTCAAAGCGGTCGAGCAGGCCGCCGTGACCTGGGATTAGCATCGGCGCGTCCTTGATGCCCATGTCGCGCTTAAAGGCCGATTCCACCAAATCGCCCACCTGGGCACCAATGCCCGCGACCAGCAAAAGCCCCAGCAGCGACATCGCGGAAAAGGAGGGCAGCAGAAAGCCCAAGGGCAGGGGCAGGGCACTGCCAACTACGCCGCCGATGCATCCGACCCTCGTCTTATTGGGGCTGATCGTCGGCACCAGCTTGGCCCGGCCCCAAAACCGACCGCTGAAGTACGCCCCGGAATCCGTGAGCCAGATGGCGAGAAAGAGCACGGCCACCAAGTGGTGAGCCTCCTCGCCTCTACCAGCCGCCTGAAAAAGCAGCAGCGGCGCACTACCCAAGACGCCGAAGAAAAGTACGCCGCCCAACGTCAGAAAGGCATTGGCCGCATAGTGCTCCGGGCCTTGGCACAAGGCCCACACCACAACCAGCGAGATGGCCACCATCAGCAACGCGGCGAGATCGCCGCTCGCGCCCTGCCGCCAGAAGTAGCTGCACAGACCTAAGACCAATAGGCTGCCCAGCAGGCGGATGGTGCGATAGCCAGCCTCCGCTAGGATGTGGTGATATTCCCACCAACAGCGCATGGCTACCACCACCACCAATAAGAAGAGCCCCCAGCTAGCCCCTTCGACCAGCAGGAGAACCACCGGCACGAATGCGATAGCCGCGAGGACGCGCTGGCGCAGACCGGAGGCCGCGGGCGCGGTGTCAGCCGCCAAAGCGCCTCTGTCGCTGTTGGTAGGCGGCAATGGCTTCGTAGAGGTGCTGGCGGCGAAAGTCCGGCCAATGCACGTCGCCGACAAAGCAAATCTCCGTATAGACCATCTGCCAAGGCAGGAAGTTACTCAGCCGCATTTCGCCGCTGGTGCGGATCAACAAATCTGGGTCGGGCAAGTCGGCTGTATAGAGGACGCTGCTGATTTGCTCCTCGTCAATATCTTCTGGGGCGAGCCGACCCTCCGCTACTTCAACGGCTAGCTTGCGGAAGGCGTCGACGAGTTCGCTGCGGCCCCCGTAGTTGAGTGCCAAGTTGAGTTTGAGGCCGGTGTTGTCTTTGGTCTGGGCGAGGGCATGCTCGAGGGCCAATTGTATGGTCAAAGACAACGCGTTGGTGCGACCGATGGCGTTGAGCGATACGTTGTTTTCGTGGAGTTCCGACACTTCGTCGCGCAGCGACTCGTGTAGCCACTGCATCAACTCTTCTACTTCCGCTTCGGGCCGCGACCAGTTCTCGGTCGAGAAGGTGTATAGGGTCAGCACCTTGATCTGTAGCTGGCCGCAGGCGCGGACAATGTCGCGCACGGACTCGCGGCCAAAGCGATGTCCCTCGGTCTTAGGCAGATTGCGCTCGACGGCCCAACGCCTGTCGCCATCCATGATAATGGCGATGTGTTGCGGCAGGTTTCCCCGGTTTTTGAGGCGCTGCTGGATGCGGAAGTCCTCTTCGGGATGGAGGGGTTTTACCGGGTGGTACTCGCGGGGAGAAATTTCCAGCGGCAGAGCCTGAGCACTCATAATGTAGTAAGGATGATTTGGTGGGTTGCCGTGGCCCTTAGCGTCCCACCCTTAAAAAAACAAGGCCTCGCCCATCTTGGTCAATCTAGGGGAAAGGCTCATATTCGTCAAGCAACCCTAGGTGCCACACGCGCTTGACGCCCTTTTTAGGGGCCAGTATTATGTAATGTATGAAGAAGGACACTTCGGTGCGCCCAGGCTTTGGTACATGCAACGTCGAAGCCCGAACCGCCGAGCCGGCGACGCGCACCCGCAAAGACCGGCTCAGAAAGCGCGTCCTAGCTACGCGCATGAGTTTGGACCGCGGCCCCGTGAAAACCGCCGGACAGGCCATACTAGCAAGAGTTTTGAGCTTGGAGGCATACAGCCGAGCCAAACTCGTCCACACCTATGTCTCCAGTAAGGAAAACGAGGTCGATACCCGTGCGTTGATCGGCGCTTGCCTCGCGCACGGCAAGCGCGTGGCTGTGCCGGTGGTGATGCCGGGCACGAAGACGCTGGCCCACGCGCTGATCGACGGCCTGGATCAACTCGTCGTCGGCCCCTACGGGCTGGCGCAACCCGATCCGGCCGTGGCCACTTGGCTGCCCGCAGAAGCTCAGATCGACTTGGTCGTGGTGCCGGGCCTTGCCTTTGATCGGCGCGGGCAGCGCATCGGCTGGGGGGGCGGCTACTACGACCGCTTTCTAGCGCAAGTGCAAGCCGTCAAAATAGGGCTGTGCTACAACGCGCTAGTCCTCAACTATATTCCCGACGAGCCGCACGATGTGCCCGTGGATATAGTCGTCGCCGAAACCGCCATTTACCAAGAAGCTGTTTTTAAAATCCCCAATGGGCCCTCATCGGGTCCTTCCCGCGCAAGAACGTCGCCCCGTGCCCCGACACGGGGCGGGAATCCACCGGGGGCAGCCGGGCACAAATAACGCCAAGCATTTTAAGACCGCTTTTAAGGAGAACTTGCATGATCTACGAATTGCGCATCTACCGCTTCCACAAGGGAGCCGATAACAAGAAGAAATTCCGCGCTGGCTTTGCCAAGGCCCGCCGCTTTATGGCCAAATACGGCGTGACGTTTGTCGCTGCGTGGGAAAACCCCGACCGCGACGACGAGTTTATCTGGATTCGCGCCTTCCCCAACGCCAAGGCCCGCGACAAGGCGATTGAAGCCTATTACGGCAGCCCGGAATGGGCCAAAATCGTCGATCAGATCCGGCCGCTAATTCGCCGCCGGGAAGTGCGCGTGATGAAAGCATTGCCCTACTCAACCCTAAAATAACTGATGTTCCGCATCGGTCCGATAACCGCTGACCCCGGCATCCTGCTAGCGCCGATGGAGGATGTCTCCGAGCTACCGTTCCGCCTGATCTGCCGGGAACTGGGAGCCGACATCGTCTATACCGAATTCGTCAATGCCGAGGGGCTGTTGCGCGAAGATCCCAACGGGCCGCGCCGCGCTTTTCGCAAGCTGCGCTTTACAGAAGCCGAGCGGCCCTTGGCGATCCAGCTCTACGGCGCGGCCTCGCTGTCTATGGAGAAAGCCGCCGAAATCGCCAGCACCCAGCATCCTGACTTCATCGACATCAACTGCGGCTGCTGGGTGAGTAATGTGGCGCTGCGCGGGGCCGGGGCCGGGCTGTTGCGCGACGTGCCGCAGATGAAGGAGGTCGTCGCGCGCGTCATCGGCGCGACGCACCTGCCGGTGACCGTCAAGACGCGCCTCGGCTGGGACCAGCAGAGCATCTGCATTGTCGAGGTTGCCCAAATGCTCGAGGGACTGGGCGTACAGGCGCTGGCCATTCACTGCCGCACCCGCGCACAAGGCCACAAAGGCTCTGTGGATTACGAGTGGATTCCCAAGGTCAAGGCGGCGGTCTCCATACCGATCATCCTCAACGGCGATGTGACCTCGCCGCAGATGGTCAAGCACGCCTTTGACAGCACGGGTTGCGACGGGGTGATGATCGGCCGCGGGGCCATCCGCCATCCGTGGATTTTCCGCGAGTCCCAGTACTATCTACAGACGGGCGCGCTCTTGCCCGAACCAAGTTGGCAGGAGCGCATCGAACTGTGCCTCAGACACCTGCAATTGGCCGTTGAGCACGACGGCCAGCAAGGGGCACTGATCGGCGTGAGACGCCACTACGCCGGGTACTTTCGCGGTTTGCGCGGCGCGGCCCAGCTCAGAGCCGAACTGGCTAGCTACAAAGAGCTAAGCCCTTTGTTGGATCGCCTCGCGGAACTGCGCGACACCGATCCAGAACGTCTCGCCGCCTAATTCCCATCCTTTTGCTGTTTCCGCTCACGTCCTTCCTGTATAATCCATAAATTTTTTCTATTAATTACATAGTAATAATCAATTTGCTCAATGTATAGAACGCTCTACTTTATTTTGTGGCGAATGACATACCTCTTCAATGCAAAAGGAGACTCCTGTGAACCAACCCAAATTCATCGCCCCGGCCACGGGCAAACTCGGCATCCTCATTCCCGGCATGGGCGCGGTGGCCACTACAGTTATCGCCGGCGTCGAGGCCATCAAAGCCGGCATTGGCCAGCCCATCGGCTCGCTGACCCAGATGGGTACCATCCGCTTGGGCAAGCGCACCGAAGGACGCTCGCCGCTGATCAAGGACTTCGTGCCACTGGCCGGCATCGACAGTCTGGTCTTCGGCGGCTGGGATGTCTTTCCAGAGGACGCCTATGACTCGGCTATTCACGCCGGCGTCTTGGACAATACGCTGCTCGACCAGCTAGCAGACCCGCTCAAGGCCGTCAAGCCAATGCCCGCGGTTTTCGACCGCAACTACGTGCGCCGTCTCGAAGGCTCCAACGTCAAAAGCGCCAAGAGCAAGTGGGATGCCGTGCTGGAAGTGCGCGAAGACATCCAGCGCTTCAAGGCCGACAACCGCGTCGAGCGGCTAGTGATGATCTGGTGCGGCAGCACCGAGATTTTCATGCAGCACCACGAAGTACACGATACCCTCGAGAGCCTCGAAAAAGCCATCCGAGAAAACCACCCGGCCATCCCCCCGAGCATGATCTACGCCTACGCCGCGTTGCAGGAAGGGGTGCCCTTTCTAAACGGGGCGCCGAACTTGACCGTAGATGTCCCGGCTATGGTCGAACTGGCGCGGCAAAAGGGCGTACCTATCGGCGGCAAGGACTTCAAGACCGGCCAGACCCTGATGAAGACCCTGTTGGCCCCGGGCCTCAAGGCGCGGATGCTCGGCGTACAGGGCTGGTTTTCGACCAACATCTTGGGCAATCGCGACGGCGAAGTACTCGACGACCCCGATTCGTTCAAGACCAAGGAAGTCAGCAAGCTCGACGTGCTGGAGTTCATCTTGCAGCCCACCCTCTACCCCCAACTCTACGGCGATATTTACCACAAGGTGCGGATCAACTACTATCCGCCGCGCGGCGACGAGAAGGAGGGTTGGGACAACATCGACATCTTCGGCTGGCTGGGCATGCCCATGCAGATCAAGGTCGATTTCCTCTGCCGCGATTCGATTCTCGCCGCGCCGCTGGTCTTGGACTTAGTGCTATTTACCGACTTGGCGCAGCGCGCTCAGATGGCGGGGATCCAAGAGTGGCTCTCGTTTTACTTCAAAAGTCCGATGACCGCACCCGACCTCTACCCCGAGCACGATCTCTTCATCCAGCTCATGAAGCTCAAGAACACGCTGCGCTTTTTGCAGGGAGAAGACCTAATTACCCATTTGGGCCAGGAGTACTACGACTAAGTGCTTGGAGACCTGTTCTCAGCCGGTAGCGTCGCTCTTAGGAAGGACGCCAAGCGGGGCGGCAATTACTTACTGCGTGCCCTAAAAGACATCGAAGGCGAGATGCGGGCTGCGGCCACCAGTATCGAACCGGCTTTGTTCAAAGAATACTGGGGATGTGTCGTTGCGCCTGAGCAGAGAATCTGCAAGTGGCTAATGCTAGCCGATGGCTATGCCCAAAATTGGATTCCATCGAAAGAACTATTCAGGGGCTGATCGGTCTGGACGGACATGCTTGCCAGGACTTCGCTGGAAGCACCTGAGCACACTACATGCGACGTGCCAAGCGAAGACAGGCGGCACTGCATTGCCCACCTGTCGCTCGGTCTCCCTAAGACCTGACTGAAAGACAAAGCTGTCGGGGAACGATTGTATCCGTGCAGCCTCCCGCATGGAGATACGTCTCGGCAGCGAATAATGGAACTGGATATTCCCGTGGCACTCAGCGCGAATCGTGTGGCCCGGCCTGTCGGCAGCAAGCCTACGGTTTCCCTGCTCTGGGCTAGGCTTTGCCCGGCTCCAAATATGGTTAAAGTCGCGATTCTCTTGGACGGTTTCCAGATCGCCAATTGCTTCCTCGGCAGTTATCCACTCGGAGGAACATCTCTCAGGTTCGGGCGGCGTGAAAGGGTTTACCTCGCTGGAGGTTCCTACGATGATGACTCTTTCGCGTAGCTGAGG
>RKRN01000081.1 GCA_007571365.1 Candidatus Latescibacterota bacterium
CCGCTGGCACCACCGGGATCGGCGTCGTGGTCAGGTCCACGCCCATTTCCAGACAATGCTGATAGATGTTGGGAAAGCGGCGACGGGTCTGGTCGGCGTCTCGGCCTGTGACATCCAAATAGACGCACTCGGCTCCACGTTGCTGCATCTGCGCGACAATGGCCCGCGACACCACATCGCGCGTTTGCAATGGGTCCGTAAACGCCGTGCCGCGCTCGTCGATCAGCACCGCACCAAAGCCGCGCAAAGCCTCGGTAATCAAAAACGAGGGCCGCCCCGGATCGTAGAGCATAGTAGGGTGGAACTGCATAAACTCCATGTTGCCCACCCGCGCTCCGGCCCGCCAAGCCATGGCGACTCCATCGCCGGAAGCCACGCGCGGGTTGGTGGTGTGCAAAAAGACCTGCCCGCAGCCGCCGGTGGCCAGCAGCGTAACCGGGGCCACAGCCGCGATAGGCGCGGCTTGCTGCGCATCCAATACCCAAGCCCCGTGGCACCGCCGTTGCTCATCTACGATTAAGTCTATAGCCAAATGGTGATCGTACAAGGTCACCTGCGGCAGCACTTGCACGGCCGCCACCAAAGCGCGGGTCACCTCGCGGCCAGTCATATCGTCTGCGTGTACCACCCGCGCATGGGTATGCCCCCCTTCGCGCCCCAATGCCAACACCCCGGGCTGCGCTTGGTTGAACTGCGCGCCAATCGCCAGCAGTTCGGCCACCACTTCCGGCCCTTCCGCCACCACGCCTGCGACGACTGCGCGGTCGCACAAGCCAGCACCCGCCGCGAGCGTATCTTGGGTGTGGCTAGCCACTGAATCAGCCGCATCCACGACCGCGGCAATGCCGCCTTGCGCGTATTGGGTGTTGGACTCGCGCCGTTCGCGCTTGGTCACTACGGCTACCGATCCGTGCTGAGCAGCCTTGAGGGCAAAGAACAAACCGGCAATACCGCTGCCGAGAACTAGATAATCCGCCTCAATGTTCATTTGATAAAAATCATCTTGTTAGCCCGGAAGATCGGCCCGATCCGCAATATATAGTAATACATGCCGCTGGCCACGCGCTCGCCCCGCTCGTCGCGGCCATCCCAAGAGGCGCTGTACAACCCCGGGGCCGCCAAGTCCTCCACCAAGTGCCGCACCAAACCGCCGGTCGCGGTGCGGACTTCCAGCTCGACCATGGTCTGGCCGGCGACAATGGGGTCGTTGATCCCGATTTGATAGTCAATCTGCGTCGCCTCGTTGAACGGGTTGGGATAATTCTGCCCCAAAGCAAAGTCTAAAGGCATGCGCGGGTCGAAGTTGAGGAAGGGCCGCCAGTTGACATCGCCGCTGATCCGGGCCGCGATCCAACTCTCGTCTTCGTTCCCCCACCAATTGTTAATCGCCTGCAACGGTTGATCGGTTTGGTTGTCGAGCAGTTGCTCGCCCTCTTGGATGCCGTTCAAGACCAGCCGCGCCGGCACCACGCTCCCGGCCACCCGCATGGCCAACGCATTGCGGAAGAATTGATTGTGCACAATGCGCGGGCGCGCACTTTTAGTCCAAAGGCCTACTTGGTGATTGTACAGCGCGTTGCCCTCAATCTCGACTTCGCGCGTTTCTACACAATAGATCCCAATCCCACCAGTAAACGAATTACCCGCCACTTTGCCGCTGGTCCCCCGCCCCAAGACCAAGTTGGCCTCCTCGGGCACCGCCGAGCCGTTGGAGTCGAAACGGGTATCGAGCAACGACAAAAACCCACCCTCGCGCCAGATGCCAGCGCGGCCATTGTCGTGCAGTGCCGCTTGGTTTATCCGCGTCAAGCCCGGGCCAGCGATCCAAATGCCCACGCCACCGGCCGCCTCAACGCGTACGCGATCTAAGAGCATCTCCTCCTCAACTCTTTCTAAGCGGATGCCGTCCGCACGGACGTGGCGGATGGTCACATCTTCCAAGGTAGTGGCGTGGTCAACTTCCTCGGACCAGAGGCCATAGTGGGCATGGTCAATGAGGACGCTACGCAAATAGGCCGTGGCCGTTTGGTGCAGCACGATCCCGTGCCAATCTCCGGGCTGCGGGTCGGCCGCGGCCGAGTGGAAGGCGGTTTGCCCCTGCCCCGAAACGCCGATGAAGAGATCGCCGTACACGATCAGTTCCACGCGCACTGTATCTGCACCCGCAGCCAGCGCGTCCGGCCCCACCTGCACCTGCGCCCCAGCGCGGACATCGAGGTGCCCGCCGGGCAGAACGGTCACGTCGCCGACCAGCTCAATGCGGTCGCGCCAGATTTCCATGCCGGCAATCGGGCCGGCGCGACGGCGGTCTTGCAGCTTGAGATCGGCCATCATCTGGTCGCCCAAACGCCGGATGTTAGTCACGCTAACTCCGGTCGTGGACGCCGGGTTGGACGCGGCCCAAAAGTCGGTAAACTGCTCGCCGTCAAACAGGTCGGTGGCATCTCCGAGGTTGCCGCCAAAATCTGTGCGATAGCGCGCGTCGTGCGCCCAAAAGTCGAGATTGTCGCGGCCATTAAATGGGGCGGCCTGGCGTCCCAAGGGGAAGCCCGCATCGCGAAAAAGCCCATCGGCACAGACTAAATCCACCTGTTTGATGGCTTCCATATTATTGCCGTTGCGATTGGGGTTTACGCGCCAGATCAGCAGGCCCTCGCCGGGCAGGTTGCGCTCGTAGTAGCTGTGTTGGCGGCTGCGGAACTCCACCAGAAAAAAGTGCTCAGCCGGCGCAGCCGCGGGCAGCAAATACACCGCCCCACCCGCGTTGACATCGGCAAAAGCCACGTCGTCTTGGTCCTCACTCAGCACGTTGAGTTGTTGGTTGTCGACCCCCAGCCAGCCGAGTTGCCCCAAGCTCCACGCGCAAAAGGGGTTGGGTCCATCTATCTCGCCCCAGCCGCGGTTGCCGTGCCCCATCAACCCCCAATAGCCAATGCCGCCCGAGTCGTCGTCCGGCTGGTCTCCAGGATCGCGGTCGTACAGGTCGGGCAGGCCCAGAAAGTGCCCAAACTCGTGAGCCATGCTGCCTACGGCCTCGGCAAAAGACCGCCCGCGCTGGAGCGCACCGTTTTTCGAGCGCACCCGGATAAAACCACCGCGAAGGGCGCGGTCTTGGCTGACAAAATCGTTGCCCAACCCGAGCCGAGCAACGCCCGTGGCCTCTTCGACGATAAAGCCGGTTGGGGCCGAGGCCGAGATGAGAAAAATAAAATCCACGTATCCATCGTCGTCGCCGGAGTTAGGCACCCCATCGGGGCCATCGTTGTCGTAGCGGCTAAAGTCCACGTCGGCATCAACGGCCTCGATGATCTCGCGGGCAAAGCGACCGTACCCACCCTCTCCTTCTGCGTACGCGGCGGCATTGCGGCGGGACGCATACCAGCGGGGCAGCACTTCGCCGGTGAGTTCGAACTGCCCGCGCGACATCTCGCGGTAGAAGTGGGTTAGGCTGCCCGGTTGCTCGGCGAAAATCTCGGCCGCAAAAGACGGGACCTCGCGGCCCAAGCCGCCCTCATCGGCAAAATGCGCGAAGATGGTCAGGGCGTGGATGGCCCCGGTTTGTGCGACGACGTCTTGCAAGGGGGCCGCACCGACCTCTACGGCCGCGACCCAAGCGGCGACGAGCGCGTTTTTGGCAGCAGATTTAAGCATTAAGACCGGCTCAAGCGGCCCGTTTTTCGAGTAAAAATAAAAATTCGCGATTGGCTTCAACCGCATCGCACGTCCATTCGTGCGTCCATTTCATCCCCGCCATGACGTTCCTTTTGTATTCAAGTGCAACCACATCCAACAGCCGACCGTGCCTTCTCAGCACATCGTCCAACTCTTGGGCCGTTGCCCGACCACCTGAGCTATAGGACAAGATCGTCCAGCGCGTGGGCGTGGCCGCGATGAGCTGCTCAATGGCTTCGACGGCTTTGAAGCGGCCTCGATCGCTGCGGCGAAACTCCTCAAAGGCCGATGCAGCGACCGGATCCGCTGTATCGCAGCGACGCTTGGCTTTGCCAAACAGAGCGGGTTGGTCAAACAGGACGACGCTCGTCCACAGATGGTAATAGGCCGCATAGCGCACCCGCGACGGCGGCATTTTCTCGTTATTCGATCCATACGGCGGATCGAAATACGCCAAATCAACCGCGACCTGAGGCACCAAGTCCAAGATGTCGCGTTGGAACACTTGGTGTGGCAAAGACGCCGGAACGACGCGGGGGATGTCGAGCACGAGATCGCCATAGGAACGCGGCGACCAGTCTTTGAGGTATGCGGCAAAGTGCCCCAAGGTACTGTCGACGCGATCGAGCGCCAGCATTAGGCTCGTCAGCGCGACAGCCTTAGAGACCGGGTCGAGTGCCAGCACTTCGATCTCCTGCCGAATGGCATCGAGCTTGCGGGTATTGTGTATCTGCCAAGGCTTTTTGCGACCATCTCGTTGGACGGCACAGCCGTCGTTGGGCTGGCCGCCGTAATGCTCGGTGAACCACCCATCCATCGGCGGTACGGCGTTGAGGTGCTCGATAAGCGATTGGTACTCGGCGCGCTTTTTCTGGTTGAGCAAATAGCACGTGCCAAACACCTTGGACCATGCAGCAATGTCGTTGCAGACCACCGTATAGCCCTGCCGGGCCAGGGCCTGCGATACACGCGTCGTGCCAGAGAACCCGTCCAACACGGTCTTGGCCCCCACTTTTTCGACCATCTGCAAGATGTGTGGGAGCAGTTTCAGCTTGGAACCAGCGTATTTAATGCCCTCTGTGGGCGGAGCATCTACGATGAGATGGTCAAAGAGCGGCCGTTGGGTCACGTCGTTAGCCCCGATCCGCGCCGCAATCGCGCAATATCTTCTTTGATCTCTGCCAAGGCCGCTGTGTGTCCAGCCGACGACGATACCAGCGCATGAGAAAACAGCTTGACGAGTAACGGATTGTGTGAGTAATCGATCCACCCTCCAGTGATGCTCTCGAAGTAGTTCAGTCCATTCTTGGTGTGAGTCCATAGACCGCGTTGCAGCGCATTTGCTGTGGCATCGCCATAGCGCACCTCACAAATATAGTCCCCAGCGATATTGTAAAAGCGATATACAGGGTGTTTTCTACCTTTTCCTCCTACCTCTTTCGCAATGTGCGCCGCCTCACTCATCGCACGGTTGTAGTCGAACACGAGTATGTTACATCGTTGGCACTTTTCGTCGTAGATAAGCGGCAGTACGTTGATATTGCGAAATTCAACAAATGCAGGGTCTTGCAAAACTTTTTGCACCGCTATTCGCCCCTTTACTTCAGCTCCCTCTCTGTCCAGTCGGGGAAACATGCGGAAGTTCTTGTCAGTGGAAAGCTGAAGAGGACCATCTCCATAAGCTTTAAGGCTGACCGGAAACTCAGCTTTGGTGATTTCGTTGATGACCTTAATGTCTTCCTCTTTTGATTTTGCCCGATAAAGGTCTTTGCCGACGTGAATAGAACGAAAATCGTACATGTATTGATTGATGAACTCGGCAATGGCTATCTCCGCCAAGTCGCCGTGCGTTTTGTTCCCAATAAGACGCATGGTAAAGACGTTGCTGAGCGTGGTCGCGATCAAATCCGGGTGTTTACTGCTTAACAGCTTTAGGCGATCGGTGAAGTCTTTGTACGAGTTTGGACCATTCATACGGATGATTTAACTCTTGAAAATGTCGATGGTTAAAAACTGATGTTAGGCAGTCGCTGGTTATCGTCGGCCCCTTGCTGGCCCCCGGCGTCGTTCCCGCGTACGCGGGAATCCAGTCTACCCGCACGAGCTGCAAACCGGCGGCTCTATATGCCTACTTACGCAGGCAGGACAAACGCTGCGTAATGGCAATTAAAAAATAAAAGAGTTTCAAACTATCTGCGCCTATAACGCTTGTCAATATGACCTCGGCTCCAGTCAATCTGCACGCCGCCGTAGTGCCGCAGCCGCTGGTCGCGCTGGATGCGATAGCGGCTACTCAGCCGCCAGCCACCATAGGCAATCTCCACCAGCGCGTAGCCGCGCCAGCCCGTGCCGTAGAGCGGGCGAATGCTCACAGCCCCGGGCAGGGACACCTCGTATTCGTAGATGCGCGTCCAATACGAGTCCGTGCGGAAGCGGCTCAGGTGCAAGGTCAGCCAGCGCGTCTTAAACCGCACGCTGCCTAGCAAGCCCCACTCAGCGCGAGCAGCGCGGTGCCAGCGCACCCACTCGCCGCGCCCGCGCCAAGGCCCTGCGGGCCGTCCGCAGGAGCAACGGCGCCTTTCTCACCGTCAGCGATGCGGCTATATTGGCGGCGATTCCAGAATTCGCCCAGCTCTGCGGCGTTTTTGCGGAGCCGGCCGCGGCCGCCGCTTTCGCGGGCCTCAAAGAAGCGGCCGCGACTGGCGGGTGCGGGTGGAAGGCGGCGGGAGCGTGAGCGCCCGGCAGGTTCTGATCGGCACCAATGGCTACACCGACGATCTGTGGCCCGGCCTGCGGCGAAGCGTGGTGCCCGTGTGCTCCTTCGTCGCGGCTACCGCTCCGCTCGGCCACAACGTGCTGCCGAAGGTCCTGCCCGGTCGCCATGCGGTGTCGGAAAGCGGCCGGATCATCGTCTACTACCG
>RKRN01000031.1 GCA_007571365.1 Candidatus Latescibacterota bacterium
CAGTTCCGGGCGCGACCTGCGGCACGGTGTGCTCTTTGTCCCCGGCGAACCGGATTTCCTATTTGGCGATCATAGCATGTACGTGTACAGTGCCCGCCAGTTGGCACGTGCCGGCTTCCACTGTCTCCGGTTCGACTTTGGCGGACGGGGCAACAGCGAAGCGGGCGGTCAGTTCACGCCGGTTGGCGATTGCGTGGAGAGCGCACGCTTCTTGGAACGCGCAGCCGATATTGATGCGGTCTCGTGCGTGGCCAAATGCTTTGGTGCTTGGGTGGTACTCTATTGCCTTGCAACGGCGGCGGTGAACTGGCACAGGATCGTGATGTGGAGCCCCACCGAACTGGCCGATAAGCGGTCCATGGACATCCGCCGGTCTGCCAAATACCTGAAAGCCGCTGTCGTGGAATTTTGGGGTTTATACGCCGAGGCCAAAAACCGCTTCGCTGGCCCGCAGGGTGTGAACGACCTCGAAGAAGAACAGCTCAGCCCGCTATCCGGCGAAAGCCTAATAGACCGCTCCCACCCAACCGTCCACGTGCTCGGCATCTATCCCGCTGGCGACCCCGCCAGCCGCGAGTGTGCCCGCGCCTACGAGGCCCTGTGCCGCTATATCGGCGGCATAGCGTACGCGGCACGAATGGTTGAAGACAGCGATCACTCCTACCGCTCACACGACAAAGTACAGGAGGTCGTCCAGATGACGGCAGAGTGGCTTGCCGCGCCCAACCCGGCCCGCAGTGCAACACAACCGGAGCCCTGCTATGCCTGAAAAAGTGCCCAGACTCAGTGCTCTCCCCATCCTGACCTATCACGCAATAGAGGTCGGCGACGGTCCGTTGAGCGTTTCGCCCAAGAGATTCGCAGAGCACCTCGCGGCCATTCGCAGCCTGGGCTATGCCACCACTGCGCTCATCCGGTCGGTGAACAGGCTTTACAGTGGGGGGAACCACTCGGTTGAGCGGGAAATCGCCATCACGTTCGACGATGGCTATGCGAGCGTGCTGACCGCGGCCATGCCCCTGTTGGAACGTTGCGGCTTCAAAGCGACCCTTTTTGTCATCAGCGATTTAGTCGGGTGCCGGCTGGAAGGGCGAGAGTTGCTGGGCTGGCGGGATATTGCGGCCCTATCTGCAGCAGGGGTTGAAATTGGCTCGCACACCGCGACCCACGCCGTGCTCCCCCGGCTCGATCTCGCCGAGCTGTACCGCGAAGTAGGTGATTCAAAGCGCAGGATCGAGGACCACCTCGGCCAAGCAGTGCGATATTTCGCGTACCCACGAGGGCTGGCGACCGCACGGGTGCGGCGCGTAGTGGCCGAGTGTGGTTATGCCGGAGCGTGTAGTACGGTGGCGGGGACCAACGCCAGTCGCTCGGATCTGTATTTCCTCAAGCGGCGAGAGCTGTACGACCACGACGATTTTCAAGCCGCAATAGCGAAGTTGCAGGGCAAAGGAGATCGGCGGCACAATTGGGTGTCGGCGGCGTGGGTGCGCCGTTTGCGGCTGTCCGAAAAACTGGCCGGGAGTTGTCCGCAGTTCGTCCGGGCCGTCAGGAAGTTGAAGTAAGCGCGTGAGTAGAGGAGGGAATCCGCGATGGGATACAGCTATTCTGCAAAAGCGGCTATGGGCTTATGGGCTGTCGTTTTGGTCGTCCTATTGGCCTTCGCCACTTGGATCGCGCAGCGCGCCTTTTGCGTACCGCACAGCGGCGAGCGAGCCGACGCTATCGTTGTGCCGAGCGGACCGCCCAGAGAGGTCGCCCGGGCCTTGCATTGTGCGGCCGAACTCTACGAACAGGGCATGGCCCCCAAAGTAGTGGTATTCGCCCCTTTGCAGGCAGCCGAGGCGGTTGGTATTCCTACAAGCAGCGCGGTTTCAGTCGTGGCTTCGCATCCGGGCGGGACGTATGGAGAGGCTCGGACCATAGAACGAGTGTTCCGCAACCAAGGCTGGCAAAAGGCCATCGTCGTCACGTACCCAATGCATCTGTTGCGCACGGCGGCGACTTTTTCGTCCAAGGGACTTGCGGCGCAACAGGCGTCGTGGCAGTTGGCACCAGAGCTTGGTTTTGGCAAGTCTGCGGAGAACCCGTTCAAATTGGCTTGGCAACTGGCGTATGAAACCGCAGCCCTAATCTATTATATAGGCGTGGGGTACATTGACCTCCGTTAGGAGTGAAAGAGGGGTGCTCATGGCTAGTGCAATAGAGCTCGACGGAAGTGCTTGGGGCGTACTCGGGCTGGTGGCCGTTTCGTTTTCTGTGGGCGTCGCCTTGTCGCCGGTGGCGATTATTGTGGCCCGAACGCTGGGTATGGTTGACGAGCCGGACGGCCGACTCAAGCGGCACGCCGAGCCAGTCGCTTATCTGGGAGGACTGGCCTTGTGCTTGGCCAGCACTGTGGCACTGGCATTCACAGGGCATAACCCGATTGACCTGCTCGGCAAAGGCGTTGCGGTTGGTGCCTTGGCCTTGCTAGTGCTGGGTACTATCGACGACAAACTCGGCCTATCGGCTCGCTGCAAGTTGCTAGTCCAACTCCTCATCTGCCCGCTGGTGGCCGCTGCGTTGATCGGCGATGGCTGGTTGTGGGTAGTGGCCGCCACGGCGTGGCTCGTGCTGTTGACCAATGCGTTTAACATCCTCGATGTGGCCAACGGCTTAGCGGCCTCAGTGGCGGCTATGGCCGCTGCGTTTATTGGCTTGCTCGGATTTCACGCTGGTAATCTAGCCGTTGCTTGGACTGGCGCCGCGCTTGTTGGTGCCACCTTGGCGTTCCTGCTTTTCAACTTTCCGCGGGCGCGGATGTTTTTGGGGGATGGTGGAAGCCTCTTCTTGGGTTTCGTACTGGGTGCTTTGTGCATCAAGTTGGGCTTAGGGACTAAGCGTCTTGAGAGTTGGGTTGCGGCCGGTTTTGTCTTGGCCGTGCCCATCTTGGATGTGCTGCTCGTTTCGCTGTGCCGGTGGCGTCGTGGGCTGCCGATCATGCAGGGGAGCCGCGACCATCTAGCGCATCGGTTGGGGGCTCTTGGCCTCTCCGGCGTTCAGTTGGTGTTGGTCGCGGCCGCTAGTACGGGGCTACTGGGCCTCTTAGCCGTGCTCGTCTGCGGACAATCCCAAGGCTACACGTGGACATGCGCTGGCATCTTGGTTGTGCTGATGGTTTTCCTCGCCGACCGGCTCGCTAGGAGGTGAATCGTGAAAATAGCTTTGATAATAACCGAACTACAGCTCGGTGGAGCGCAGCGCATCGTCATTGAATTGGCCACGCGGTTGGCCCAATCCAATTGGGAGGTCTGTGTCATAACCAATGAGCGCGGACTACTACTGCAGGATTTGCGGCTAATACGAGGAGTGGAAGTAATCACAGTGGCGACGCTGCGGCGAAAAATAACGCCTCTCAAAGATCTCTTGGCGTTAGTACGGATAATAAGCCTACTCAGCAATTTCAAACCGGATATTGTCCATACCCATACGCCAAAGGCCGGGTTGCTCGGTAGAGTGGCAGCGCGATGGCTGCACATTCCGTGCATCCATACGGTCCACGGTCTAGGTTGCGACGTTGCGGCGATGAGCTTGGTCGAAAAGGTCTATCTAACCTGCGAGCGGTTGGCCGTGAAGCTATCGACGGTCCAAGTCATGGTTTCGGAAGGGTTGAGAAAGACCTGCGTGGAGCACGGTCTCGCGCCGAATGGAAGGGTACGGGTGGTTTCCGGGGGATTTGACGCTCGGCAGTTCGCCAAGCTGCCGACTCGCAGTCAAGCCAGAGTCGCGCTTGGCCTGCCAGCCGAGGGTGTCGTGATCGGCACGGTGAGTTGTATGAAGCCCGGCAAACGGGTCGGGGACTTTGTGGAAGTGTGCCAGCGGGTGCGGAGCGCGATCCCCGAGATGACGGCGGTAGTGGTGGGCGACGGAGAGTTGCGGCCGGAAATTCAACGCGCCATAGACCGCCAAGGCTTGGCAGAGAGCATCCGCTTGTTAGGTTGGCGGCGCGATGTGCCCACCATCATGGCGACGCTGGACGTGTTCGTGCTGATGTCGGCACACGAGGGTTTGGGTCTTGTGGTCTTGGAAGCCATGGCGGCGGGCGTTCCGGTCGTAGCTACCCGCGTCGATGGGTGCATTGAGATCATCGAAGAGACAAGGGCGGGAATTCTGATTGATCGGGGCGATATCGAAGGCGGAGCGGCGGCGGTCACCGGCCTGCTCGCCGACCGCGGACGACGCGAACAGATGGGGCGACGAGCGCGCAAAGAGGTCGCCCGTTGGAACTTCGACTCAATGTGCGAGCGATACAAGGAAGTGTACTGGGAGGTTTGCGATGCAGACCGTTGAATTGGGCGAGCAATGCCGCGAGATGCACGGTATGCTCAAGGGACGGTTTTACTACGCGCATTACCAGTCCAAAAGTGCCTCTGTCCAGAGTCGGCCGGTACTCTACCTACATCCCTTGCTAACCGAGTTCTATGCCAGCTATACGTGGTCGGTTGATTTGTGCCGGGCTATGGCGCAGTTGGGAATGTCCGTTGTCCGGGTAGAGCCGCAGGGACACGGGAATACAGGCGGCGAAATAGCGGCCACTAATCTCGATGAACTGCGCCGCGATTATCAGGTTGGCCTCCATTACCTGCTGCGGGAGTGCGGCCATACTGTGACTATAGTCGGTTGCAGGCTGGGGGCGAATATGGGGCTCTGGCTTGCCGCGGAAAGCCCGCTCGTCAAGGCTGTTTGGGCGATAGACCCGGTCCATGCCATGGGCAAGTATCTCAAGACCTTGAACCGCAAACGCAAGATAGTCGGGATGATCCGCCAAGGACGCGCATGGCAAAAGACCGTGGATCTAGGCACGGAAATAGAGACAGAACCCGAAATAGATCTGTTGGGGCACAGAGTGAAATCTCAGTTGCTCCAAGAACTGGAAAAGTGCGGTGGGATTGCCGATAACGCGGACGAGGTTCCTGCCACAGTAGTTTACGTCCGTACTGAGCGCGATAGGGGCCGCTGGCGCTATGGAAGCAATGGCGATCCGTGCAGCGCTTCCTGTCCGCCGTACTGGAACCGCCCGGTCGCAAGGACCGACCCGCCTCAGAACGCCGCCATTCGTCGAATCGCCTCGGATATTAACGCATCTTTTTGATGAGGAGGATACTGTTATGCGCGATACAGAGCATAGAGAGTATGTGATAATCGGCGGTGGTATTACTGGGCTGGCACTGGCGAATCGGCTCCCCGCTGATTCGTACCTGATCATCGAGAGGGAGCCGGAAATAGGCGGATACTGCAAGACGATTCGGCGCAATGGCTATACTTGGGATTACTCCGGCCATTTCTTTCACTTTCAAAGGAAAGAAATCGAGCAGTACCTCTTTGCGCGCCTAGAGCCGCAGCGCATCTACCGCGGGGCCAAGCGGTGCTACATATACTACGACGGCCAACTGGTGGATTATCCGTTCCAGCGAAATATACACCAGCTCAAAAAGGCGGACTGCCTAGCGTGTCTGTACGATCTGTTTTTCCGCGAGAATCGTCCGGTACATACCTTCAAAGACATGCTCATCGCCCATTACGGGCACTCAATCGCGGAAAAGTTCCTAATCCCCTACAACGAAAAAGTCTATTCGGTCGATCTAGACCGCTTAGATCCGGGGGCGATGGGACGATTCTTTCCCCATGTCAGAGTGGAAGAAATCGTCCAGAATTTTCGCGGACATGGCAGGGACACCAGCTACAATGCTGAGTTCACCTACCCGGCAGGTGGGGCTTTTGAGTACGTGAAAGCCCTCACACGAGACGTCCCCGCCGAAAATATCTGCGTTAACGAACGGGTTTTAGCGGTTGACATCCCCGAGAAAACCGTGGCGACCAACAAGCGAACGTTGTCCTACGGCCGGTTGGTCAACACGATGCCCCTGCCCCGGTTCCTCGACATCTGCGGTTGGGACTACGATCCGCAGGCTTATACCTACAGCAAGGTGCTGGTTTTCAACTTGGGCTTCGACCGCAAGGGCTGGGAAGGCATTCACTGGGTGTATTTCCCGCAAGCCGATCTTTCCTTTTATCGGGTTGGTTTCTACGACAACCTTTTCGCCGCCGAGCAGATGAGCCTCTATGTAGAGGTGGGGCTACCTATGGCAACCCGCGTTGACGAGTCGGTAGTACGGAGGACGCTTGACCGGGTATTGGCCGAATTAGAGGGATGCGGCATAGTCAGGGGGCACCAGTTGATAGACTGGCATTCGGTGGTCATGGCACCGGCATACGTCCACATAACCCCTTTGGCGCAACGAGAATCCGCTAGACAGAAAAGCGAATTGGGGCACTTCGGCGTCAGCAGTATAGGCCGGTATGGAGCTTGGACGTATTGCTCCATAGAGGACAACATAATCCAAGGCATGGAACACGCCGTGGAGCTACAAGACGCAGAGGAATGGGCGAGGGTGTCAGGGGCCGGGGTCCTAGCCTAAACGAGTGGCAGCATAACCAGCGAGCCTTTATTGCCCCGCTAGACGACCTAGCTTGTCTCTCCCAAGTGTATCACCAGCGGACACCCCTGTATCACCAGCGGACAGTAGCGACGGCATCC
>RKRN01000270.1 GCA_007571365.1 Candidatus Latescibacterota bacterium
ACATAGCGCGGGCCTCCCTCGAGGATGTCGTCGATATAGCCTTGGAGCGGCGCGGTGTCGATCGGATGGAGATCGCGGTGCCATTTTGCCGGGCCGTGATCTCGGACGGGATTGCACATCATCATCATTTCTGTGACGGCCCCGTCCGCTATATCGAGGAGCGCTGTGCTGACGCCGTGGATATTCTCTTCGAGCCACACCTCGACCGCTGGCGCGGTCTGCGGGTCGAGCTGATGGACGAGCGGCGGCCTCGACAGTTGCAGGCGCGGCTGCGGCGCGGTCTCCCAGACGCCTCCGGGCGGATTGCCTTCCGTGCGCTCGGCTTTCCAATTCTCGCGTTGGCGATGGACGAGCGTCTCGTACGCCTGCCGGACGCGTTCGAGTTTGTCGCGCGGCACGGCTTCCTTGACGACGAGGTAGCCGGTCTCCAGAAATTCGTCGCGGTTGAGCTTCATGGCTGACTCCAATCGGGATTTCTTGACCTTCAAGAGGTCTGTGTTGTACTTTCGCTTGTTCCTAATAGACCCATAGTAGAGCAATCCATCAAGGAGGAACGGGATGTCTGAGCTATCGCCTCTTGCTGAACTAGAAGAAAACATCCGTCAGTTGTCTTATGAGCAACTGTTACTTATCGAGCGAGTAAGCCGCCGAATGCGAACAGATATTTCTGGCAAAACAGATATAGATGCTCAACTGAGTAGAATGGCTACTGACCCTGAGATTCAAAAGGAACTTCAGAAAATCGGGCGTGAATTTTCAGCCACAGAACAAGATGGGCTGGATGATTAATGGCTATTGAGCGTGGTGAAATATACTTCGTGAACCTCAACCCAGTGAAAGGGCGTAAATTATACGGAGATCCACCCATGCCCCAACTAACCCCTACCCAACTCGACCACTATCGCCAACACGGCTTCGTCCTCGTCGCCGATCTCCTCAACCCCATCGCCGACATCGATCCCGTCTTAGCCGAATACGACGAAGTCCTCGACCAACTTGCCAACGAGCTTTTTGCCGCCGGGCAGATCGCCTCCGCGTACGCCGACCTCGGCTTTGACGAGCGCCTCTGCCAGATCTACCGTGAAACCGGCCAAATTTACGCCCAACACTTCGACATCTCGCTGCCCCAAGGCGGCATCCGCCCGGATTCGCCCATCGCCGTTGGTCCGGCCACCTTCGCGATGCTGCGCAACGAAAAGCTCCTCGACATCATCGAAAATCTCATCGGCCCGGAAATCTACTCCAACCCCGTCCAGCACATCCGCATCAAACCGCCCGAGCAGTTCTTGCCCGGTGTCCCCAAAGACCATCGCGGCCGCATCGCTGGCTTTGCCGTCGGTGCCACGCCTTGGCACCAAGACAACGGCGTGGTCCTGCCCGAGGCCGACGAGACCGACATGCTCACCGTGTGGGTGCCGCTGACCAACGCCTTGCGCGAGCACGGCTGTATCGAAGTCGTCGCCGGTAGCCACCGCGACGGGCTGCTACACCATTGCTTGTTCAAGGGCGTCGGCCACTTCATCCGCGACCGCGATCTAGCCCTCGACCGCGTCGTCACCGCCGAAATGAAGCGCGGCGATGTGCTCTTCATGCACCGGCGGACCTGCCATTCGTCGCTGCCCAACGTCAGCGAGCAAGTGCGGATCAGCTTTGACCTCCGCTACAACCCCACCGGCCAAGCCACCGGCCGGCCGCTCTTTCCCGGCTTCGTCGCACGCAGTCGCAAAGCCCCCCAAAGCGAACTGCGCGACCCAGCGGCATGGGCGCAATCGTGGTACGACGCACGCGAAAAACTGACGGGCAAAAACTTGCCCTCCTTCAATCGCTGGCCCCTCGAAGATCCCACCTGCGCCTGAATGACCAACGCTCACGGCACCAGCCGCCGACACTCCAAGTAGTAGCGCTTCTCTGCGGCTTCGCCTAGCGAGAACGTCTTGCGCGGCGCAGCTCCGTCGAGGGCGATCGTTTTGAACAAGTCGCGCTTGTCCATAGCCGGCAGCAAGAAGCCGATGCTGTCCGGCTCGGCAGCCAATTGCGCTAGCACGTCCTCGCCGTGAATGTAGTCGAGTTGGGCGCGGGGATGCGCGTCGAGATAGCAGTCCAAAAAGGCCTGCAACGACGCTACTTCAAACCGCAAGTTAGGCTCGGCGATACGCAACAGGCCGCGCTCGGTTCCGCTTATATAGGGAATGCGGTGCTCCGAGCCGACGACCGCGTCGCGACAGGCCGCTTCCCATCGGTCCCGGTTCGCAAAGGCCCGCCGGCTAAACCCACTCCCCCTATAATGCGTCTCCATCGCCGCCCATACATCGGCCGTATCGACGCCAAAAGCGATCCGATGGATGGGCGCAAACTCCAAGCCCTCGTCGTGGACATTGACTAGTTCGGCCAAGGCGTAGCGCGCCGGGTGATTCATTATCTGGCGTTCGTCCGCGGCCGCCGCCTTGAGCCGCTCCCAGACGGCACGCGCCGTAGCGAAGGAGTGGTTGCCGTCGCCCAGCGCGTAGATCAACGGCGGCTCGCCGCACGCGAGGCGGGCGAGGTGCCCGGCGATCTCATTGAGCAACGCCCCATCGCCGATGTGCCAGCCTCTAAGCCTACCGCCTCCTAGCATCAGCTCGAAGTCGTAGGCTTGCTTTAGGTTTTTTGCGCCAAGCGGCTCAATCACCGTCTGCTGCGGGTCGTCGATCAGCACCACAACGTGCGGCGTTTCCAGCGGTGCTTGCTCCCGCACTTGGATCCTCGGGGGCAGCCGGCTCTGGTCCGTTCCTTCGGTCGTGCGGATCAGCTTTTGCGCTCCGTCGCGGTAGTCGTATTGCTCTAAGTCCAAGGCGATGACCAGCCCCTTGCGCGGCGCAGCGCGCCCCACCTCTCGCTCCACCAGCATAAATCCGGGCCGCTGCTCCACCAGTACGCCGCTGTTGAGATACTCCTGCATCCGCTGATTAATGCTGGCACTGGCTCGTTCGCGGCCAACCGACCCGAGGTAGGCTTCGGGAAAAACCAGATGCAGCGTCGACGGGTCGGCTCCGACCAGCCGCCGCACTTTTTCCCAGTATTCGGGCTGCGAGGTGTACTGGTCGCAAGCAATGACGGACCAAGTTTTGAGGGGAATGTCCGACCTCGGCAAGAGCAAGGTCGGCACGTGTAGGGCAATCTCGGGGTAGTGTAGCTGCATGGGCCAACTAACCGAGCAACGGCCTGGCCCAAGCCGAAAAAATCGGCAGTATCTCCTCTGGTGCCTCTAGTTCGGGGTGCCAGCGCTTCTCGTGCTCAAACATGATCCAGCCGTCGTATCTATGCCCCTTGAGCAGGGCTAGCGCCTCTTCCAAAGGCAGTTGGCCGGTGCCCGGCGGCACGTAGCGCCAACCGTCCCGCATGGCCTCGGCGTGCTCGGGCTGATAGACGGCGTCTTTGACGTGGGTGTAACCTATGCGCGGCCCCACGGCCTCGTAGGTCTGCTCGGGCGACTCCTCGCCCACCCGCGCCGTATGGCCCATGTCCCAGAGTACGCCAAACGCCTCGTGCGGAATGCGGTCGAGCAGCAGCTTGCACTCCACCGCCTTGATCCACTCGTCGTGGGTCTCAAAAAGCCACTTGAGCTGGCCGGCGCCAGCCAATTCGAGGATCTGTTCCATCGCCGCCCGCCCGATGTCGGCTAGTTCCTCCTTGGCATAGGTCTTGGAGTCGCCGCCGCCAAAAACTCGGATGGTGCCGCAGCCCAACGCATTGGCCACCCGAATGGAGCGCCGCGCCTCCTCTACGTTCTCCGTTAGTTTTTCCGGTACGCAGACCCGGATGCTGGAACTAATTCCCGACACCTCCAGGCCGGCATCCGCTAGCTGGCGTCGCGTCTGGGCAACCCGGTTGGTAAAGGCCGGCAACTGGGTAATGTCCATCGTCTCTTGCAACCCGCGGAAATCGACCCCGTCGTAGCCGTATTCGCGGCCGCGGCGGCAAATGGTATCCAAGTCCCAATCTGGACAGCCCAACGTCGTAAAGCTGATTTTCATGGCATCTCTCCGTATCCGTTTTCGCGCATGGCATCCCTAAAAAAGTCAAACGTATGCTGCTCTCGGTCCGTTTTCCACCGCCCAATTGACGCCGGCCGCACCACGATCCGGCCCAACTCAAATCCCAAAAATTCCTCCAACTCCCGCAACACCGCCTCCTGATTCAGCACAAAATCCTCGAACCGCACCAACATCCACTTCTTGGGTTTGGGCGTGGCCTTCATCAGCTCGTATTGGTATTTCCACGAAATAGCCCGCCGCCGCCGGATGTCGTCCGTGCGCTCGTACTCGACGCCGAAATCCGCTAGGTCATCGGTCTTGTGGGCCCCGATGATGCTGTCGCGCGGGTCGCGGATCCAGTGAATGTAGTGGATGTCTGGAAACATCCGCACAATCCACGGGTAAATCAACGTCGTCTCGGGCAGCTTCCAACCCTTGTGCTCGGAGCGGTCGGACGCGATGTCTTGCAGGTATTGGCCGATCAAGTCCTCGAATTCTGGGTCGATTTTTGCGCTGTGCAAATCGTCGAAATCCCACTCCAAGCCACCCTTCCACTGGACGTATTTGGCCATAACCCTACAGGCCGCGTAGAGCGCGTGGGGCGGCACCTTGTCGCCCGAGCGGTTGAGCGTGTGGCCCATAAAAACGCCGCTGGCATAGAGCGTGTGGGCGATGGCGCGCGTACCCGAGTGGCCGCGGCCAATGACGGTGATTATTGCCATACCTGTTCCTCAGTGATGGGCATGAGAAAAACCGCCTGTACCCTAAGCGGTTATGTCGGCTGGATAGTATCGCCAAAGACCTTGACACAAAACAACGAGAGGCTATTGCTGTCAACAGACGACGATCACCCTTGATATGGAAGTAGAGCAGCTCCTGCGCGAGGCAATGCAACGACTCTACGCGGGAAGGGCCGATTGGGATGGGCAGTCGCAGCAGTTGAGATGTCGATTAGTCATCGCAGACTCTTTTGCTTGACGCCCGTTCAGCGCATGAGATCGGCGATGCGCTCGCCGATGGCCATTGAGGTAATGTTGGTGTTGGCGCGTACGCAGTCGGGCATGATGGCTGCGTCGGCCACGCGCAGGTTTTCGAGGCCGTGAACGCGGCCGTACTGATCGACGACGGCCATCGAATCGCTCGCCGGTCCCATCTTGCAAGTCGAGGAAACGTGGTGGCTGGTGCCCACTTCGCGCCGCATCCACTCGTCGAGTGCGTCGTCGGTGGCGAGTTCGGCATCGGTAGGGCCGATGCGCTCGGCGACGAGGGCTTGGAGTGCATCGCGTTCGAGCAGGTCGATGATGATGCGGATGGATTCGCGCAGGCGGCGGCAGTCTGAGGACTCGGCCAAGTAATTGTAGTCGAGCACGGGCTGCACGTGGGGGTCCGTAGAAGCCAGTTTGAGTTCGCCCTGCCCCTCAGCCAAGTAGATGCAGCCGACTAAGTAGAAGCCCAAAGGCTTGGAGTGCGACGAGGTGTAGTAGCCCTCGGTGGTGGCAAAGGAGGCCGGAATGATGAACATGTCATTGCGCCAGGCCGATCTGGTGGCCGTGTAGCGCAGGCCGATTTGCAGCCGCGGCTCGGTGCCGTCGCCGAGGTACTCGTCCTTGGCCCGCAGCGTCGCGCTCACTTGCGGATGGTCGCGCAGATTCTGGCCGACGCCGGGCAAATCGCACACCACGTCAACGCCCATCGCTTCCAAGTGCGCGGCTGGACCGACGCCCGATAGCAAGAGCAGGTGCGGCGAGCCAATCGCCCCGCCGCAGAGCACGATTTCTCCGCCGTGGACCGTGGAGAGGGCACCGTCGCGCTCGACAAGTAGGCCCATGGCGCGCTGGTTGGCAAAGAGCACGCGGCGGACGTGGGTGTTAGCTTGAATGGTGAGGTTGGGGCGCTCGCGAGCCGGGTTGAGGTAGCCGATGTTGGTGCTCCAGCGGATGCCCTCGGCATTGTTGAGGGCCAAGGGACCGACGCCAGTGGAAGCAGGGTCGTTGTGGTCGGGGCAGTCGGGGTAGCCGGCGGCGAGTGCGGCCTCGTAGAAGGCGCGGTGCTCGGGGTTGAGTTCGCGATCTTTGAACCGCCGTGCGCGGATGGGGCCGTCGGCTCCGTGGTAGGGGGCCGCGCCGTAGTCGGGGTCGGATTCGAGGCGGCACAAAAAGGGCAACAGAGCGTCGTGGCTCCACAGGTCATTGCCGGCCGCAGCCCACGAGTCGTAGTCTTCGGGTACGCCGCGCAGAAAAATCTGCGCGTTGACCGCACTCGACCCGCCGACAATTTTGCCGCGCGGCACAAAAAGGTCGGGGCGCAGGTCCGTGGCCCGAGCGCGATAGCCCCAGCCAAATCGGGTGCTCAAGCCAAAGGCGCGATCCCAGATATTGCGATCGCGCCCGTAGGCATAGCGAATCTCCTCGGGCAGGTCCTCAACCGCAGCAAAATCCGGCCCGGCCTCCAGCAACAAGACCGACCGACTCGAATCCTCGCTGAGCCGCGCCGCGAGCACCGCACCTGCGGCGCCCGCCCCGGCAATGACGACATCGTAAGACGCAGACATAAG
>RKRN01000086.1 GCA_007571365.1 Candidatus Latescibacterota bacterium
CCCCTGATCGTCGAAGCGGGTGCGCTCGCCACCGCGAAAGGTGTAGCGCCAGTAGATGTTAGGATCGGCTTCGTGGCCGCTGCGGGTACTCAATACCAGCGTGGCCCCTTCATCTTGTTGACCAGCCCACGTCAGAGAACCTAGACTGGCGGGAGCACCTAAGTCAATTACGTTGGACACATAGCTGGCAAACGGCGCAAAACCATTGCCGTAAATCTCCAATTCAGCGATCTCCCAAATCCCTGTCGTGTTCTCCTGAGAGTGAAACAAGACGTAGCGGATAGGCTGATCCGGGAACTTCAGGTCAATGGCGGATTGGGTATTTTCCACCGCTTCGTACACAATATCAAAATCAAAGTAAAAGCCGGCCGCCCCCAAATTTACTTCCCTTGTCCCATCCTTGAGTGGGTCGCCATCGTTGACGCCGATTCTGAACTGCTGAATGAAGCGATCTGTCAGGTGTTTGTCGCGAGGAAAAAAACGAATGCGGTCGAGGAAGAGGGGAGCACCTAAGTCAAACGTCATGGCCTTGACATACGGCCAATGCACAGCAAAGTGCCCGTCGCCCAAAAAGGCGGTCGCCAAGTCGCCATCAAACATCAACGCATCGTTCTCCGTATGTGAACGCCAGCCATTCCAGACGAAAGTAAGCACTTCGCCTCCGCGTTTCTCAATCAGCGGGGTCAGGTTGATGTCTGGACTGAGAAATTGTGGACGAATCGAATCCGAATCGAGCTGGATTAGGTTTTCGCGACCGTGTTGGGCCGCATCAACATCGCTCCAGCCGATTTGCACGAGTTCATAGGGGGCGTCCAAGTCTGGCGGCGAAAGAGACTCCCCACCGATCTGATAGATCGTCAGCCCGCTTACAGCCGATGCGCGTAGTAGGAAAATGGCGAAAAAAATTGAGCTGGCCCAGCGTTCCGTCGGACAAAACAACATGGCTAGCTCCTAGCCTAGTATAGCATTTAGTACGCGAGCGCGATGATGGCTTGCCGGAAGGCTGGGCCCTTGTCGGTCTCGACGCTCACGCGCAGAATGTATAATCCCGGCGGCACCTGCTCACCACGCTCGTCCCGCCCGTTCCATGTTCCCACGTACCGGCCGCTAGACGTCCAATTCGAATCTACCACTCCCAGCAGGCGGCCCGACAAATCATATACCGACGACTCCACCTGCACTGGCCCCACCAAATTCAGCACATCGCACTCAATCCGCACCGCGTCGTTAGTGCCGTCGCCATTGGGACTAAACACCGACGGCATCAGCACCAAGGCACCGATGGCCTGATCGCCTAAGCGAGTCAACCCCACACTCAACCCGTTGCTCTCAGAGCGGGCGTCCGCGTCTCCAGACTCTAGACTTTGCGGCACCTCTTGAGGCTGCTTGCTGTTGGATATCCGCCCGGAAAACACCGTGCCAAACTTAAAGATAGCGGTCTGGAAATCCACTTCAATCAGTTCTTCGGTGCGCTGCGCGTCAATCCTCGGTAGCTGTACCGCAAAACCGGCTTCATCTAGCCGCACCACTTCAAAGGCCACCGGCGCACCCGAAATCCGCACCTCATTCACGCTCTGTGCTTGGATCGGTGTGTCAATGTCCAGCCGATCAAAGCCCAAATCGTCGCTGGCCAAGACCGCCCGCAACTTGTAGGTGAAGGCAGTAACTTCACCCGGCGGCACGGCCGCAGGTGATATCTCGGCGACGGCTTGTCGTGCGACCGGCGGGATCGACACGGCAAACTGCACCCAATCCAACTGACCACTCGTCTCTCGGCTCGACGAGAAGTCCGCCCGCAATTGCACGTAACGCTGGGGGCCATCTCCGACCATCACCCCCTGCCCGGCTGTGAAGTTGTAGCCTCCCCAGAACGCCCAATTCTCCGTATCGTGAGTAGTGCCAGCTTTTTCGCCGAGCGCCAGCTTATTGTACGACGCCAACGTCAGGGGACGGCCCTTGGCGTCGAAGCGGGTGCGCTCACTGCCACGAAAGGTGGTCCGCCAATAGATATTCGGGTCCGCGTCCAGCCCACTGCGCATACTCAGGGCCACGCTGGCCTCCTCGTCCTCGCGCCCAGCCCACGTCAGTTCCCCCAAACTCGCCAAGGCCCCTAAGTCAATCACATTGGACACGTAGTCCGCAAAGGGCGCAAAGCCATTGCCGTAGATTTCCAACTCGGCGATCTCCCAGATGCCGCGCGTATTTTCCGCCGCCGAGAAGAGCACCCGCCGCACGGGTTCTGCCGGCAAAGGCAAGTCGATGACGGCTTCGGTATTTTCGGTTATGTCATAGATAATGTCGAAGTCCAGTTCGTCTCCCCAGCGGCCAATGCGGAGCCCGCGTGAACCATCCTTGAGAGGATCGCCGTCGTTGATGCCGATCCTGAAGGTCTCTACAAATCGGTCCGCCAAGTGTTTGGTGCGCGGGAAAAAGCGAATCCTCTCAAGGAGCAGGGGTGCGCCAAAATCAAAGGTCAGGTACTTGTGCGGTGGCCCGTGCGAGGCAAAGTGACCGTCGCCAAGGTAAATGGTGTTCGGATCTTGGTCGAACATAAAAAGATCGTCCGCCTGAGGCGGCCCCCAGCCAATCCATACCAAGTTCAGAATCTCGCCGCCTTGCTCTTCGATGATCGGCACGAGATTGACCGACGAATCGAACCGTTGGGGGCGCACGAAATCTGGATTGAACTCCAGCAACTCCTCGCTGCCGTGCTGCGCTGCGTCAATATCGCTCCAACTGATTTGCACGAATTCGTACGGAGTATCCAACTCCGGGGGCGGCAGGCTCTGGCCGCCGATCCGATAGATCGTCAGCCCACTCGCCGGACTAACCGCGCCGATCCACAGGATCGCCCATACATACGCCGTTAAACGCCCAGCCATACTCGGCTCCTTCAGTATACTAGGGAAACGACCGCCTGCCTCTGCGTCGTCCCCTGATCCGTCTCCACACTCAAACCCACTACATACAATCCCGGCGGCAACAAAGAACCACGCCCATCTCGACCATCCCATACCCCCACATACCGACCACTACCCAACCAAGACGCATCCACCAGACCCAAATGACGACCTGATATATCGTACACCCAACACATTACCGACGAGGAGCCTGACAAATTCAGCACGTCACAGCCGATCTCCACCACATCGTTGATCCCATCTCCGTTGGGACTAAACACCCTAGGATCTACCGACAATGCTCCCAAAGGGCCGGTGCCCAACCCCGTCAAATCTACCCGTAAACGCTCGCTGGAAGATACTCCATCCGCATCCCCCCAAGCCAACGCCTGCGGGACCTCCCCAAGATGCTCGCTGTTGAAAATGCGACCCGTAAACACTGTGCCAAACTGAAACACCGAGGAGTGAAAGTCTATCTCCAACACCTCTTGGGTGCGCTGTGCATCCACTAGAGGCACAGCCAACACGAACCCCGTATCGTCACTCTGGACGACGTCGAAGGCCACCGGCTGACCCGATAGGCGTACCCCATCCACGCTCTGCACCCGTGCGGGTGTATCGATGGCTAACCGGTCAAAGCCGAGATCATCGCCGGCGACCGACGCCTTGACCTTGTAGGTGAACGCGGCGGCAGTTCCCGGAGGAACGACTGAGGGCATGATCTCGGCGATGGCCTGTTGCGCCACCGGTGGGATCGACACGGCTAGCTCCACCCAATTGAGCCGACCACTGGTACGCTGACCCGATGTGAAGTCGGTGCGCACTTGCACGAACTGGCGCGGACCGGCCCCGGCGATGGTCCCTTGGCCAGCGGCAAAGTCATGGGCAGCACTCCAGAAGGTCCATCCTACTGTGTCGTGGGTGATGCCCGCCTGTGCGCCAAGCGCCAGCTTGTTGTACGACGCCAAGTTCAGCGGGTGCCCCTTGGCGTCGAAGCGGGTGCGTTCGCCGCCGCGAAAGGTATAGCGCCAGTAGGTGTTGGGATCGTCGTCTTGGCCGCTGCGCGTACTTAACGCCAGCGTAGCCCCTTCGTCCTGTTGGCCAGCCCACCTCAGGCTACCGAGGCTGGCGGGTGCGCCCAAGTCAATCACGTTCGACACATAACTGGCAAACGGTGCAAAGCCATTGCCGTAGATCTCTAATTCGGCGATCTCCCAGATGCCGGTCGTGTTCTCGGGTGCTTCAAATAACAACTGTTGTACCGGCACGATCGGCAAGGGCATATCAATGACGGACTCGATGTTCTCAAAGACATTGTACGGAAGGTCGAAGTCAAAGAAGCTACCCCGGATGCCCTGCGTGAATTCCCGCGTACCTTTCTTGAGCGGATCTCCATCGCTGATGCCGATGATGAAACGTTGCACAAACCGGTCGGCCAAAAATCGCTCGCGGGGGAAGAAGCGAACACGCTCAAGAAAAAAGCGTCCCCCCAAATCGAAAATCAGCGACTTCTGGCGAATGACGCCGTAATCTCCGCCCCAATCGCCATCGCCCAAAAACGCCGTCGTAGGGTCGCCATCGAACATGGCCAAGTCATTACCACTAGCTGGCCCCCAGCCGATCCAATTGAGGGACAGTACCTGTCCGCCGCGCTCTTCGAGCAGCGGCACCAAGTTGACAGTAGGATCCAAATGCAATGGCTCGACAAAGCCGGTATCTATTTTCACTAGTTCGGCCAATCCATGCCGTACAGGGTCCACTTCGGCCCACGACAACTGCACGAAATCGTAGGGAACTTCCAAATCGGGCGGGGGCAGGTCTTCCCCGCCGAGGCGAATTACGGTCAGGGCTGCAACAGAAGCCGGTCCACCCCAAAAACACCATCCAAATGCTAGGAGAATCCCAATGCGCTGTGGCATAACGGCCTTGTGACTTGACTGAGGAAGTGCGAAAAATATGACAAAAAGGGACGGGTAGATCAATGAAGACCTACCCGTCCCACTACGGATATTTGCTGCTTTAGGCGGGTGATTTACCTAGCGACGGAAGCCTTGATATGGCCCCAGCTATCGTTCTCGACCGCGGTCGGGAGCTTAGCGAGAGCTGCTTCGTCGAGAGGCAGCAATACAAAATCAGAAAACGAACCGGCGTTGCCAAAGATATCGGACTGGCCACCTAACGTCCACTTGGCCGTCCACGGGTTTCTGTCTTCGGCGTCTTCTGGACCGTTGTCGTTATCGACGATCTGCAAACCAGCACCGACAATTTCCAGCTCGACGAAGTCGTGCTGGGTGCTCAGCTCGGGACCCTGCCAGTTGAAATCATCCCAGCCAATGGTGTACCACTCGGCTTGGAAATTGGCCTCAGCACCATGGACGCCATCGAGTTTGAAGGAGTCCGAGCAGCACTGATAAGGCTCGTCGCCGTGCCAAGTCGAGCTGGACATCCAAAACCAACTCCAGCCATTGGGATCACTACCAGACGTGATGGGTGGCCAGCGGTAATGCGAGGTCTGGGTCTGACCGCCGTTGTAGAGCTTTACCTCTTCCTCGCTCAAGTCGCCAGAAATGCCAGCACCACCGGCGTGGAACCAGCCACCGGAGTGATCAGAGTCCAGACCGATCTCAATTGAGTCGTCTTGGCCGCAGCAGCCAATGCCGCCGGCGTCGCGATCCCAAACGTCATCGAAGCGGTCGAAAACGTAGTAGATGCGATCCAATTCGTCATTCCAGCCCATGGCAAAGCGGAAGAATAAATTGGAGCGATCCTTTTCGCGCCCGACGTCGCCTTCGCCGACGATGATGTCGGGATTATCGCTGTCAATCCACACCTCGGCTGGCAGGACATCCCACTCAGAAATGTCGCCATCGAGAACGGGCAGTTTATCGGTCGGCCACTGGAAGGCACCGTATACAGTCCCTTCGGGAATATGGGCGAAGGCGGACGAACTCACCAAGCCCATAATAGCAGCCAGCACCGCAATTTTCTTGCTCATGCTACAACCCCCTATGTTGGTTGATTAAAAGAAAAAACGCCCCCATACATAATTAAGGAGCATAACGTGAAAGTGCCTAAAAAATAATGAATTATCCCTCTTGTCAAGCATTTTCTCTATTATCAGGAATCGCCTTTGAGAGGCGTCCCGGTGGCCCAAGGCATGGCACTGAGGCTCAAGTCCTTCCGTTGCGCGGCGGCTTGCAAGTCGCGTGCCCGACTCCAGTGCCTTTTTGCGAGGGGCTGATTGCCCATCTTTTTATATGTCTGGGCGAGGGCCCAGTGGGCGCGGCCGTAGTCCGAGTCTAAGGCCACAGCGCGTTCAAACGCACCAATAGCTTCCCCGAGTCGTTCCATTTTCGCGTATTCCACCCCTAAATTGAAATAGGCCTGCGCCAACTCGGGATCTAGCGCGATAGCCTGTTGGTGCAATCCAATGGCAGCCTTCAGATCGCCTTTCAGTGAATGGGCGATCCCCAAGTGCGTATAGGCTTGGGCATAGGTAGAATCCGCGGCAATGGCCTGTTGGTGGGCGGCGATGCCGCGATCAAAATTCCTCTGCCGACTATAGGCCACCCCCAAGTCGTCGTGGGCTTTGGCCACGCTCGGTGCCAGCCGGACCAAGTACTCCTTGGCGTTTACGTCCGACAGCGAATACTGAGCGTCAGTCCAAGCTAAGAAGAGAATGGGCACCCCGAAGTACAGCACCTGCTTGCCGGTCTCGAACCCATAGGAGAGGGCCATCCACTGCGTACGCGCATTCTGCCACTGCGTCATCAGTGCGTTCCAGCCACGGGGCGGCAGGGCTTTCTCGCTCGGCTCCTCTGCGGGCCCCTCGTCTATCAAGTTCTGCCGGATCTCCTTCTTGCCGACCTTCCACATGAACCCATCATAGTAGTAGTGCATAAAGGCCGAGGTGGCGATGAGCACCTTGACTATATCGTAAATCAGGAAATTCTGGGTCGCTCGGGCGAGGGCCTCTATGCCGCCGTAAGCCAATATCAGCAATAAATAGAACAAAACGATCCGCAAGCGCCCATCAGCGAACAGGAAGCGAAAGAAGGATCGACCTAAGTCGCGCGAGCGCCTGAGCACCCCGTGATTGTAGATCCACACGATGGCAAAGTACTGAATGTCGTGTGCCAGCGCGGTGATCGCATAACCCAAGATCACGTCTTCGAGAACGATGTAAGCGTAATAGACTGTGGCGAACGTAGTGGCCGAAATCGCCAGCTTGGGCCAGACGATGGGTGCGCCGCGCCGCCTTTCGACGACCATGTTACCAACATAGACCACCGACAAGGCTAGTGCCAAGTACAACATGGCGTCTCGTAGTGAGAAAATGTATTCGGGCTTGATCCAAGTATACAGCCCAAAGCCATAGCGGTGGCAGCGTTCTAAAAAATTGATCAAATAGTGAGGGCTGGCCGCTATCACGTATCCGAACCAGACTGCCGTCAGCCACCAGTCCAGCCGTGCACTCAACTGCGAGGGCCGGTGCCGCTTGAACTCGTAGATCCGCATGAAGCCGTAGTGCTGCATGAAGAAGTGCCACATGTCCCATAGGGCTAAGAAAATGAAAAACCCGAGGTGGCCGTTAAACACGCTCCAACTGACAAAGGAGGCGATCACCACCGGAGCGACGATGAAGCGGGCCTTGTAGCGACTAAATAGCTCCCGCTCGCCATAGGCACGCATCAGCCCGGGCAGGTGGTGCCCCACTGCGAAAAAGGCCAATACAAAGAGGGCAATATCAGCAGAGGTGAAGTAGTTGGCGGCGAATAGCAGCGTCGCTAGTGAGAGCAACGGAGTACCAATGAAAAACAAGAAATCCCATTGGCGGCTGATGATCCAGCCCTGTGGTGCGGCAGTCGTCATCGGTTCCTGATCCTACAATCCAGCAAACACCGAAAGGAACACTAGACCCGAGGTCTTCTGTTCCCTATCCCCATCTTTGATCTCCAACGAACGACGATCAAAGCGCACACCCATCTGAGTGGTCAACTCGTATCCGGAATAGGCCCGGGTGCTCGTCAGTTGACAGGCCAAGACCGTGCCGCGAAAGTCGCTGGTCCGCTCTCCGGTCACTAGTTGTCCCTCGTCTCCTTCGAGATCGTAGAAAAAGCGCCCTTCAACCCCTAGCTGCATATAAGAGCGGTGGAGAATCGAGAAATTTGCCAGTACCATGTAGAGCACATCGTAACTGCGTTCCTGCGGTGCGCTACGGCTAAAGGGCACGCGGCGCATAAACTCGCTTTTGATGCGCGGAGAAATGTCGATCGACTTCCACGAGAACGCATAGGCTGCTTTGTTTATCAACCCGACAAAACTAGACACCTCGCGGCCATTGCGGCCCTCGGGTCCCAAGGGGTCAAAGGCCACCACCTGCCCCCCCTCGTCGTCCAAGGGCACACGGCCCTCCTCGTCCCGAGCCAATATCACCTCGGCTTCCCGCTGCTTCCACACATCCACCTTGAATCGGTGTCGGGTGCTCCAACCCCTAGGACTGTCGTACTCCCAGTCCGAATAAAGCGTGTTGATCCACGTATTCTCGGCGGCCAGCAAATCAGGCACGGGCATATTGCTGCCCGTTGTCTCGCTGAATTGGCCGAACTCTGCTCTGGGCACGATCCACTGCACGAGGTGATCTTCGATATTGTCTTCGGCTCTCCGCACCATGTCGAAGAGCCGCCAGCGACCCAGCGTGGGGAAGCTCTTGGTAAAGGTAAAGATCCCGTAGAAGGTATCGTTGTCACGTGCGGCTTGGTGCATGGCTTGGCGCAGGCGGCCGGCCGTGAGTCGGATTTCGGGATTGACTTGGAGGCTGGTGTAAAAATTGTAGCCCCAGTGGTCTTTCTTGTAGGGATAGTCCGGCTCATCGTCGTTTTCAAAACGATCGACCCAGCCGTTGTTGTTCAAATCAATGCCAAAGAGAAATTCAGGCCGATCAACCCCGTAGCGCAGAAAAGGCTCATCGTAGTCCGGGAAGAAGTTTTGCCGCTCGCCGTTGCTGTTTTGGTTAAAGTCGGAAAGGAAGTCTCCGTTTTCGTCGTAGCCAGGAAAAACCGCTGGATCGGCCACGCCGTTGGGCCGGACTAGAAAATACTGCCCCGGAATGGGAATCAAACTGCCCTGATAGCGACGCAGTTGATCTGGATGACGGTCGTTATCGTCGTTGTCATCGACAAAGTCATAAGACCGGATGATGGCTTCGGGCGAGTAGTCAACCAAGCCGCGACCATCCACTGGCCGCACGTTGGTACTGTACCCGTCATCCATGCCGAAGCCTTCGAGAAAAAAGCGCCAAGGGCCGATGTTCCGCGCCAAGTTGACCATGTAGGCCACGTCGTGCTGGTCTCCAACAATGCCAGCAATGGCTTCGTGCTTCTTTAGCGTCGTCGAGGGATACTTGCGGTACCGAGTACTGACGTTGAACTCTCCGTAGAAGTCGAAACCGTACCAATCGCGCATCTCGGCAGTAACGCCGTATATCTGGCTCGCAGTGGGCAATCCGTAGTCAAAGGTCACTTCTTGCTGGTTGAGACGGTTTTTGATGTTGCCGGTTGCTCGTGCGACTTGGAGAAATTGCGGCTGATCCACTGGATTGGTCTGCCGATCAGACGCGACCTCCACCCGGTAGTCATTGGCCAGAATGAGCCGGAAACGCACCTTCTTGATCGCGGTTACCGCATCCTCGGCCTCAGCCAAACTCAATCCCAAGCTCTGTTGCAATAGCAGGCGCAAGGTCCCAGCTTCGTCTTCCCCGTCTTCGACCGCCAGCGCATATTTGAGCGTGATGCGCTCGGGGCCATCAGCCGTAAGAAAGCCATCGCGGATCTTACCCCCTGCGCGCAAGGGTCGGTAGCCAATGCTGTTGCCGGTGATGACCGTATCCCGCGGAACCAACGCCACGCTGTCGCCTACGACCACCTCGCGCATTAAGGTCGTCGTGATCTCCACATCGTCGCTGAAGAGCACGGCCCCCCCTTCACCATCTTCGGGCGAATCGTCGGACAACCTCACCACGAGTAATTCGAGCCGCCGGTCTAACTGACCCGAGGTTAGCAAACCCGTAAAGGGGCTTTCCTGAAAGCTCTCTAAGGCCCCATTGTTGCTATGGGAATTGACGAAGGTCGCGCCCACAGTCAGGCGATCACTGACATCGGCCTCAAAGCGAAGTGCGGATAGGTTGGTCGCGTTTTCTAGCTGCCGAGTCGGAAAATCGGCGCTGATGTCGATGATCGGCGACGAGATTCGCGAAAATAGCCCGGTCGCCCGCAAGTGCTGGGTAGCCAAACTAGTAACCACACCATTGAAGCCAGTCTTGCGGAAAGTCAGGGGCGTCAGCGTCGTAAAGAGCTCGTCCCCGACGACAATGGAATAGCTATAGTCGCCACTGGTATCCGAGGAGATAATGAGGCGATTGAACCAGCTTAGGTACTCGCCGCGCTTGGTGACCTGATTGCTGGCACTGGTCAGCGGTTGGGTCTGCCGCCAATCGTAGATGAGCCAGCCGCGGGTGATCAAATCACCGTAAGGATCGTAAAAATAGAAACCCTCTTGGCTACGCGACACGTAGCGGAGGAAAGGCTCTCGCGCATAGTTAGTGTACTGCCACTGGCGGCGGCCGTACTCGGTAAACAGCTCCTGCGGCAAATACCAGCGCTGAATAGTAGGATCCAGCGCGTCAATCAACATCGATCGGCCCGCGGCCGCGAACACGCGACGCTCGTCAACCCGGCGGCCGAGGCGGTTGCCGTAGTCTATCTGAGCACCGACCTCAAGGGTGCATAGGACCACCGCACCCAAGAGCAACGCGCATTTAGCTCGCAGTACACCCATTACTGAATTCCGGCGTACACGGTGATGAAGCTAGTCGTCGAATTGCTACTCTCGCTGCCCTTGGCAAAGCCGCTGTCGTCTTCTAGCACCAACTCGGTCTGGGTGCGACCATAGCGCAGCCCGAGTTGGGTCGTTAGGCGATATCCCATGTAGTCCGAAGAATTGGATAGCTGCACCGCCACGTTTACGCTGCCCAAGTCGCCCGTCTCCGTGGTGACGCCGCTGGCGACCATAGCGTCCTCGTCGTGCATCAAATCCCTCAACAGCAGTTGCTCTATCCCCCCCATCAACACGGTGTGCTTCAGCACCGGCAGTCGGGCCAACAGCACAAAGCTACCGGTCCACTCCTTGCGTTCATCCTCTTGGAGCAAAAACGGCGTGCGCCGCAAGTATTCGCTCTTGAACTTGGGTTGGAGGCTGAAGCGGCCTACGTCGTAGGTGTAGTCGAATTTATTGATCAAGCCGAAGAAACTCGTGTTGGTCCGCAGGCGACGTCCATTTATATCGCGTGGATCGTCTTGGTTTTGGCGATAGAATTCGTACTTGAACTTGTTAATGATGTTGAGCCGATCAATGCCCGCGTAGTCGAACCCGAGCCACAGCGAATTGACCCAAGTGTCTTGGGCCGGCAGAATGTCGGGGACGAGGGGCTGGATCGGCGGGGCATCAACATAAGGCGTGGGGGCACGTCGGTCGTCTGGAATGGTGTCGGCGACCCTTTTCAGCGCGTCAAAAACCCGCAAGCGCCCCACACCCGGCACATCGCGATCAAAGGTAAAGAGCGCGTACTGGACGTGGCTCGAGCGATCCGTTGAAATCATCTGCTCGTCCGCCTGTCCCAAAGTCAGCCGTGCCCCTGGTACGAGCTCGGCACCGGCGAACACATTATAGCCCTGCCGGTCGGTCTTATAGGGGTAATCCGGCAAGTCGTCATCTTCAAAGCGGTCAATCCAATCGTTGTTGTTCAGGTCAATGCCAAAGAGGTATTCGGGCCGATCAACCGCATAGCGCAAAAAAGGCTCTTCGTAATCGGGAATGAGATTGTTGACCGTGCCATTGTCGTTTTGGTTGAAATCCGAGATGAAATCGTTGTTCTCGTCCCACCCGGGAAAGATGAGCCGGTCATTGGCCGAACCCGCACGGATCCAGTCGGGATATTGGTCTTGGTCGTCGTTATCCTCGACAAATTCGTAGAAGTTGCGCTGGGAATTGTCGTATTGGATATCGCCATTGGTATCTACTAAAAAAGCCGTAGTCGAATACGCGTCGTCCATCGCATAGATTTCGCCGAAGAAGAACCACGGATGGAACTGACGAGAGAGATTAAAAAACCAAGCGTCAGACTGCTCGGTGGAAATTTTGTGGTTCTTGCCAGCCGTAAACAGCGCGGCGTTAGGATACTGATAGTAGCGCTTGTTGCGGTCCCACTCTCCGTAGAAATCAACTCCCCACAACCCCTTGCCCTCCACTGTAAATCCGCCGACTAGGTTGCCCGTCGGCAGACCGTAATCAAATTTGACGAGCTGGAGATTGGAAATGTCCTTCACGTTGCCTTCGGCTCGCCGCAGGGTAATCAGTGCTGGCTCGGTGGCGTCTATGGTTTCCGCACTCAGGGGCGCAGAAGGCATGGCGCGGCGGCCCGTCTGCCGGTCGGACCACATCTCCAGCTTGAAATCATTTCCCAATACATATTCAAATTCCACGGCCACGATCGAGGTGGGGTCTGGGCCGATATAAGCGGGATCGTTGAAGTCGTAGTTGAGCACGATGCGTTCGTGACCATCGGCGGCCGTGTACCCCTGGCGTTCGAAACCGCCGAACTTAATCGGCCACTCCGCACCAGCGCGGACGACCTCCTCGGCCTCAAAAACCTGCTCTTTATTCGTCTCGAAGTCGCGGCTGATGATGCGCACCTTGTCGCGGAACAAAGCCGCGCCTCCCTCGCCATCCTCGGGCGTGTCATCGCTGAGAATGATGACAATGGCCGTCAGCGGAGTGCTGCTCTGGCCGGAAGTGAGGCTGCCGGCGATCAAGTCGCCGCTGAACAGGTCGAGCGTGGTATTCGTATTGCGAGCATCGACTACAGTCGCGCCGACCTCGATGAAGTCGCCGACTTGGACTGTGCCGCGCCCGCCGAACATGGTAGTGGTATTGGTACGGGTCTCCGGCTCCCGGGTCGCGCCCAGGATTGGGTCGCTGATCCGCGAGGCGAGGATCGTGCCGGCGTATTTGTCGGCCATGAAGTCGATCTGGACGCCATTGTAACGAGGCCTAGAAAAGGTCATTGGCGTGAGGGTCGTGCGCAGTAGATTACCGACCGTAATGGAATAGTAGTATTGGCTCTGTGAGTCGCCGCCAATGGTGACCCCGTTGAACCAAGAATCGAAGCGGGCGTTTTGGAAGATGCTGCTGCCGAGCTGCCCGGGCTGGTTTTGGCTCCAGTCGTAGATCAGCCAGCCGCGGCCGATGAAGTTGCCGTAAAAGTCGTAGAAATAATCGCCTTCGCGGTGTATATTGACGTAGCGCCGAAACTCATCCTTAGCGTAGTTGGAGTACTCCCACTGTCGCCAGCCGTATTCGTTGAAAAGCTCTTGGGGAATGTACCATTTCTTGATTGCTGGATCGAGCGCACCAAATAGGACCCCGGGGCCACGTGGCTCAAAGCTAACCGCTCCGCCGCTCTGGCGACCCAAGCGGTTGCCGTACTCTTGGGCCTCAGCCGTTCCGACCATCAGTACCAACGCAGCCCAACCAATCGGCCCCCATATTCTAAACGTTTGCAAGTCATCTCTCCCTAAATTTATTGAGCAATCTAGTAAGCCACTCCGACAATTCCGATCTTTCTCACTTGGCCCGTGCCGGCTTGCAGCGAAACGCTAAACGCATAGTGCCCCGGCGGCACGTACATCCCGTCGTCGTCCCGGCCATCCCAAGGCTGGGCAAAGCGACCGCTAATGGCCGCGCTATCAACTAAGACCCGGACCAAGCGGCCGGACAGATCGAAAATCGAGACTTTTACCGGCGAAGGCCGTGCGATATTGGTGATGTCGTACTGGATGAGGACGCGGTCATTGGCCCCGTCGCCGTTAGGCGTAAACACCGATGAATTCACGGCCACATTGGCTAAAAGTTCTTTGCTTATGGGTACGGCCACCGAGAGATTTTCCGCTATCGGCGTACCCACTGGCTGGAGATCGGAATCGGCAAACCCAGACTGGCTCAAATCGGCGGCATTGCCGGCCACGACGCCCTGCCCGATGGTCGTTTCGACCGAGCGGTTAAAGGCGCGGCCAACAAAAGTCGTGCCAAAGCGCAGTACCCCGTTGTCAAATGCTACTTCCAAAATGGTCCCGTCTTCTTGTATGAGTGGGAAAGAGATCGCGAAGCGGTCATCATGCACTTCGTCGATAGAGATGTCATTGCTGGCTTGGGGTAAGTTCGCTAGGGACACACCGGAAAAATCCGCCTCTTGCACCTCGCCGCTGGGCCGCTGAATCCGTACGCGCCCAATGGCCTCGACTCGCAAGGGAGTCTCGATCTCAAAAGCGTCGAAGCCGCGCTGTCGACCAGAGGATTTGTTGAGTACCGCGTATAGAAACTGAGTATTCTTCCCCACAGCCGCTGAGCGCGGCGAAATCTCGGCGATTAGCTCTTGTGCAAAGGGCGGCGAAATCACGTCAAAGGCCAAGCCGCCAACTACGGCCGCAGACTCAAAGTCATCGCTAAAAAAGTCAATAGAAAACTGGAAGTAGCGCCGCGGGCCAGGCGAGGTAATTGGGACACCGGTACCGTCTATTGGGAGCTGATCTTGGCTGACGATGCCGGACGCCGAATAGGGGGGAGACCAGCCACTCCAGTTGTTGACATCGTCGAGAATGGCTCCTTTGTCCTCGCCACGCAGTGCGCTGTAATCGGCCTCGTTGAGGGTGACGCGAGCCTGCTGGTCCAGCGGCAGGTCCTTGAATACCCCAAGTGCCTCGCGTACATCCACCTCGTCGTTGTCCAGCACGTCTTTGACCAAGGCTTTTAATTCGGCATCGTCGACGTCTTCAGATCTCTTCCACGGCACCTCCACATTGGCCGTTGAGGTGCCCGAACGATTGCCAGCTTGAGCACCGCCGCCTACGCGGAAAATGCGCTCGCCCGGGCGGACTTTGTTGAATTCGATCGGGTCTGGGTCCACGCCTGTACGCGTACGAACCTGTGAGTTAGACAAGTTTGCGTCGCCTTCCGCGTTTTGGACCCATCTCAAGTTGCCGAACAGGGCCAAATCGCCAAAGTCGAAAACGTTCGACACATAACTCGCTTCGGGCACAAAGCCCGTGCCAAAAATCTGGAACTCGGCCATATCGAAGCCAGCCGCGGTCAGCACCTTCAGCCGCACGAAGCGCACGTATTGCGGAGGGATTCGCACATCCACCACGGATTGGTCATTTTGGGTCTCAATCGCAACGGTTTGCAAAATGGGCACGCCTTCAAAGGAGTTTTCCGGCGTGCCATCATTGATAAAAATCTCATACCCCCGCAAGAATTCGTTTTGGAAGGGAAATTCCACCGAGGGAAAATCCGGGGCACCGTTGCGCGGAAAAAACTTAAAGCGGTTAAGGCCAAAGCGAGCACCGAGATCCAAGTCGATGATTAGCCCTAGTACCCGGGCACTTTGAGTCCCCCCGGAAGCGCGCATGTCTAAGGCCGTGTCCCCGTCGTTGTCGATCAAATTGGCCAAGGCCGCACTAATGGAGCGATTATTCGGGGACTCAATGCTGCCACCGCGCAATGGCGAGTTAATGCCGACCGCTATGTTGTGCGTGGTATCGGCGCGCTGAGGCGCGATGAAATAGGGCCGGCCCTCGGGCGCAAAGTCGATGACACCCCCAGGAGCGTTAGTTTTTTCGATCGCAGTCGCACTGCGTATGACCATAGCTGGAAGATCGCCACCACCACTTTCCCAACTCAGGCCCTCTGCACCACCGATGACCACGACTTCCGCAACCGCTGATTTTCCCGTTGTGAAAACGGCGAGCAAGAGGCCACCGACAAGGCGAGCAGATCGAAACACTGTTCGCATAAATCGAAACTCTATTAAATAGTGAGCAGGACAGGTTAGGAGGGTATTCCACAATACCGAATGCCCTCTGTATTGTTGCCAAAAGTGCATCACATCCTAAATTAACTGCCTGCTAAATAAGCGAATATTACCCCATAGAGCAAGAAATTTCCATGACCTCAACTCCGCCCTTTCAGTGCAAGCGCATCCTCCCGCTCCTAAGTCTCTCGGCCCTTTTTTTGACTTTCTGCAGTGGCCAATCCGAGCAGCCTGAGAGGCAGGATATCATCCTAGCAACCGTAGCCGGTGCCCCCATTACCCTCTCCGCTTTCACCGAGTTCAGCGCACTCATACCAGAGGGTATGAAAAAGGGCGATACTCTGCTAGATAAGAACCGCCACGTCCTCAACAGCTTGATCGACAAGCGGCTCCTGCTCGCCGAGGCCGAGGCCATTCAGCTAGCCGACGATCCCGCGCTCCAAGCCAAGTTGGCCTTTTTCGCCAAAAACCTCTTGCTCAATTTGTACACTCATCGCGAGATATCCCAAAAGATCGTCGTTACTGATGCAGAGATGGAAGCTCACTATCGAGCCACTCACCGCGATCGCGCCCTCCGCTTTAGCGGCATCATGCTAGAGACCCGCGAAGAAGCCGAGGAAATTTTGCAGGCCGTAGCCGACGGGGCGCAGTTCATGGAGTTAGCCAAGGGGCGTTCTCTGCACCGCGATAGCGGCGAACAAGGGGGCGATGTAGGGAGCTACAAGCTCAAGGATAAGGTCCTGCCGTCCATTGCCGAAGCGATCTTCTCGCTAGCCGTGGGCGAGGTATCCGAACCCATCCGATTCCAGTTTGCCGGCAAGACCCACTATACGGTCTTTCAAGTCACCGACGAGATGCCGTTGCCGCTCGCTGCTTCCGAGCACAAGGTACGGGAGGAAATTTTCGGTCGCAAGCGAACCGCCCGCTACCAAGCCCTCCTCGACTCGCTCAAAGGTGCTTACGGCCCCGAGTTGTACCCCGAGCAGATTCGCCACCTCAACCAGCATAGCCAGCAGACCGAGAGCGATCTGATATATGACCTGCCGGCTGCATTGACCGACAAGCCTCTCGTCTCCTTTCGCGGCGGTCAAATCAATGGCCACGACTTTGTACAAATGGCGAGGGAAATGCGCATCGGCCAGTCGGCACTAGCCGACTCCACTCGCGTCGTCTTTCTCCTCGAAACCGCGATCATCCCGGCCTTTCTCTTCGTCGCCGAGGCTCGCGCCCACGGCCTAGAAGAAGATTCCAAGCTACAGCAGCGCATTCGCGACAAGAGAGACGACCTGCTCCTCAACGCCCTACGGCAGCGCTACGTCGATCAGCACGTCACATCCACGCCCGAGGAGGCCCGCGCCTTCTACGATAGCCATCCGGAGAAATTCACCGCTCCGCTGACGACCGAAGTAGTAGAAATTCTCGCGTCATCCGACTCGTTGGCCCAGCGGCTCAAGCGCGAGATACTCGCCGGTGCCGATCCCGCACCCTTGGCGCAAGCCTACACTCTCCGCCCTGGTGCCGACCACCACGACGGGTACTTGATCCTCACCCCTTATACCAAGGTGTACTACCAAGGCATCTACGACTTGGCCCATTCTCTGCCCGTCGGCCAAGTCGGTGGCCCGGTGCAGGTGCAGGGTGGCCACTCGGTCTTCAAGGTCCTTGACCGCCACCAAAAAAAACATCCCTACGATGCCACATCTCGTCGCCGCGCCATGGCTTACGTCAAGATCGACAAGTCCAAGCGCGGCTACGTGCGCTATGTACGCGGTCTGCGGGAGCAATACCCGGTTGAGGAGTTTGCAGATGCGCTAGAACGCGTCCTCAGTGAGCCTAATTGAAATTGAGTTAGATGGTGTTTCTACTTTTTTTGCTGGCTTGGGGCTGTGCCCGCGATGATCCGCTCCTCGTCGAGGGCCAGCAACACTTCCACAACCGAGACTATCAAGCCGCGATTGAGGTCTTGCAGCGCGCGGTGCAAAGTCCATCCCCAGCACCGGGTGCCTATGGCTATCTAGGACGCTGCTACCTGCAAGTCGGTCAGTACGAGCAAGCGCGGGAAACAGCCCGCGCCGGCCTAGCCCGCAACCCCAACGACCCCGGACTCTACGACCTGCTCGGCGCCATCGAGATGACCCGCGCTTTCGCCGAGGCCCGCTACAGCGATACCGATGCCGCGCTGCGCGCCTTCCAACGAGCCATCCAACTCGACCCGCACCGCGCCACCACCCTCTACAACCTCGGCCTGGTGTATAGCTACCGCGACAGTGCCCACCTTGCCGAGCGGGCCTATCGGGCCGCCCTACAAGTCGATTCTACGCTCGCGCCAGCCCACAAGAAGTTGGGCTTGTATTACCGACGACAAGGGGCCTTAGACCTAGCCCTCAGCCACCTACAACGCGCCGTGCAGTACGCGCCCGAAGACGCCGAAGCGCATTTCCACCGCGGCTTACTGCACCGCGCTCAAGGGCACTACGACTCAGCGGTCGAAGCCTTAGCGCGCGCCGCCGAACTCAACCCGTATTCGCCCCAAGTCCACTTCAATCTGTCGCAACTCTACCTGCGCACCGGACAGCGTGCGCTGGGAGAAAAAGCGCTAGCGCGCTCGGAGATTCTTCGCCAGCACCACCGGGGCATCGGCTCGGAGCAATCCCCGCCGACGGGGGGTGCGGTGACGGTCGGCTCGGCCACGGCCCGCTACAATCTGGCCCTAAACCTCGCCCTGCAAGGCCAGTACGATCAGGCCATACTCGAGTATCAAAACGCGCTGGCCATCAACCCCCAGCTAAAAGACGCCCACAGTAGCCTCGGCGTCCTCTTGACCTATCAGGGTGCTTGGGCGGCGGCGGCCGAGCACTTTGGCCAAGCGCTGGCTCTTGACGAGGCAGATCCGCTCAGTCATACTCGGCTGGGGCTGGTCCTCCTCAAGCAGCACCGCTATGGGGAGGCTCGGGGCCACCTGCTGCGCGCTGCGGCTCTCGACACTAGCCTGCACGAGGCCGCCTACGGCCTCGGCTTGGTCGCGGTGGGTACGGGCGATTTGCCGAGGGCTGTCGCCCATTTTGCCGAGGCCGCCCGACTCAACCCTACCAGCGCCGTCGCGCAGTTGAACCTCGGGGTGGCCTACGCGAAATTGACCCACTTTGCCGAGGCCGCTCGGGCGTATGCTCGCGCTGTCGAGTTGGATCCAGCCAATGACCGCGCCCATCGCTACCTCAGCGACGCATACCAGCAATTGGGGCACTGGCAAAAAAGCCAAGCGCACCGAGAAAAAGCACGGCAGTTAGCGCATGAGACTCCCTAAGCCCAGGGCTTACCAACGCGTTTTCTACTGGGTGGCCTACTGCCTCGCGATAGCTCTCCCATCTCACGCGCTCACCATCTATCGCATCGGCGGGGCCGACTTGCCTAAACCGGAGTTGGCAGCCGAATACGAGTTCGTGCAGCTAGCGTGGGAAGCCGTCAGTCCCAATCAGCACGGACTAGCCCAATGGATCGCCTTGCAGCCAGAACGCATCGGTCCGCTGTCGCTAACTCCCTCGGTCAACTTGGCACCGCTCGTGGAGTCCCTCGGTGGTCGCATCCTCATCCTAGAGTGGAACGGCTGGCGGGAGTGGTATGAAGACGACATCTTGATCTTCGACGGCGACCCGGAAACCGCTTATTTGGGGGATGGGCGCTATCTCCGCGTCGTCGGCTATGGCCCTCAGCGCAAGTACTGGGTCTTCGACTTTGGGGGGCGGTTCTTCGTCGATCGCGTGCGCTTTTATCCGCGCCCGCGCTTTGCGGCAACCCGCTTTGTCGAGAGCTTCATTCTAGGGACCAGCGACGGCGATCCCCTCGCCGATGGCACCCGCGAGTACGCGGTTAGCTGGCGCAACAGTACGCTCGACTTCGACATCGTTCACCACGTGAGCGAGAACACCCAAGCCGTCATGGAGTTGGCCTTGTCCGACGAACCCATCCAGCAGGTGTTCATTGAGCTACCCGAAAACAGCCGCGGTATCTGGGAAATCGCCGAATTCGAGATCTACGGGGCTGGGCCAGCCGCTTTCTCCCGCTACACTTCCAACATCATCGACTTGGGCCAACCTGCGGCCTTGGGCGCATTGACTTGGGACGGCCATATCGACGCCGCGGCCCGTATTGAACTGAGTGTGCGCACCGGCGGCGACGACGACCCCAATACGTATTGGCGACGCACGTTTCGCGGCGACGAGCGTACCCGCTTTGACGCCGCGGGCCAACCACTCACCCTGCGCACCTACAACCGCCTACAAAAGGGTGAGCAGGCCGGTCTCACCCCAGATATCGAAAACTGGACTTTCTGGAGCGCACCCTTTGCCTTGGCCGCAGGTCGCGGGCCGATGCCGGTTGATTGTCTGCGCCGCTACGTACAATTTAGGGCCGAATTCCATTCGACCGCCACGGCAACCAGCCACCTCGCTTACTTGCAATTCAGCGCGTCCATCCCGCCACCGGCCTCCCAAGCTCTCGGACAAATCCACCCGCTGCAAGCCCCGGCCCTAACACCGACCCTCTTCACCTTTTACCTAGAGCCGCACATCGCAGCCGACGACCTCGGGTTCAACCACCTAGCCATTACCACCACCGCCCAAGTACAGGCCGTGGAGGCCGTGCGAATCGGCGGGGTGGACGTTGCCTATACCGCGCATCACACCACCGAGGGGTTTGAAATCGCGCTGCCGCGCATGGACCAGCAACGAACCGGCGAGCAGGTCGAGATCGATTTCCACGCCGAGGTGTTCGCGTATAACACCCGCTTTGCAGGGCAGATCCGCGACAGCACCCGCCCGTTTGAAGTTGCCCAACCCGTGACTCCGAAGGCGATCAACAGCCTACAAGTGGCCTTGCTCAGCCTTGCTCAGTCACTCATCGGCCGCCTCGCCCTGAACCCAGCGGTCTTCACTCCCAATGGCGACGGCCACAACGATGCCGTGCGAATCGAATACGATCTCCTGTATGTAGTAGATGCGATTCAGATGGAGCTTGCAGTCTTCGACCTAGCAGGCCGCGAGGTAGGGGGCATCTACGCCGGACCTGCCACTAGTGGCCGCTTTGCCGTTGAGTGGGACGGCCGCACTCCCAGCGGCCACCTCGTGCCGCCGGGATGCTACCTCATTCGCTTTACGGCTGCGACAGATGGCGGCCAACAGCACCGTCAGCGCCTCGTCTCTATCGTCTATTGAGGCGGCTCGATAACGGTCAGTACTTGGTCGGCCGCAATATCGTTAAGCACCTGAACGGCCCCGCTAGGCCAGCGTACTTCGAGCCTTTCCACGCGCTCGGCTTGACCCAAGCCAAAGTGCAGCCGCAGATCGTTGTGCGACAAATAGCTGCCCCCGCTTTGCACCTCGGCGTGTTGAGTCTGCCCGCCGGCCCTAACGAGCACCCGCGCTCCAATCCCGTCGCGGTTGCTGACCGTCCCCGTCACGCGCACCAGCAGGTAGTGATTACCGAGGGCGCCCTCGTTGCGCAACAGGGTGGGGAGGCCGTTGAGATTGAAAACGAATACGTCGAGGTCGCCATCGGCGTCGTAGTCGGCGAAACTGCTCCCGCGGCTGACGCCGCGCAAGGCAAAGCCCGGTCCGGCTGACGCCGACACCTCCACCAGCCGCCCGCCCCTGTTTTCAAACAGGGAGTTGGCTTGTTCGTAGCTGGCGTTGACCCTCGGCAAGTCGGCCTGCGGGTAGGTGTGGCCGTTGGCGACGAAAAGATCGCGGTCCCCATCGTTGTCGTAGTCGAAAAAGCCCGTGCCCCACGAAACCAATTCAGCCGGGGCCGCCCCGATCCCGGCGGCAAAAGACACGTCTGTAAAAAAGCCGCCCCCCTCGTTCTTATAGAGGGCGTTGTACTCGTCGGCAAAATTGGTGACAAACAGGTCAAATAGGCCATCATTGTCGTAATCGCCCCACGCGGCGCCCATGCACCCCTGCGTCACACCTTCCCCGCTATATGCTACCCCGGCTATGAGGGACTCCTCGGCGAAGCGGCCATCGCGGCGATTGCGAAAAAGCAGGTTGGGCGTGGAATCGTTGGCCACGAACAGGTCGGGCCACCCATCGGCGTCGTAGTCGCCGAACAGGGCACTCATGCCGTAGAACGGTTCGCCGGCCAGCCCGGCCTGGTGCGTCCACTCGGTGAACGTCCCGTCGCCGTGGTTGCGGTAGAGCACGTCCGCCGCCGGTAGCAGCCCCACCGGCCCGCAGTACACCGGCACGTTCTTCCACAGGCAGGGAATGGGGGATTCGTAGTCGAAGGAGAAGTCCACGTAATTGGCCACGTACAAATCCACGTCGCCATCGCGGTCGTAGTCGCCAAAGCTGGCACCGGTCCCCCAGCCCATATCCCCGACGCCGGTCGCCCCGGTCACATCGGCAAAACGCCCGGCACCGGCGTTGCGATACAAGGTATTGCGGCCCCAGTTGGTAACGTAGAGATCCGAGTGGCCGTCGTTGTCGTAATCGGCCACGGCGCAGCCCAT
>RKRN01000308.1 GCA_007571365.1 Candidatus Latescibacterota bacterium
CCGCGCCCAAGGCCCACCGGGGATCCAGCAAACCGCCCAAGCATAGCAAAGGAGCCATGAGCGTCGCCCAGTTCAAAACGTAGGTGAGTAGCATATAGCCGAAAAAGAGCGGATCTAGGCCGGCCAGGACCGGGGCATTGGAGGCCCAGCGGCTGCGCTGGCCAAATAGCCCGCCCCAAGAGGTGGCCACTGGATGCCGCACAAAGGTCGCTGGCTGGTTGGCAAAGACAATGGACCAGCGGCCCGAGCGGCGCATGGCCTGCATGAGCAGCACATCGTCTCCAGACGCCCGGTGCATGATTTTTTTGTAACCGCCAACGGCGAAAAACGCCTCGCGCAAAAAGGCCAGATTCTGCCCAGAGGCCGCCATGGGATGACCCCAACTAGTGCTGCCCCAGATGCAAGCCATCAAACAAGTGAAGTCAACGGCTTCGTATCCTTGACGCCAACCCTTGATCTCGGCTGGCGAACCAATCTGCGAAAAGCCAATGACCATGCCCACCCCGTCAGCAAAATGCGACAACATGCCACGAATCCATCCTGGACCAACCTGACAGTCGGCATCCGTAGTGAGAATCACCTCTCCCCGCGCTTGGGCGATTCCCAAGCTGAGCGCGGCCTTCTTGGAACCCGGCCCTTCGGTTCTCAACAAGCGCACGGACGCTGTCTCTCCGCTGAACTCGCGCACAATGTGGCTAGTACCGTCGGTGGAGCCATCGTCGACGACGATGATTTCGTAGCGATCTTCCGGGTAATCCTGCGCCAGCAGAAAGCGTAGGCAGCGGTCGATGTGAGCGGCTTCGTCGCGGGCGGCGACCACGACCGAGACGGACTGGCCGCGCTCGGAATTGGCGTGGCCGCACAGGCGGCGCATTCCGGTGATAAACCAACAAGCCCCGAGTAAGTAGGCCAGCGCACAGAACGCCAAGAGGAACTCGGGCGCGTCCAGCTCGGGCATTAGCCCTTGATTTCCTTGATCAATGAGAACATGCCGCGATAGCCTTCGGAACAGTTGCGGCACATGTCGAAGCTATTGCGGTCGACGAGAACCTGACGACGGAAGTCCATATAGGCCCGGCTGCGCCAAATATCGTCAAAAGAACGGCCGTCGAAGGCCTGACCCATGCCAAAGTCGACGTCCTTGTCGAAACAGCAAGGCGCGACCGCTCCGTCCCAATTGACCATCGAGCTGTACCACAGCACCTTACAACCCCGCGTGGGCTGCCCCTTGACCACCAACTCGTCCGCTGCGTGCTCATAGCGGCTGTATTGTTCGTTCTCGGGCAAGAATGCCTCGGCGTCGTCTGCTGTGTAAACTTGGGCAGTCTTGACCAAAAACTTGTCGACGCCCAAGTCCTTGGCCAGTGCTTCGGCCGTGGCCAGATCGCGCTCGTTGTGCTTCATAACGATGAATTGCAAGTTGATTAGCGGCGTCGGCGACCTCAGGGCCTCTTTGGCTGCGACCAGCAGGCGAACCCCGGAAAAGACGCGCTCAATCTGGCCGCCGACCCGATATTTTTCGTACGTGGCTTGGTCAATCCCGTCCAGCGAGACGATCATCTCATCCAACCCGGATTCGACAATAGCCTGCGCCTGCTCAGCGTTGCGGACGAAATGGCCGTTGGTGCTAGTGAAGGTGAAGATGCCGCGGTCGCTGGCGTAGCGCACCATCTGGTTGAAGCACTTGTTGATATACGGCTCGCCTTGGTTCCACAGCATCATCATAAAGACCTCGCCGCCGAGTTGGTCAACCAACTTCTTGAAATCCGCCAAGCCCATAGTGCCCCGCGGGCGGCGCATCTGGCCGTTGCCCGAGGGGCACAAAGGGCACTTGAGGTTGCAAAAGTTGGTCGGCTCGACCATGAGCATAAAAGGACGCCCCCACACGATAGGCCGACGGGTCAGCCACGAAAGCCCCATAGAGGCCAAAACAGCAAAAAAATTGACCAGCCGCCGCCAAGAAAATACGCGGGCGTAGCGCCGAACATAGCGCGGCAGTGCTTTAGGCGTGATTAGATAAGCCAAATCAACTCCTTTATCAGGTTTTCCAGCGAAACCATCCCCAACGGCCGATGATCGTAAAAGTTAGCACATAGGGAATATATAAAACTTCCACTAGTGGCAAATAGCGCAAGAGCGGGTGCTCCTCGGACCCGGCCATCCGCTCGAGCAGCAAGAAATCAATGGCCCAGCGCATCAACCACACCCCCGCGACCCAGCCATCCCAGCTTTGAGTCCATAGCATCTGCACTAGCCCCCAAGCGAGCAAGCCGTGGAACCCATAGACGCCGATGGCCAAATAGAATGCACGGCCTTTGTAGTGGCCCCCTTTGGCTGCGTGCCGCAGCTTTTGTTGGATGGCATCCGCGAGCTTTGCTGGCGGCGGCTGTGAGAGGACGACCGTTTGGCGGTTAAACGCCATAGCCCACCGGCCCTGGGCACTTAGCAAACGCATAAAGTATACATCGTCGCCCCCGATCAGGTGTCCAATTTGTCCGAAGCCGCCCAACTCGTCGTACACTTGGCGGCGATAGCCCAGATTGCGCCCCGTACACGACAGCGGATGCCCCATGCCAAAGCTGCCCGCCCCCAGTGCCCCAACTGCGATATTATCCACGGCCAAGACCTTACCTAGCACACCGAAAACCGGATCGGGCCGCGCGTACCCGGCGACTAAGCCGACCGCCGGCGCAAAGTGTGCCACCATCGAGCGGACCCAATCGGCGGGCGGGCGACAATCGGCATCGGTAAAGAGCAAGATATCCCCAGTGCTCGCTGCAATCCCCTCGGCTAGCGCACTTTTCTTCGGACACTTAAACCGCCGGTCTGGCGCGGCCTGTACGCCCTTGAGGGCCGGCCAAGTCGCCGCCTTGGCGGCAATGATATCCCAAGTTCGGTCGCGCGAGCGGTCATCTACGACGATCACTTCAAAAGCTCCCTGATAGTCCTGGCGAGCCAGCGCGTCCAAGCAGCGCGGCAAGGTTTTCTCCTCGTCCCGGGCGGCGACAATAGCACTGACCGAAGGCCGGAAGCCGACTAGGGCCGGGCCAGCTCGCCGACCGCTCAACCCGCGCCACAGCCAGAGGATGCTACCCATGTAGATCGCGCCGCTCAAGAGCAAACCCACCCTTTGCAGATCCATTAGCTCCATAAGGCGGCCTTAGAAGTAGTGGAAGCGCAAGTCAAAGCGCAGGTGCTGCTGACGGCCATCTCCGTAGCCAGAGCGCAACTCCAGCGGCACGGCTGGCCCCCAAGCCGGGGGCAGCGGTACACCTCGCCCCCACTCCTGTGTGTATTCGGCCTCTAGCTGGAGATCGGGCAAAATCCGCCAGTACAGACCAGCGGTCAGCGCGGTCCGCTGCACTAGCGGTCCATCGAGGAATTGCTTGGTCTCGCGCTCGTCCCCCGGCCGCCAGCCATAGTGCATATCGCCGCCGACATTGCGAATAGTGCCGTCGGCTTCTAACTCGTTTTCGCCGTGGCGGCTGCGCGAGACATGGAGCGCAAACTCTATATCTCGGGTGGCCCGCTTGGTCAGACCCAATTGCCATTGGTCGCTGTTGGGGGCGAGGCTGTGCCCCAGCGGCGAGTCGAAGTGGCGAAAGGTATTTATAGGAAACCGATGCGAGTAAAGCCAAGGTTCGATGCGCACGTATTCGGCTCGCAGTTCGGAATCAGCCAACCCCAGTGGATCGACCCATAGCATGCCGGCTTGCCAAGAAAACTTATTGGCGAAATCGTCGGAAAATATGCGGGCTTTCTTCAAGTCATCAATGACGTACGCCAGGTAATAGCGCCGCCCGCGCCCCGGATGGATATCTAAGTCCACGCCCATCAAGAGGTTGTCCTTGTCGCCTAGATGGCTCTGGGCCGCCCAGTAGAACATCAACGGGTTGACGTAGCTAGGCTCTAGCCCGCGATCGCCGTATACTACGACCTCCTGAAAACCTAAGTCGAGCCACCGGGCCAAGGCGACCTCCAAGCGGTGGGCCGCCAAGTATTTTTGCCGCTCCAATAGGCGCACGTTAGTCGCGCCGTTGACTGTATATGTAGCCACTGAATCGGCTGTTCCCACGCAAAGAGGTGAGTCCGATCGGTTGGGACATGGGCGAAGTTCGGCCGAGATGCTGACCAGCTTAAAAGCCCCAAGCTGCGACTGCAAGCGGATCATGTTAAACGACGGCGCATTGTTGCCCAGCCCCAAATTTTGCGCTGGGGCCGGTCCCCACAAGGCCTCGTCTTTGCCCAATTGCACGTCCACCGGCCCCAGTGCGAACTTGACGTACGCCGTGCCTTCGTGAAAATCGGCCACCTCGCCCTTGAGTTGAGGCAGGTCGATCCGCCGCTCGTACAGATCGTGGCGATAGAAGTAACGACGCGAGCCTTGCTCCCGCACCTGTTCAAAAGCCATGCGGAAGCCTACTCTGCTACCTAGGCGCCCGCGGACGATGCCACCGCCGCGATGGCGGTACACTACTTCGGCCGCCGCCCGCCCCCGGCCGCTAAAGCGATCTGTTTGCTGGCGGGCGAGCAAGTCGGCGAAAATGGCCCCGCCGTGGGCGCGGTATTGCAACAGGGCGCGCTCGCGTACAAACTCGCCACGCAATAAGTCCAATTCGCCCAATTCAAGCGGCGACAGCTCGGGTCGGTATTTTTTATCAATTACATCAAGTAATTCTACTATTTTATTGCGGCTGTATGGTTTAATTCCGGCCGCGAAGCCGTGGGCTCGTCCTTGGGCTTCGAGCCGTTCGACAAAGCGATAAACCCAGTGCTCCAACGGTACGTAAACCGAAGAATCCGCCCCGGCCGCCATGGTGCCCCACAGGATCAATAAGCCTAATAGAACCTGTGTTGACGGCACTCCCAAAGGCTTGTATACTAATCGGTTACGTCTTTTTTTACTCATCGCTTGAAAGCCGGAAATTCCATGTCTATTATCGCCGATGTCCACGCCCGCGAAATCCTCGACTCGCGCGGCAATCCCACCGTCGAAGTCGATGTACGCCTCGCAGATGGCCAGCTCGGGCGAGCAGCAGTGCCTTCGGGGGCTTCTACCGGTGAACACGAAGCCGTAGAGCTACGCGACGACGATCCGGCCCGCTATCTCGGCAAGGGCACCCGCAACGCCGTGGACCATGTGGGCCGAGAAATCGCGCCAGTGCTCAAGGGACTAGACGCGACCGATCAGCAGCAGATCGACCAAACAATGATCGACCTCGACGGCACCCCCAACAAGGCTCGCTTGGGGGCCAATGCCATACTCGGCGCATCGCTGGCCTGCGCCAAAGCCGCCGCCCAATTTTGCGGCCTTCCCCTCTATCGCTATCTCGGCGGTCCGGCGGCCCACACCCTGCCGGTGCCCATGATGAATATCCTCAACGGCGGTGCTCACTCCGACAACAACGTCGATTTGCAAGAATTCATGGTCATGCCGGTCGGAGCGCGCTCTTTTGGCCAAGCCCTGCGGATGGGGGCCGAAGTATTTCACCATCTAAAAGCCGTATTAAAAGAGCAAAAGCGCCACACGGCCGTCGGCGACGAGGGGGGCTTTGCCCCGGATCTCGACTCCAACGACGAGGCCCTCGACATCCTTGTCGAAGCCATCCAACGCAGCGGTTACCAGCCGGGCGAGGATGTGCTGCTCGCCCTCGACGCAGCGGCCAGCGAACTGTTTGCCGATGGCAAATACACCTTGCACTGGTCCTCGGGCCAAGAGCGCAGTGCCACAGACATGGTCGCTTTCTACGCCGAACTGGCCCAGCACTATCCCATCGTCTCCATCGAAGACGGTATCGACGAGAACGATTGGGATGGCTGGGCGCAGCTAACCGCGGCTTTGGGCAACAGCGTGCAGCTAGTGGGCGACGATCTTTTCGCGACAAATACAGAGCGACTCAATCGCGGCATCCAAAAGGGCATCGCCAACTCTATCCTCGTCAAGGTCAACCAGATCGGCACCCTGAGCGAGACGCTCGCCGCCATTGAACTGGCCAAGCGATCCGGCTACACAGCCGTCATTTCGCACCGCTCGGGCGAAACCGAAGACACGACCATCGCCGACATTGCCGTGGCGACCAATGCCGGTCAGATCAAGACCGGCTCGGCTTCGCGCACCGACCGCGTGGCCAAGTACAACCAACTGTTGCGCATTGAGGAAAGCCTCGGGCAACGAGCACTCTACCCGCAACGGGCCGCCTTTTACAACCTACGCCGCGGATAGTCTGCTCGCTGACCACAGCGCCACAATGTGCATCAGCCGCTGTCCCAAAAGAGCCGCTGCCAAAAGAGCCGCTCCTTGCCCAGCGGGCAGAACGGTCGCCCAGCTCAAGGCGACGATCAGCCCCAAGTCATCGAGCTCCAAAAGCTGCCTCGGCTCTACGCCGGTGCGCCGACGCACAGAGCGGTCGAGGATCTTTCCCATGCCATGCCACACCCCTAACCGCACGCCCGGCACCACGGCAACCAAGGCCAAAAG
>RKRN01000137.1 GCA_007571365.1 Candidatus Latescibacterota bacterium
ACGGCTGACGCTGCGGGTCGCTAAGTCGACAATCAAACCGACCAAAGCACCCAATACTATACACGCCCCCCATTCTGCCCACGTCCCTTCGACGACCACAACCGAAGGGAAGCCCAACGGCAAGTATATTTCGAATCCCCCTCGCCGTAGCTGCATACTTCCCACGCCAGCCAAGAGCAAGCCGACCAGCGCGCTAACCGAAGGCACCCAACCGGTGCTTTCCTTTTTTTTAATCTCCCTCCGGCGACTCTGTCGCACCCAGCAAGCTGCCCCCAAGCCGCAAATCCCCCATAATGCGAATCCATCCGCGCTCCCCGGAGCAAAACCGTAACTCAGCACCCACAAAGCCAAGCCCAACAAGACCAGATAGCCGATTTCCAGCAATAGCAGTGGGCGACTAACGTGCCTGAGCAGGCGCAACTCCATGCTACATCCGACCACTAACCCGAAAATCCCCACTAAAAACGCCGCAACCAGACTGGCCGCCGCGTTGAGGCCAGGCCGCATGTCCAACGGCGCGAGCAAGCCGAAAACTAGCCCGGCCAACGCGTACTGGACGCGGGAGGCTAAAAGAGGCGAGAGAAAAGCTCGTGATCTACACAGGCGCACCGTTGCGTAAATCACCCCCACAGCGGCCAGACCCACCCCAAAACTAAGGAGCACTTCGACGCTAGCCATCGCCGGCTGCGCCCGTATATAAATCGGGATTGCCCAACTCGGCGAAGCCCTCGTCAAACCCGCGACAAAACCTTGCCACGGCCGATTCGCCCAGCTTGACGGCCTCCTCGTAGCTTTGGTCGGAAGGCAACAGCGGACGGGCTAGGGCTGCGCCATCTTTAAAGTGCGCCCAGTGCTGGAGCCAATCTCCGAGGATCTTGCGCCCCAGATGGGCAAACGCCAATGTACACAGGGGATTAGGGCGACGTCCGACCACTCGGATGTGTCCGCCCCACCAGAGAAGTTTGGGAATTCGTGGCAGCCACCGGGCAGTAGCCTCCTCGCCTCGTTTTAGCAGGCTCTCATCGGCATCTCGACCGTAGAAAGCCCGCCCCACTTCCCCCAGCAAGCTGTGGCCATCAGCGCGGCGGGGAAAGTGCAAGCGCGCACGCCACAACCCATCCATGTCCGCGCTGCCCAGTAAGCGGCAGTCAATCCCCCATTCCAAGCGCATGTGCCACAAATCGGGCATGGCTGGCCGGCTACCCTCGCGGAGCAAGGCGGCCACGCGATCCTCGACCCAAGGATGTACGGCCATATCCGCATAGACATGCAGCCCCCAACCCGCAGCAAACGCCCGCTCGTTAGCGTTGGTGGCCCTTTGGATTAGGGCGCGCAAAAAATCGCCGCAGTGCTCCAGATGTGCCCGGTGCGACAAAGCCGCCGGACCGCCGGGGAAAAAACCGATGTCCGGGCCGATGGACCCAGCAGCAAAGGCCGCCTGCATCTTTCCTTCGTCCGCACAATCGCCAAAAACTAAGGGAAAGACCCGCTCGGCCAGCCACAAGTGGAAGAAGCTGCCGGCCAAACTTAGAACGGCAGATCGTCGTCGTCGCCACTCGGCGGCGGGGGCGGCGCGGCGGGCTGGGTACTGGCGCGACCACCGCCATAGTCCGAATCACCACCGCCAGCGCGACCACCGCCATAGCCCGAATCACCGCCGCCACCAGCAGCACCGCCGCCACCGCCAGCCTCGCCGCGCGAATCGAGCATCTGCAGGTCGTTGACTACAATCTCAGTCGTATAGCGCTTCTGGCCGCTTTGTTGGTCGTCCCAAGAGCGAGTTTGTAGCTTGCCCTCGACATAGATCTTAGCACCCTTTTTGAGGTACTGCCCGGCGATCTCGGCCAACTTGCGCCAGAGCACGAGCCGATGCCATTCGGTCCGCTCCTGGCGCTCGCCCGTATTGCGGTCATTCCAGCTTTCAGAGGTGGCCAAGCTAAAATTGGCTACGGGCACTCCGTCTGGCGTGTAGCGCACTTCGGGATCGCTGCCCAAGTTGCCGATCAAAATTACTTTGTTTACTCCACGAGCCATATATTCGCTCCTTTCTAGCGCACTCATTAATGTTCGCAATTTCGCTTATCTTAGGCGCAAGCCTTGGCCTAGTCAAGGTCAAGCCCAGCCTTCCAGTGGGCTTGACTTTCTCCAGACGCTTCCCTATCCTACCCTATCCTTACCTATTAAGTGCTTGCGGTGAGCCGACTTCCCCCTTTGTCTGGCCCTGTAAGCCCTGGTAATCAGGGGGCCGAGGGTCCCAATCCGTCGCACTGTTGCCGCTAGGCGGTAGCTTTTCTCCCCCTCCCAGTACGTCCTCATCTTGCTCCATTGCGCTGCATCTTGCGGCTGTGTTTAGAAAGAAGGGACGCCAACCATGGCTGGATCCCCCGTTGTCGTTCTCGATGTTGGTGCCTCAAAAGTTCTATGCCTAGTCGGCGAGGTACAAAACAATTCCCAAGTCAAAATTTTGGGCTTGGGGCAAAGCCCCTGCACGGGTCTGCGCCGCAGTGCCGTCATCGACATGCCTCAAGTAGCAGAGTCCATCCACGTGGCTCTCACTGAAGCCGAGCGCTCGACCGGCCTCAAAATCGCCGGGGCCTATCTCGGCATGGCCGGCACCGGCATTAGCACCCAGACGAACTACAGCACGGTGGGCATCTCCGGCTCGACCAACCCCATCTCCGAAGAAGATCGGGACCGCGCACTACTCGCCGTCGCGCAGGCCCAAGTCGCTGAGGACCAGATGGTGATGCACCGCTTCGTTCAGAGCTATGCCGTCGATGGCGAGCCGGTGCAAAACCCGCTCTGGCTGCACGGCAATCGCCTGTCCATTGAGGTGTTGACCGTTTCCGTGGCCGAGCATCTATGCACGGCCTTTCACCATGCGGCTACCAAAGCTGGCGTTGAGATCGTCGGCGTCGTCCTCGAAAGCGTGGGCGTGGCCCATGCCACCTTGTCCCAAGACGAGCGCGACATGGGAGTAGCTCTGCTCGATCTCGGCGCTGGCACCTGCGATCTAGCCGTGTTCCTAGGTCCGATGCGACATCTAGAGGAAATTCCGTTGGGGAGCGACGATATAACGTGCGATCTGTCGGTCGTCTTGAGCATTCCCATCCGCGAAGCCGAGAAGCTCAAACGCCGCTTTGGCAGCGTTAGCTGCCTTGGGGAAGATGGCGACGAGCCCTTCACGTACCACACGACCGCTGGCCGCACCTGTACTTTAACTAAGCAGCAGGTCAGCGCGGTCATCGAAGCCCGACAGCGCGAGATTTTTGAATACGTGCGCCAAGCCCTCGTCAATAGCTCCTACAACGACCGCTTAGCCGCTGGCATCGTCCTCACCGGCGGTGGGGCCTTACTCGACCAAGTCGCGCCACTCGCCGAGGAGGTACTCGGCCACCACGTCCGCATTGGCGTCCCCCAAAACGTGATCGCCCCCACCGAGGTCAGCGACCCTAGCTATGCTACCGCGATCGGTCTGTTGCGGTTTGTCGCCAACGAACACAGCGCCCCCGTCAAGTCGCGCGACGCCGATCGGCCCCGCAACGGCTTTGCCGATGCGATAGACAAACTGTTCAATTTGTTTTAGCGGCGATGCCAACCGCAGCCGTTCTTGACACTGTATCTGACCGCACCTAGTTTTTACGGCACAGCATAGCCGCCATAGCTCAGCTGGTAGAGCAACTCACTCGTAATGAGTAGGTCCCCGGTTCGAGTCCGGGTGGCGGCTCCACCACACAAAGCGGGCTGGCGACTCGTGCGCCAGCCCGCTTTTACTTTTTCTATTTAGCCCGTGTCCCGTGTCTAGCTCAGATCTTCCCACGCTAAACGCCTGCCTCAACACCTTATGCACACTTTTGCTCGTGCGCGGCTACCTGCAGATCCGCCACGGCGCACGTCAAGCCCATCAAAAGTCCATGCTGGCCGCCCTCGTCTGCTCCGCACTGTTCCTTTGTTCGTATTTGGTTTACCACGTTCAGGTAGGTTCAGTTCCCTATCCCCACCACGACTGGACCCGCCCTTTGTACTTCGCCGTGCTCATACCCCATGTGATCCTCGCCGCGCTAATGGCCCCTTTTGTGGTGCTCGTCGTCTGGCGCGCTTACAACCAAGACTTTACCCGCCACCGTCGGTTGGCCCGCTGGGTCTGGCCAACGTGGATGTTTGTCTCGGTTAGCGGCGTGGTGGTCTATCTAATGCTGTACCAACGCTAAAATCAGGAACGGCGGCTGCGGGCCACTACCCAAGCGGCCCCGGCCGTCGTCAGGGCCGTCCATCCGCCGGTAATCAGCAGGGCACGCACAAACGCCACATCGGCTATCAGTTGAGTCGGCAGCAAGTAGAACGCCTTGCGCAAAACCACGAGCGCATAGGTCACGGGATTGCACTGCATCACCCATTCGAGCCACGGGGCCGCCCCGGCAATGGGAAAGAGTGCCCCGGAAAGAAACCACAAGGGGATGAGCACGACACTCATTACTGCGTGGTAGCCAGCTACTGAATCCAACTGCCACGCGACCATAAAGCCCAAACCCGTGAAGCCCATGCCAATCAGCACACAAAGGGCTGAGAGGGCCAAGATCATCTCCATGGACAAGCCAATGCCAGCCACCGGGGCTAATAACAAAAACACAAGCACCTGCAACCAGGCGACGAGCGTACCGCCGACCAGTTTGCCCAGCACTATACTCAGGCCCGGCACTGGGGCTACCAGCACACCTTGCAAAAAGCCAGCACTGCGGTCTTCGATGAGGGTAATGGTGGAAAAAATGGCCGCGAAGAGCAGGAGCATCAGCACGATGCCCGGATAGAAAAACTCGCTGTAGCTCAACTGACTGTCCCCGCTGATGAAACTGTCGGCAAAACCCGAGCCCATGAAAAACCACAGCATTAGCGGCTGCACCAAACTCCCCAAAAGCCGCGAAGGCTGGCGAAAAAAGCGCAGCACTTCGCGCTGGGCCAGAACCCACGCCCCCTTCAAGCCGCGTTTCCTTCCTCGAGGTGCTGGCCAGTGTAGCACACAAACACATCGTCGAGCGAGGGCGGTGCCAAAGACAGCGCCCGGATCTGGGAGCCGAAGCGCTGAAATACCTCGTCGAGGCTGATGTCGCTTTTGAGCGGGACGCGCAAGTCCTGATCGACGACTAGGCCCTCTAGGCCCATGTCGCAGAGCAGTGCAGCTTGCAGGGCGGTCGCATCGTCGCTGCGCAGCGTGAGGATTTCGCGCCCTAGCTGGTGCTGCAAGGCCCTTGGGGGGCCGCAGACGAGTACCTGCCCTTGATGCAAAATGGCGACTTGATCGGCGCGCTCGGCCTCGTCTAAGAGGTGGGTCGAGACCACGACCGTGAGTTGTTCGTCTGCTTTGAGTTCCTCTACTTGGCTCCAGAAATTTTGGCGCGCCACAGGATCTAACCCGGCCGTCGGCTCGTCGAGCACGAGAATAGCTGGCGTTGGCAGCAGCGCCTTGGCCAATTCGACGCGCCGCCGCATGCCTCCAGACAGCTTCTCCACCTGCTCGTTGCGCCGTTCCCACAAGCCGACAACCTCCAGCAACTGTTGGCTGCGCTGGCGCACGGCGCGGCGGCCCATGCCGTAGAGCAAACCCGCCATCCGCAAGTTTTCGCCGACCGTCATTTTCCCGTCGAGCGCGGGGTGTTGAAAGACGATCCCCAACTGGCGGCGCACCGCCGATGAATCTTGCCCCAAGAGCACGCCGCCGACTCGCACCGCCCCCGAGGTAGGCACCAGCGCAGTGGTCAGCACGCGCAAGAGGGTGGATTTACCGCTACCATTGGGTCCCAACAAGGCCATCGTCTCCCCAGCGTGAATGTCGAGCTCGACCTCGTGGAGTGCCCGGCGCCCGGCTTTCCGGCGCGTATCCGCATAGATGTGGGAAAGCTGCGAGATGCTGATGAGCACTTGGGCTTGGGGGTCCACGAAGTTCTCCTGCGCCGAAAAGCCGGGCGCGTTGAGGCGACAAGACAAGACAAAAGTTGGGGAAATTAACCGGATTCTCTGCCAGCGTCAAGCGAGCGACGTAGATTGACAGGGGTTGTCTTTTCTTATACATTTTTTATCTCAGCCTTGGTGGTAAAAAATCCCGATTCATACTTCTGCGCTAGCCTGAATCCTTAGTTCGCAGCCCACCGTCCCTTATAGACGGGCGCGAAACTCGACACACCCGCATCCCTTTTAGGTAAGGCCAACAGTATGCCAACTCAATCCAAGTCTGCACGCGGCTACCGCGCCCTCGTACTCGTCGCGGCTATTGCACTGGTGGGGGCGGCGTTGCCGCTGGGGGGGTTTTGGTATTTGAACCAACCGACCTATGAATACCCGGCGCGTACAATCCACATCCCCCAAGGTGCGAGTGCCCGCTGGATCGGCCAGTTGCTAGCGCGGGAAAATCTGATCCACAACGCGCACGTCTTTGCCTGGACCGTGCGGCTCAAGGGCCTCGGTCGTCAGCTCAAGGCCGGCACCTACAAGATCGACGGCATCGGCACCACAGCCGCTATCGTCCAATCCCTGCTCAAGGCTCCCATCCAAATCCAGCCCGCGACGATCCCCGAGGGGCTGAATCGCCACCAGATCGCGGGCCAGCTACAGGCCGCCGGCGTGGCGGATTCGGCTCGCTTTATCGCCGTCACCGAAGACCCGCATCTCATCCGTCAACTCGGCGTGGCCGCGGCCACGCTCGAAGGCTACCTCTTCCCCGAGACGTACTTCTTCGACCTAAATGCCGATGAACGCGCCATCGCCTCGCGCATGGTCGACCAATTCCACCGCGTATTCGCCGACTCCCTACACCAACGACGGCTCAAGGAGCTCGGCCTTTCGCTGCACCAAGCTGTGACGTTGGCCTCAATCGTCGAGCGCGAAGCAGTGGCGGTCGAAGAGCAGCCTATTATCTCCGGCGTCTTCCAACGCCGCCTCCAGCTCAAACGCCGCCTCGAATCCTGTGCAACAGTCAACTACGCGCTCGGCGTGAACAAGCAGCGGCTGACTTATGCCGACTTGGAGGTGGACTCGCCTTTCAACACGTATCGCCACCACGGCCTGCCCCCCGGCCCTATCAGCAATCCCGGCCGCACGGCTCTCCTCGCGGTGCTCTATCCGGCGGAAACCCAGTATCTCTACTTTGTCTCTCGCGGCGATGGCACCCACATCTTCAGCCGCACGAACCGGGAACACGAGCGCGCCAAGCGCCAAGTCAAGTTAGCCCAGCGCATACAGACGAACTGAGGATGTCCATACTAGACGCCCTCAATCCAGCGCAACGCCGGGCGGCCGAAGCCGCCGGCGGCCCCCTGTTAATCCTCGCCGGGGCCGGCTCGGGCAAGACCCGCGTTCTCACGCATCGCATCGCCTTCCTCATCAAAGAAGTCGGCGTACCGCCGTGGCGCATTCTCGCCGCGACCTTTACCAACAAGGCGGCGAGCGAAATGCGCGAGCGCATTGAGCAGCTCGTGGGTTCGGCTTCTACCGAACTGTGGATCGGCACCTTCCACTCAATCTGTGCGCGCATCCTGCGCCGCCAAGCCGCGGATTTTGGCTTAGATCCCAACTTCTCCATCTACGACGAAGACGACCGCCGCGCCACCATCCGCCGCGTCCTCAATGCCCACCAAATCGACGAGCGCGAACTCACCCCACGCACGGTCGTCAGCCAGATCAGCCGCGCCAAGAACGCCATGCTCGGCCCATTAGAATTCGCGCATCAAGCGGACGAAAACCAACGGCAAATCGCCGAACTCTACCCCGACTACGAGCGCGAGTTGCGCCGCAACCAAGCCCTTGATTTCGACGACTTACTCACTGAGGTCGTGCGCCAGTTCGAGCGCCACCCGGCCATTTTGCAAACCTACCAAGAGCGCTTTGAGCACCTGCTCGTCGATGAATACCAAGACACCAATCGGCCCCAGTACTTACTTTGCCGCCAGCTAGCGGCGCTGCACCGCAACATCTGCGTGGTCGGGGATGACGACCAGTCAATTTACCAATTTCGCGGCGCCGACATCCGCAATATCCTCGACTTTGAGCGCGACTATCCAGACGCCTGCCTAGTGCGGCTAGAGCAAAACTACCGCTCCACCGGCCGCATCCTCGCCGCCGCCAACGCCGTCATCAGCCACAACCAAGGCCGCAAGGGCAAAGAGCTGTGGACCGCCGGCCCGGCCGGCGACCCGGTCGCGGTCGTCGAATGCGATTCAGACCGCCGCGAAGCCCGCTACGTCGTCGATGCCATCCGCCGCTACGACCGCTTGGGCCGCTACGGGCTCGGAGACGCCGCCGTGCTCTACCGCACCAACGCCCAATCGCGGCCCTTTGAAGAAGAGTTGCAACGCGCCCGTCTTCCCTATGTAATCGTCGGGGGCATCCGCTTTTACGATCGCCGCGAAATCCGCGATGTGCTGTCCTACTTGCGGCTATTGGTCAACCCGGCCGACGACACGGCCCTGCGGCGCATCGTCAATACGCCGCGCCGCGGCATTGGCGAGGTCTCGCTCGCCCGCTTGCAGGCTTTCGCCCAAGGCAAGGGCTGGAGCCTCTCTACGGCCCTTGAGCACCTCGACGATGTGCCCGACCTCAGCGGACGAGCGCAAAAGAGCTTGGCGGCCTTCGCCGCCCTACTCGGCGAACTCATGGCTGCGGCCGAGGCCCGCTCCCTGCCCGAACTAGGCTTTGCGGTCGTCGAAAAGAGTGGATACCGCGCCATGCTCGCGGCAGAAAACACTCCAGAAGCCGAGGCCCGCTGGCAGAATCTCGACCAGTTACTGGCCGAGATGACCGAATACGCCGACGCGAACCCAGACTCGACTTTGGCGACCTATCTCGAAGAGAAGTCGCTTTTGACCTCGGCCGACGAAAACGACGGCGACGGCAACGCCATTACCTTGATGACCCTGCACAGCGCCAAGGGCTTGGAGTTCCCCTTAGTTTTTGTCGGCGGGCTCGAAGAAAACCTCTTTCCCACGGCCCGGGCCGTCGGCGACCCTCAAGCTCAAGCCATTGAAGAGGAGCGTCGCCTCTGCTACGTGGGCATGACCCGCGCCCAAGAGCAGCTCAGCCTCACCTATGCCCTGCGCCGCTATGCGTACGGCTCGCTGCAGGCAACCGAACCCTCGCGGTTTTTAAGCGAAATTCCCCCCGAGCTGACGACCCAGAGCTATGAACTGGACCAGGGCTTTGCCCGCTCGCGCCAGCGCGTCGGCCCGCCGCCTCGCAAAAAGGCACCCCAAGGCGTCCACTACGAGTGGGACGCCGAGCAGTCGCCCGGCTTCGACGAACTTGTCGCTCAAGACGACTTCCTCGCCATAGGCCAGTGGGTGCGCCACCCTCAATGGGGGCGCGGGCAGATTGTCAGCCGCGAAGGGCACGGCGAAAAGATGAAGCTCTCCATTCGCTTTAAGACGCAGACCAAACGCATCGCCGTAGCCTACGCCCAGCTCGAACCGGCCTGAGCCAGATCCTCCGCTAGACCCGGTCCCGATTTGTCAACATCCCCTTGTTTTTATAGCTTTTACTGTCCATTTCTTCTGCCCAAATCAAGCCTTTTTCTTTCTCACTTATGAGCACTCCAATCATGCGCGTGGCCCTGCAAAACGTGGGTTGCAAACTCAATGCCTACGAAGTAGAAGCACTCGCCCACCGCCTGAGCGAGCGCGGCTATTCAGTCGTGTCTTTCGGCTCTGAAGCCGACGTGTACGTGGTCAATACCTGTACGGTCACCGGTGCCGGGGATGCGGATTCACGCAAGGCCGTGCGCCGCGCCCGGCGGCGCAATCCAAGCGCCGAGATCGTCGCCACCGGCTGCTATGCCCAGCGGCGACCAGCCGACCTCACTGCGGCCGGGGCCGACTTGGTCGTGGGCAACGGCGAGAAGGCTCAGCTCGTCGAGCTGCTCGAAGCGCATCTAGCAGGTGCTGAGCCCCCTGCGCCCTCGGCAACGCGGCCGCGCACTGAGCAATTTCTCGCCATTGACGGCGCAGTGCCCCAAGGCCGTACGCGCGGCAGCCTGCAAATCCAAGACGGCTGCGACGAACACTGCACCTATTGCATCATCCCGGCCGTGCGCGGGCACAGCGCGAGCCGCCCGGCCGCCGAAGTCGTCGCCCAAGCCCAGCGCATGGTCGCAGCCGGCTACCGCGAACTGGCTCTGACCGGCGTCCACACCGGCCGCTACGGGTTCGACCAAGGCCAGCCCGAAGCCCTCGTCGAGCTGCTCGCCGCGTTGGAGCAAATCAACGGCTTGGCACGCATTCGCCTCAATTCCATTGAACCGGGTTATGTCACCGACGCGCTAATCGACCAAGCAGCCGCTTCGTCGGCGATTTGCCGCCACTTCCACGTGCCTTTGCAAAGCGGCGACGATCGCATGCTCAAGCGCATGGGGCGGCGCTACACCCGCGCCTATTACGCCGAACGGATCGAGCGAATCGCCAGCCTCATCCCCGGCTGCGCCATCGGTGCCGACGTCATGGTCGGCTTCCCCGGAGAAACCGACGCGCATTTTGCCCAAACCCGCGCCTTGCTGGCCAACCTGCCGCTGACGTACCTCCACGTCTTTTCGTACTCCCAGCGGGCCGGCACTCCGGCCGAGCGTCTGCCCGAGCACCAAGAAGCCGCCGTCAAAAAGGAGCGCGCTCAAGTGCTCATCGCCCTCGGCGCAGCCAAGCGATTGGCCTTCCACCAGCGCTTTGTCGGCTGCTCGCTCCAAGTCCTCGCCGAAGGGCGTTCAGACCCCGCCACCGGCCTGCAAATCGGCTTGAGCGATAACTACGTCAAGGTCCTCTTCGCCGGCCCGGCCACCGCCAACGAATTCGTGGACGTGCAAATCAAGCAGGCCCGCGAAGCACTAACTTTTGGAGTGCGCCCATGAACTTGCCCCTCCTCGAAACCGTCGAATACCAGCCCGTGTCAACGCGCCCCGGTCCGGCCGGCCGCCGCGTGTACATCGAGACCTACGGCTGCCAGATGAACGTGGCCGACAGCGAGTTGGTGGCCAGCATCCTCGCCGGTGCCGGCTTCCAGATTACCGCGCAGGCCGCGCAGGCCGACATCATCCTGCTCAACACCTGCGCGGTGCGCGAGCACGCCGAGGAGCGGGTCATTGGCCGCGTCAGCCAGCTCAACGGCCTGCGCGCCCACCGCCCCAACCTCACCTTGGGCATCCTCGGCTGCATGGCCCAACACCTGAGCAAAACCCTGCCGGCCCGCGCTCCTTTTGTCGATCTGGTCATGGGGCCGGATTCCTACCGCCGCCTGCCCCAGCTTCTGGCTCAGTCCAGCGACGACGCACTCTTAGACGTGCGGCTCGACCGCTCTGAAAACTACAGCGGCGTCCACCCCCAGCGCACCACCAGCACCAATGCTTGGGTGACCATCATCCGCGGCTGCGACAAATTCTGCACTTTCTGCATTGTCCCCTTTGTCCGCGGCCGCGAGCGCAGCGTAGCGGCCGAAGAGATCGTGCGCCAAGTCCAACGCATTGCCGCCGAGGGGTTTAAGGAAGTTACCTTACTCGGCCAGACCGTTAATTCCTACCGCGCCGGCCACGTGGATTTCGCCGAGCTCTTGCGGCAGGTCAGCCAAGTCGAAGGCATTGAGCGGGTGCGCTTTACCTCGCCCTATCCGGTCGATTTTACCGACCGCGTGATCGACGCCATGGCCGCGTGCGAACCGGTGTGCCCAAGCCTGCACCTGCCGGTGCAAAGCGGCTCAGACGAGCAACTCGCCCGCATGCGTCGCGGGTACACGGTTGAGCAATACCGCCAGCTCGTACACAAGTTGCGCACCGCCCTGCCCGACCTCGCCCTGACGACCGACATCATCACCGGCTTTTGCGGCGAGACCGACGCAGACTTCCGCCAGACCTGCGATCTAATGGAAGAGATCCGCTACGACTCGGCGTTCATGTTCAAGTACTCAGAGCGCGAAGGCACCTACGCCCACAAGAAGCTGCCCGACGACGTGCCCGAAGCCGTCAAAGGCGAGCGCCTCCAGCACATCATCGCTCTGCAAGAGCAGATCTCGCGCCAGCTCAACCAGCGGCAAGTCGGCCGCACAGTTGAGGTCCTCGTCCAAGGTCCGTCCAAGCGGCCAGCCGCCGACGGCCAGCCCCGCTACTACGGCCGCACCCGGCAGGGCAAGACGGCGATTTTCCCGCAAACGGCCGCGCCCAACCAGCTCGTATCCATCCGCATTTCCCACGCCACCTCGCACACCCTCTTTGGCGAGCGCATCAACAGCGATTTACCACAAAGTCTGGCTACTGGACTAACTGCGGACGAATAGGCCCTTAAATGGATCTTGAGTTAAAAATTGAGAATCTTGGCCCGATTGACCGGGCGACCATCCACGTTGGCCCATTCACGGTATTCGCCGGGCCGAACGACACGGGTAAGACGTTCGTTGCGAAAATGCTGTATTCAATGCTGGAGGCGCGGAACGCAAATCACGCGCTAGTGTCTTTTAGTGCGACGACTTACGGCATCAAACTGGGTTTGCAACTTTTAGAGCACCGCGGTAGCAGGGTAGCAGAAAGCCTCTCGGCCGTCATTGGAAGGCGACTGAAAAGAATCGAATCCATTCTGCGACAGACCGTTCCCAATCATCCTAGCCAAAATGAACTCGACGCACTCAAGTCGGTGCAACCCGCATTGATGGCTGAGCTTGAGGAGATAAGGAAACAGTTTCAATCTCTTAAAAGGGGACAGTCTCAAGTTCTAAAAAAAAAAGAAAAAGAGCTCCTTGCTTTGCCGTCCGAGATTTATGACCAGCTTGAAACCGCCATAGACATTTTGGCAAATTTTTTCAATAATGTGAGCCTGATGATCCCTGCGGGTCAGAAACTTAAGTTTCGTCAGAACGTACACAGAAATTTTCAAGTATCTGATCTTGCAGAGCTCCAAGGGAACGGCGATTCGCCCTTGTTTTTTAGCGTCCCAAGCGTGGGCCAATTGCAGGGGGCGGACTTCGAGCCACAAGTCGTTCAAAATACACAAGCACTCCCCGCGACCTTCTATTTAGAATCGCCCCTCTATTGGAAACTGAAAAGTGCTTTGGAATCCATTAAGCTCGACGCGCATCCCCATTCCCTTTTTGGAGATTCTTTGCACGGAGTCCCCGCTTACTTCTACGACATGGCTGTTGCCCTCAGACGAAAGCGCATAGATCATCCTCTCGCCAGTATCCACAAACGGCTGCACCATGCGATTGGCGGGCAAATTTCACTAAGCGAAGCGGGCGATCTCGAATTCTTAAAAAACGGCAAGTCGATTCCGCTCTCTCTCACGGCGGCCGGGACTACCAACTTGGGGATGCTAGCCTTGTTGATTGAGCGTGGGATTTTAGGCCGCGGCTCTTTTCTTTTTATCGATGAACCTGAGTCGAATCTCCATTCAGCTTGGCAAGTTGAGATGGCGGCCTTTCTCTTTGAACTAGCTCGCCAAGGGGTCCAAGTGGTGATCTCCACCCATAGCATGACGATCCTAAAGTGGCTTGAGGTCCAGATAAAGGAAAAGCCAGAAAACCAAGCACTGGTCAAGTTAAACAAGTTCCCGCCGGACGACGCATGGAACGACGATATAGACGCGGTTATGGCCGAAGTTAAACAGTCGTTGACCAAGCCCTTCTCCGATCTCTACATCCAAGGGTTGTAGAATGCCTCTATCCTCATTTGCCGAGCCAATACAGTCTGTCGGTGGCAGCTTCAAAGCGTATCGGATGGACAGCACGATCAGAGACTCCGATATGCGCCGAGCCGCCGGGCTTGGGACCTGCGAGTGCTGCGACTATGTAGCGATTAGCAAAAAAAAAGAAAGCCTTGTCTTTATAGAAGAAACCGACTTAGAGAGCACGATAACTGATTTCAAACAGAAATACGCCTATCTCAACGCCGCCGACCAAGTTGAATTGCTTTACGCCGAAGTGCTTAAAGAGCACCGGCTTAAACTGTACGGGTCAATGTTGGTATTGTGTCGCCTGTCAAACTCGCGGGATGATGTGAAAGCCTTTCTGCCAAACAATGCGTTTCAATTCTGGCTCGTAATAACCTCCGAGTCGTCGGATTCTATTGTGCTGGACTACCTAACAGACAGGTTGAGAGGTTTTCTAAAAAGTCCGTTGACCAGAGAGATGATGAATGTGGTCGATATTATTCCATCAACTAAGTTGGCCGAAAAACTATCGGCCCAAGCCATGCAAATAGACTGAACCTCCTCCCTCCATGCCCCACACCAACGAGATCGCCTTCAACGTCCGGCTGCTAGATGTGCTCAAGACCAAGCATCCGCGTTGGCGCGACCACGCCGGCGTGGAGCAGACGGCCCTGCGGCCTGATATCGTCATTCGCCCGCCGGGCGGCCTGCCGGTCGTCTTAGAAACCGAGTTCACGCCAGCCCACAGCGTCGAGGTGGATGCCCAGAGCCGCCTGGGGCAATTCTTGCAGTACAACGGCGATCGGATCGAGCAGACTATCGCCGTCCAAGTTCCACGGGAACTGAGCCAAGTGCCGCAGCAAGACTTGAAGCGGCATATTGAGGCCGCCCAGTTCCGCTACTGCACCTATTCGCTGCAAGCCGCAGACGCGGCCGTGCGCTGGCCGACTACAGGTTGGCTCGTCGGCAGCATAGACGACTTGGCTAGCTGTATTGAAAATGTCTCGCTGTCCGAGCGGCTGCTCGCCGAGGGAACGCAGATTCTAGAGCAGAGTATCGGGGAGGCTGCCGGCAAGCTGCGCGAAACGGCCGGCCCCCACGCGCTGGCGATTGTGGCGCAGTGGCTCCACCAAGAGGACGGCGAGCAAACCTCGCGCATGGCCATGGCTATCGTCGCCAACGCACTCGTGTTTCACACCGCGATTGTGGAAGCGCACGGCATTGCGACCCTCGACCAATTGCGTATTCCCGGGCGCAACCACGTCAGCAAGAGCCGGTTGCTCGCCTGCTGGCAGCACATCCTCGACACCATCAACTACTACCCCATCTTCCGCATTGCCTCGGATTTGCTGCGGCCAATTCCCGACGACACCGCGCAGGCCGTGCTCAATCGCCTCGCGCAGGCGGCCAGCGATCTGGCGGGCTTGGGGGCTACCACCTTGCACGATCTGTCCGGGCGCATGTTCCAACGGCTCATCGCCGACCGCAAGTTCCTCGCCACGTTCTACACGCTGCCGACCTCGGCGGCCCTGCTCGGCGAATTGGCGGTGTCGCGGGTCGACGCGGATTGGAGCGATGCAGATGCGCTCACTCGCCTGCAAGTGGCCGATCTGGCCTGCGGCACGGGCGCGTTGCTGTCGGCGGCGTATCGCGCCCTAGCGGCTCGCTATCGGCGCACTGGCGGCGACGATCAGACCTTGCACCGGCCGATGATGGAACGCGCCCTCATTGCCGCCGACATCATGCCGGCAGCCACCCACCTTACTGCGTCTATGCTGTCGAGTGCCCATCCGAGCACGACGTTTGGCCGCACCCGCGTCCACACCTTGCCTTACGGACAGCAGAGTCAGGAAAAGCGGCGGACGATGGCGTTGGGGGCCCTTGATCTGATTGAGGACGACACGGCACCGTCGCTGTTTGGCACCGGGGCTACTGTGGCGCACGGCACCGGGGCCGATGTGGAAAGCGCGGGGAGCCAAGACATGATTCTCCCCCGCGCAACGGCGGATTTGGTGATTATGAATCCGCCGTTTACGCGGCCCACCAACCACGACAAGGCCGAAGTACCCGTGCCGTCGTTTGCCGGGTTGGGCAAAAGTGAAGAGGAGCAGCAGGCCATGGCCAAGCGACTGGTTGAAATCCGGCGTCGGTTGGCCCAGCCCGTAGGTCACGGTAACGCCGGACTGGCCTCCAATTTCATCGATCTCGCCCATGCCAAAACTAAGCCCGGCGGCGTCATGGCACTGGTGCTACCGGCGTCGTGCATAAGCGGTGGCTCTTGGGAAGACATGCGCCGATTGTTGGAGCGCGAGTACGAAGACTTGGCCGTGCTGACTATTGCCGCACACGGCAATACCGACCGGGCCTTTTCGGCGGATACGGGCATGGCCGAGGCGCTGGTGATAGCGACCAAATGCCGCGCTGGACGCGAGGGACGCGGGGAAACGCTATTCGTCAATCTCCGCCACCGGCCCCAAAGCCTAGCAGAAGCCTTTGAGATGGCGCGAGCCGTGGGCTGCCTCTCACCCCAAACCCGGCAAGGGCGGCTCTGCATGGGCGATAGCGAAACTATCGGCACGTACATCCGCGCCCCCTTGCGCCAAGGTGGCTGTGCATTTCTCCGCGAAACCACGCTGGCCGACGCGGTGCTTGGCTTGCTGGAACAAACGCTCCGACTGCCCCGAGGATACGCTGCGCCACTTGCTACGACCGGCCTCGGGGCTATCGGCAAGAAGGGACTGCTCCACCGCGACATCTCAGGAAAGACGAGCAGTCGAGCACCGCGGGGGCCATTTGACATCGTCCCCATTCAAGGGGTGCCGCAATATCCGGCGTTGTGGAGCCACGACGCCAGCCGGGAGCGGAGCCTCGTCGTCCCGCCCGATAGCGAAGGCGCGGTGCGTCCCGGCTGCGACGACCGCGCTGTATCCGCGTGGAAGCGCACGGCCTCGCGGCTGCACTTCAATCTCGATTTTCGCATCAACTCGCAAAGCCTCACGGCCTGCCTTACGCCGGCCAAGGCGATTGGCGGCACCGCATGGCCCAACTTCATCCTAGAGAAAGAGGAGTGGACCTATCCCCTCGTCTTGTGGTCCAACACGACGTTGGGCTTGCTCTCCTTCTGGTGGATTGGAACTCGCCAACAGCAAGGCCGGGCCCGTCTCACGATCACGCAGTTGCCCCGCCTGACGGTCTTGGCCCCGCGCTCCCTCAGCCAAGAGCAGCTAGCCCAAGCCGAGGTCATTTTTGATCGCTTCAAGGAAAAGGTGTTCCTGCCGGCCAACGAGGCGTATCGAGATGACGTGCGCCAAGCTCTCGACCGCGCCGTCTTGGTGGAGCTGTTGGGCTTGGCAGCGGAAGTGCTGGACCCGATCGCCCTTTTGCGCGACCAATGGTGCGCCGAGCCAAGCGTCCACGGCGGCAAAAAGACGCGGAGGATGTTCGTCAGCTAAGCAAGATTCTATCAGGAGAGATGGAATGACTGTGGCACTCAATGAACCCAGATCGACTATTCCCCCTTGGGACAAGCCTGTATCGTCGGCGTCTTTGAGTCCCAATCCAGTCATATCGCTAGAGCCTCCTGTGGAAGGTGATTCGGCAGGCGTGTCTCCGGTAAATTTAGGAGAGCTGCGCCGGGCCTCTCAGTTTGGGGACCTCCGAGAGTACCTCATACTACCGAAACATCTCCACTTTACGAGCCAGAGCGCAGAAGATTTTCGTCCGCTTCCCGACCCTTCATGCGGTCTTGTGCAGAGCGGTGAAGATGCAAGTCTAGAGGGCTTACCGGAATCGCCCAAAACGGCCTCACAGAACGTCCACAATATGTATCTCACAGTGTTATCTTCAACGTGGAGTGAGGTAAGCAAGCACTCCAGTGCCTCTTCGTTTGAAGTACACCGTGGCGTAGCTATTCACAGGCTCTCGCCTTCTCCAGAGAGTCGGTTGAGAGGCATCTTTACGGGACACGGTGCGGAAGATATTCCTGCGGCACTTGCTGATGCCTTAGAAGATCTTGAGCATATCTATGAAGATGCGAGGGAAGAGGGTTTCCCTGAACCGTCCGCAACGGTTATACAAAACGCCGAGCGCTTGTTGAAACAACTGTTCGACACTTCCAACCGGCGCTACGAGGTCTATTCCATGCCGGACGGTGAGGTTGCCATTGATGCGCCGGACGGGACAGGCCAGTCAATGTTGTTGTTGTGTGAACCAGCAGGAAGCGTCCTATGCCTTGCAAATTTGAAGGCCGGGCATCGTCGGGCCAGATATTCCACGGCTGAAACTCTACCGGATGATTTTGTGCGTGAAGCACTGGCAAAGCTCAGGAAGCCCGGACATTGAGTTCAGCAACCATCTCACCATGTGAAAACCTTGGTCGCGGCGTATTTTCGAGTAGGAACGCGAAGAGTGCTAAGCGTGGCCGGGTCCCATTCAGAGTCTTTTTGGAAAGATTGGGGAACCCTCAAATTTCCGTCGATCGGCTCGATCTTGCGCCATTGAAGCAGTTGACAAAAAACGGCGATACAGTGGCGGCTGGCCGCAATACCAAATTTTACGGCTGGGCTGTCGTCGCCGTCCAGCAGGCCGAGAGCAACGGGAGACGGGTCAACCCTTCACCATTACCAAATAATCCATACCATGCAGACATTGTCCTACCCGCTTCCGCAGTGGAAAACCTCGATGAATTGAAAATTCATGCCCAAAACTGGCGGATGCGTCCTACTGGCTCGAACGCCCGACCTCCACGAAAATTGACGAATGACTCTTTATTGCCGGACCGGAACCCGACAGCAGCAGGGTCGCCCACCCTAGTTCCCTCGTCTGATAGTCTTGGACCCGTCCGCTCTCGGCAAGCAGTTGCCTCCCCGGCCCCATTCCACCCGCCCCAATAAGCAAGCCACGAAAGGATCTCCATGCCCCTCCGCTACGTTGCCCTCGCCGCATCATTGCTCGCTGCCGTTTGTTCCACCGCCCATGCCCAACCGCAAGCCACCCGCGACGACATCCAAATCCGCCGCGTCCTCAACATGCCCCAAGGCACCCTGCGCATCGCCAAAGACCCACGCGACAACGCGCTTTACACCTTGCGGCAAAACGGCGCGATTGACCGCCTTGACCTAGCGGCAGCCACACATACGGCCGCATATTCCAGAGCCGATCACGGCATCCGCAGCGGCTTCACCGGCTTTGCCATTGGGCCGGATGGCTCGTTTTACCTCGCGTCCAATCGCCGCGGTCCCCGCGACAGCGGCCAGTTTGCCCTCGTCCGCGGCGTTTTGCTCGACGCCGATACCGGCCAGCGGCAATGGGAACAACTCGACTCGGACAACCTACCCGCCGCGGTGCCTATAGACGATATCCGCGCCGCCACCAGCCTCGCCAAAGACCCGACGACCAATACGCGCTATGCACTCAAGACCAACGGCGACATTACCCTGGTGCCAGCGGGCACGGTGTACACAGCCGCCGATCACGGCCTCAGCCGCCCGAGTGCCCTGTTTATCGACGACGCTGGCACCTTTTACGTCCTCAAGCGCATCGACTTGTCTGCCTACAACATCGCCACCATCACCAAAGGCCAAGTCGATCCAACCAGCGGCGAACGCACTTGGTTCACGCTCGCCGAAACCGCACCCTATGAGCGCTGCGACTGCATCTTCAACCACGAGGTCAACGGACTCGTCGTCAGCCCGGACAACCGCTCGCTCTTTATCAACAGTGGCTCGCGCACCGATCACGGCGAAATACAAGACGGCAACGGCGGCGCGTTCCCCGGGCTGCGCGAAACCGCCCTTACCGCCATCGTCTTGCGCGTCTCCACCGACGCCCGCGACCTCGTGCTGCCCAACGACCGCGACGCACTCCGCGCCCAAGGCTTCCTTTTTGCCGAGGGCTTGCGCAATGCCTACGACCTCGCCTTCGCCCCCAACGGCGATCTCTTCGCCACGGAAAACGGCCCCGACCGCGACATGGCCGAGGAACTCAACTGGCTGCGCGAGGGGCATCACTACGGCTTTCCTTGGCGCATGGGGCTCGACGACACTCCCCAGCAATTTCCCGACTACGACCCGGCTAGCGATTTCCTGCTTCCAGCTAGATTTACGGCCGTGCGCGAAGGCTACTACCACAACGATCCCACGTATCCGCCGCCGCCGCGTACCTTCACCGATCCGGTGATCAATCGCGGCCCAGACGCCGACGCCTACCGCGACCCGGCCGACGGCCAAATCAAGGACGCCAGCCAAGAGGGTGTGCGCTTCGGCACCTTCACCGCGCACCGCTCGCCCTTGGGGCTGGTGTTCGACGTGGACCATGCCCTCGCCGCGCCGTTTCAAGGCGACGGCTTCGTGCTGAGCTGGACCAGGGGCGATCCCGACGGCGACGGGGTCGCCGGCCCGTTCAACGACCCCAGCCAAGATCTGCTACACCTCGACCTGCACAAAATCGGCGACCATTACGAAGCGCACGTCACCCGCATCGTCGGCGGATTCTCCAACCCCATTGACGCCGAAATCATCGGACAGCACCTCTATGTGATCGAATGGAGCGGACAGCGCGGGCTGTGGGAAATCGTCCTGCCGCTGGCCCCAACCGAAACGGCCGTTGCCGAGGCCGAAGGCGTTGTGCCTGCGGAGTTTGCGCTGGCGCCGAACTTTCCCAACCCCTTTAATGCAAGTACTACCCTAGGCTTCCAACTCGGGCTCGCGTCCCAAGTCGAACTGGCCATTTACAGCATCAGCGGCCAGCGCGTCCGCACCCTCATCAGCGATTTTCTGCCGGCCGGATACCACCGCCGGCCATGGGACGGCCGCAACGACCGCGGCGAACCGGTAGCCAGCGGCGCGTATCTATACCAGCTAGCGGCCGGCGACTTTGTCGCCACTCGCCAACTAATGCTGCTTAAGTGAGCTGTGCTAAAATTTCTCGTGCCATTCATTCGCCTCCTCCCCCAGTGGATTCCCGCGTACGCGGGAACGACAAACTGGAGTATTGCTGGGTGTTGTGCGAGCCTAGGATTGAGGGCGTCTCGACGCTATCTCAAAGCCTATCAACTGATTCTGCGGATCGGGTGCCTCCCGCTCATCGCGCTCGCGGCCTTTTGCTCCACCGCGCATGCCCAACCGCAAGCCACCCGCGCCGACATCCAAATCCGCCGCATCCTCAGCGTCGCTCAAGGCACCATTCGCATCGCCAAAGATCCACGCGACGACGCGCTTTACACCTTGCGGCAAAACGGCGCAATCGAACGCCTTGACCTAGCGGCGGCCGAGCGCGTCCCGGCGTATTCCCACAACGACCACGGCATCCGCAGCGGCTTCACCGGCTTTGCCATTGGGCCGGACGGCTCGTTTTATCTCGCGTCCAATCGCCACGGCCCTCGCAACAGCGGCCAATTCGCCCTCGCCCGCGGCGTTTTGCGCGATGCCGACACCGGCCAGCGGCAATGGGAGCAACTCGACCCGGACCACCTGCCGGCCGACGTTCCCATCGACGCCATCCGCGCCGCCGCCATCTTTGGCCGCGACCCCACCACCGACAACCGCTACATCCTCAAGACCAACGGCGACATTACGCTCGTGCCGTCGGGCACGGTGTACACGGCCGCCGACCATGGGTTTAGCCGGCCCAGTGCGCTGTTTATCGATGCCGACGGCACCTTTTACGTCCTCAAACGCATTGACCTGTCCATCTACAACATCGCCACCATCACCAAAGGCGAAATCGATCCAAGCAGTGGCAAGCGCACTTGGTTCACGCTCGCCGAAACCGCCCCTTATGAGCGTTGCGACTGCATCTACAACCACGAGGTCAACGCGCTCGTGGTCAGCCCGGACAACCGCTCGCTCTTTATCAACAGTGGCTCGCGCACCGATCACGGCGAAATACAAGACGGGGATGGGCACTTCCCCGGGCTGCGCGAAACCGCGCTCACGGCCGTCATGTTGCGCATCCCGACCGACGCCCGCGACCTCGTGTTGCCCAACGACCGCGACGCGCTCCGCGCCCAAGGCTTCCTCTTTGCCGAGGGCTTGCGCAATGCCTACGACCTCGCCTTCGCCCCCAACGGCGATCTCTTCGCCACGGAAAACGGGCCGGGCCGCGACATGGCCGAGGAACTCAACTGGCTGCGAGAGGGGCATCACTACGGCTTTCCTTGGCGCATGGGGCTCGACGACACCCCGCAACAATTTTCCGACTACGACCCGGCCAGCGATTTCCTGCTCTCTCCCCGCTCCACCGCCGTGCGCGAAGGCTACTACCACAACGATCCCACGTATCCGCCGCCGCCGCGCACCTTCACCGATCCGG
>RKRN01000314.1 GCA_007571365.1 Candidatus Latescibacterota bacterium
TGCTCAATGAGTAGCTCGGCGATGCCTTCGAGGCGTCCAATGCGCCCTTCATGGTCTTGGGCTTGAGTAATAGGTTCGCTCATAGCAGCGTCCTTTCGGTTGCGGGTCTTCGGCGGCCTGCCGGACGCTCGTGCTCAGCCGCCCCGGGCAAATTCCTTATACGTCAAAAACTGCGCTACCGACGATTCGTCCATGGTCTCCTCTGAGATGATGGTCAGTACGATAGACCAACCCGATCAACAGCGCAAGAACGCACCAACGCTTCTTCGCCGCCGAGGGGAGGGCGAAATGGGCGAATTGGCGACGATATCGAATTCGGCCATGCGTCCGTAGAAACAACAGGCAAGAATCGTGCCACGGCGGTGGTTCAGAGAGCAGCGGCGGCTCAGCGGTGTTGGTGTGTAGCGAAAAGGATACAGCGATGGAACGTTGGCGACCCAAGCGGCGTAACTAGGTTGCCGCTACCGGATCTAGCGGCTATTTTGCGGCCATGCACCAGGAGCGCATTAGCTGTGGAAGTGACGCGGGGCACCCTCGTATTGGGTGCGGGTGCGGCTCTGTTTTTGAATCTGGCTTGTCCTTACTCAGTACTCGTTCTGCAAAACGCCGGCCTGACCTCGGATTACATCGCGGCGGCGCGATGCCAACCGCCTTGGCTCAACTCACCAGCTTGATGTCCTGCTTAGCACATAGTGCTTTAACTTCGTCGTCTGGGGCCAAGCTGACGATGACGCCATGGACTGTTTTTTGTGGATGATGCCACCGCGCCAAAGCCACCTTATCGACAAACCGCTCTACGTCCTCGGCCTCACATACCGACTTGACCTCAAAGACGAGTAATGAGCTGTTATCGACCAGAATATCGACTTCGTAGCTCCGCCCCACCAGACCAATCACGCCCTCCACATCTGTTAGCCGCTGTCGTAGCCGCAGGTTCTCCGCGGCCACGTCTTGCCGCTCCAAGGCAAGGCGCAGCGTCCCGGCGACCACGTCTTCCAGCTTCCTCCCCGCCCACCGCTGGAACCCCCCGACATTCATAGCGACCCAATGTTTCAGATCGGAAAACTGTTGTTTCAGATCGGAAAACTGCTGATTCATCTGGCCGAACTGCTCGTTGACTTCCGAGCGGAATTGGTCGAACTCGCCGCGAAAGACATGCAGTTCGGAAAGCACGGCCGCCACTTCCTTCTTGGTGGCAAACGCGTCGATGAACGCCGTATAGAGGCGCGTTTCTAACTCTGGGTGCCGTTTGAGCAGAGCCGGCAGCTGCGTTTCGAGCGTCTTTAGCAATTCTTCGTCGGTTAAAAGGGCCATATTGCTCGTCTCCTCAATACAGGATTTATAACTAAAGCATAACCTATGCAAGGGGCCGACGCCGGTGCCAGCAGTAGAAGCGCGTTAGGCCGGTCTATCCGCCGGGACGACCGGCTCTGCCGGGCCGGCTGGAGAAGTTCAATAATCACTCTTAACTAACGCCCAGAAAACGTCGGTCCAATCGCTATGAGCCGCCAGATAGCTGCAAGCCCGGATGATCAGCGTCGAAGGTTGCCGCCGCTGGGGCCAGCGGCTATTTTGCGGCTATGCACCAGGAGCGAATTGGCTTGGAAGTGACGCGGCGGGCCCTCGTATTGGGCGCGGGCGCGGCTCTGTTTTTGAATCTGGCTTGTCCTTACTCAGTACTCGTTCTGCAAAACGCCGGCCTGACCTCGGACTACATCGCGGCGGGCGCGATGATGGTCTTTTTGGTGCTCGTCGGGCTGGTCAATCCCCTGTTGAAAGCCACTGTCAAGTCTTGGGCCCTGCGCACGAGCGAACTGGTGGTCGTGTACGCGATGATGGTCGTGGCGTCGGCGATTCCCACTTGGGGGTTGGTGACCAACCTGTGCCACATCCTCACTCGTCCCTTCTACTACGCCACGCCAGAAAACCGCTGGACCGAGCTAATTCAACCGCTGATTCCCGCTTGGCTTGCGCCGCACGAAACTGAGGCCGTGCGCTTTTTCTACGAAGGGCTACCGGCGGGGATGGGCATTCCGTGGGGGGCTTGGCTGGTGCCGCTGATGGCTTGGGGCAGCGCGATGCTAGCGGTTTATCTGCTGATGATCGCCACGATGGTCGTCTTCCGGCGGCCTTGGGTCGAACAGGAGCGGCTGGTGTTCCCGTTGGCACAGGTGCCCTTAGAGATGCTGCGCGGCAACGACGAGGGCATTTTCCCGCCGTTGTTTCGCAATCCGCTGATGTGGGTCGGGTTTGCCTTGCCCTTTGCCATCCAAGTGCTGGACGGGCTTAATCACTACTTCTTTTACGTGCCCGAGGTGCGGCTGGTGTTCGACCCGCTAATGCTGTTCCGCGACAGTGTGCGGCTGCATATCTTCGTCAATTTCGCCATCATTGGCGTGGCGTACTTCCTCAATCTCAACGTGGCCTTCTCAGTGTGGTTTTTCCACTTGTTGAGCCGCTGCCAGACCGGAATTTTCAATGTCATCGGCTTTGAGGTCAAAGGGCACAACGAGGCACTGACAGGTTCTTCGGTGGCCCTGTCGCATCAGGGGATGGGGGCGATGTTGGTGCTGGTGGCGGCGATTTTGTGGACGGCGCGGGGTCACTTGCGCCAAGTGTGTAGCGCGGCGTTTAAGCGCAGAGCGCAGGCCGATGATGGCGACGAAATTCTCTCGTACCGGGCGGCCGTGTGGCTGTGGATTGTCTGCGCGGCCTACTTTTTTGGCTGGCTGCTGCTGAGCGGGGTGCCGCTGGTGGCAGCGGTGGTGTTTTGCGGCGGGGCGTTTGCTATTTTCTTAGCCATTGCGCGGGTCATTGCCCAAGGCGGTGTGGGTTTTACCGCTTCGACGATGCTGCCGCAGCCCTTTGTGGTCTATACCTTGGGCACGGACGCCATCGGCTGGAAGGGGCTGGCGTCAATTAGCCTGAGCTATTCGTGGGCCGCTGAAATGCGCACCACGGTCATGGCTTCGACGGCCAACGCGCTCAAGCTGGCGCACGGGCACGGTGCCAATCACCGCCGCCTGTTTTGGGGGCTGGTCATCGCGGTCGTCGTCGGCATGATGGGAGCCGGCTGGATCACCCTGTATTTGAACTACACGCACGGCGGGATCAACCTGCGCCAATTCGGGGTGCCGACGCTGGCCTATCGCTTCTTGGAGGACAAAATTCACAATCCCGTCGGCTGGGATCACATCCGCCCACGGCTGCTGTTTACGGGCGTGGGTGCGGCCTTGATGGGCGGGCTGATTTACATGCAGCACCACTTTCCGTGGTGGCCGCTGCACTACATCGGCCTGCCGGTGAGCGACAGTTGGGTCATGGGCGTGGCGTGGTTTTCGGTGTTTTTGGGCTGGTTGTGCAAAGCCGTGATCTTCAAGTTCACCGGCACACACGGCTACCTCACGTACAAGCCGTTCTTCGCCGGGCTGATCGCTGGGCAACTCATGGGCGCAGCCGCATGGATGGTGATTGACTTTTGCCTCGGGGAGATGGGAAATGTGGTGTACGTGGGGGTGCGGTAGGTAGAGGGTACGCTAGAAGAGTGTGCTTTATAATATCCCGCGATAAACGTAACTCAGTAACTCAAAGGAGCACAGCATGAGCGACAAGATGTATCGAGCAGCGGCCATAGGTCGGACCGGGCGGGGCAATTGGGGACATGGGCTGCACTTGGGTTTGAAGAACCACTCGCGTATTGAGGTGGTGGCGGTCGCCGATGAGGACGCGCCAGAACGGCAGGCCAAGCAGGAGGAACTAGCGGCCTCCCGGGCGTACGCCGACTGGTGCGAGATGCTAAAGGCCGAACAGCCGGAGGTGGTGACGGTCGGCCCGCGCTGGACCGATTGCCACTTGGAGATGGTACTGGCCTGTTTGGAGGTGGGAGCGCACGTGTACTGCGAAAAGCCCATGACGTGGAACTTGGCCGACGGCGATCTAATTGTGGCTAAGGCCGAAGAGACCGGGCGCAAGGTGGCGGTGGCGCATCAGGGAGCGTATCTACCGCGCATCCGGCAGGTCAAGGAGATGTTGGCGCAGGGACGAATCGGCGAGGTGCAGGCGATTCGCGCCCACGGCAAACAAGATCGGCGCGGCGGTGGCGAGGACATGATAGTGTTGGGGACGCACCTATTCAATATGATGCGCCTGTTCGTCGGCGACGTGGCGTGGATGACGGCGCACGTCGCGCACGAAGGCCGAGCATTACAGGTTGAAGATGTGCGCGAGGCGACCGAGCCGGTGGGACCTATAGCCGGCGATTGCATCAACAGCTACTTCGCCTTTAAGAGCGGGGTGTCAGGCTTTTTTGATTCGCGGAAATACGTCGAGGGCGGGGGCCAGCGGATGGGCATGGAGATCGAGGGCAGCGAAGGCATGATCGCGCTGCGCGGCGGCGGCAGTGGCCCGGCCATGCTCTATCCGCATCGGGTGTTTGATCCGGCCGATGCGAGCCAGCAGTGGATGGCCTTGGACGGAGTGGCGGACGAATCGCTGAGCACGGGCAACGACTTGGCCGTCGCCGATTTGATCGACGCGGCCGAAGCAGACCGCGAGCCGCTGTCGAGCGCACGCGACGCCGTGGCGGCTTTGGAGATGATTTTGGCGGCTTACGAGGCGGAGGTTAGCGGCGGGCGGGTGGAGTTCCCCATGCAGCGGCGCGAGCATCCGTTGGTCGCCTGGCGGGAGGGGCAGTAGGCGGCCGAGTTGCCGGGACAAACCGGCTTTTGTGCCTGTTGACGAGTTGGCCTGAATTTTTTGTCTTTGGGCTTAGCCTGATTTTGTGCTGATTGATCGAGTTGGCGCAAATTAATATCATTTATCGCTTGATTGTGGCGCATTTGTGCAAAATTTGCGGCAAAGGCGCTAGATTTTACTCCACCTCTAGCACGTTACAGGAGGCACTCATGCACATGGAGAGGCGAAAGTGGCCGGCGGCTCTAGCCGCGGTGCTGTTTTGCACCCTGCTCGCCCTGCCGACGTTTGCTGGCAACGGTAAAATTGCCGGCGTAGTACAAGACGATTCCGGGCAAGGCTTGCCTGGGGCCAATGTGGTCGCCACAGTGGGTGGCGAGCGGGTCGGCACTACAGCCGACGATAAAGGACGTTATTTTTTGCTCAATATCCCTCCCGGCACGTACTCAGTCGAAGCTAGTTACATAGGGCACCAAACCGTGCGCCAGACCGAGATCGAGGTCCGCTTGGACCTGACGACGACGGTCGATTTCGAGTTAAAGACTGAGGCGATTGAAGGCGAGGCCATAACGGTGGTTGCCGAGGCCCCGCTGGTTGAGCGTTCGCTGACTACTAGCCGGGCGACGATCGGCCGCGCCGAGCTCAACAACACTATGCCGGTGGCCGACTTACAGGACTTGATCAACACGACGCCGAGCGTGTTTCGCGGCTATATTCGCGGTGGTCGCAAGGCCGAGGCCAAAGTACTCGTCGATGGGATCGACGTGTCGGACACGTATTTCCGCGCTGGCGAAGGCTTGGTCACTTGGAATCCTTATGTAGATGTCAATCGCACTTCGGCTGGCGAGTTCACCTCGGTCGGCGTCAATGCCAGCAACGTGCAGTCGCTGGACATTATCGCCGGCACCTTCAACGCCGAGTACGACGCGGCTAGTGCTGGCATCGTCAACGTAGTAACGCGCGAAGGCGGCGACCAGCTAGAGGGGCGGCTGTTTGTCCGGCGCGGCTTCAGTGGCTACAAAAACGCCGGGCCGGACGTGTACGCTGGCATAGCCGATGCCGAATCGGGCGAGACCTATTTCGACCGCTACCTAGCGTCGCGCGACGCCTTACTGGCCTCTGAAGACGAGGCCGACAAGGCCAAGGCCGATCAGTACTACGTTTTCAACCCCGAGCAAATTACCTACGGCGACAATCCCTCCACCGAGATGGAGCTGTCGCTGGGAGGCAAGCTGTTGCCGCGCACCCATTTCTATCTTACTACGCGCTATCTCAACGACGAGGGACTCTTCCCCAACATGCTCAACCGCTCGCAGCGCTATTCGCTCAAGCTGACGAATCGGCCCAGTCAGAATGTCAAGCTGACCGGCAACGTGATGATCGACGACGGCGGTGAATTGGGAGGTTGGGTCAATCGCAACTTTAGCGGTCGCTACGCCTACTTCCCCGAGGGAGCCTTGGGCAACAAGAAGCTGGGGACGATGGCCTATCTGGGGATGAGCCACTCGCTTTCTAACAATACCTTCTACGAGATCAAGCTCTCGCAAGTCTCGCGTATGAGCAAGTTCGGCTACTCGGACGACAATGGCGACGGCATTGTCGAGGCCAACGAGAGCGGCGACTTCATCTTCATCGACAGTGCCGCAGAGTCGGAACAGTACCTAGGCGTCGACGGCTCTGGGGCCGACGCCGACGGCAACTTTACCTTTTTTACCACCAACCCCGGCAATTCGCGCAACTTCGACCTGCCCTTTG